>JBLINP010000040.1:0-22624 GCA_047639415.1 Planctomycetota bacterium | reverse complement strand
ACGTAGGCGATAGCGTGCTTCAACGAATGGCTGTTGTACTCGAAGACGCAACGCGCAAAGGCGAAGTAGCCTGTCGTTTCGGTGGTGAAGAGTTCATGGTTATCTGTCGAAATAGTACGGCCGAGGAAGCTCGTAGGTGTGGCGAACGCATTCGCGGGGCGATCGAAAAATCGGTCGCTGAAGGTTTGCCCTTTGCTAAGCCGATCACGGTGAGCGTTGGAGTCGCGACTCGAGATTCCGAAACGAAGGATCTCGACGCGTTGGTTCGGATGGCTGACCAGTCCGTCTACCGAGCTAAATCTCAAGGCCGAAATCAGGTGTGTTGTGCCGGCCCCTCGACGTCCTTAAGTGCCTGACATATATAGAGTAAGGCTCTTCGATGGGGCCTCTTGAAGCGGGCATCTCAATTTTGAGGCCCCCCAGATTACTTGCTCCAAAATTTCGATTTTGTTGGGACGACCTCGGCTGCAATGTCGATGAGACACTTACGTCCCTTCGATTAAGAATTCCCTTTGTAGCCACTCACAGTTACTACGCCCCCTTTAAAAATGACAGATTCAGACGACAGAATTCTCGACATGGAAGTGATCGAAGCGCTGAGGGCTTTAGAAGCCGAAGGTGCTCCTGGATTGTTCGATGAATTAGTTGAGCTTTTTCTTAGCGACACGCCGCCGCGTATGAAGAGTTTGGCCGAGGCTACTGCAGCAGGTGACATGAAGGCGGTCGAGTTCAATGCTCACTCGCTCAAATCGAGTTGCGGAAATTTAGGCGCAACGATACTTGTCGACTTGTTCAGAGAAATTGAACGATTGGGACGCGAAGAAGAGCTCGACGGAGTTTCCGTGCTCGTGAATCGCTCAGCAGAAGAATTTGATCGAGTGCAAGTCGCTCTCAGCGCAGCCTAGTCACGAAATTTCCGAACCCCTCCTGTTTCAATCCCACCCACTCCCCATGATTCGTAAAGAGTTTGATGAGTTGAAAAACTCAGGGCGACTGCCGTCGCCTTCTGGGATTGGTCTGAAAATCATGCGAATGACGCAGACCGACAGTTGGGAGATTCAAGATCTCGTTCAGCTCTTATCTGCTGATCCCGCGCTGACCGGCCGCGTGATCAAGCAAGCAAACTCAGTTCAGTTGGGTTCCGTCGCTCCGATTTCAACCCTGCAAGAAGCAGCTGTGCGAATCGGCGCCAGGAACGTTTCGAATCAAGCTTTGGGCTTCTCGTTGATTTCTGGTAATCGTGCCGGCCGTTGCGAAGAATTTGATTACGACCGTTTTTGGTCGGGTTCATTGGCGCGAGGAGTCGCTGCCGAATACGTCAGCAAACGAGCGGGAATCGCAATTCCCACACAAGGGTTCACTTGTGCGCTACTAAGCGCCGTCGGCCAATTGGGCTTAGCCAGTGTGCATCCTGTCGCCTACAGCGAGTTGATTAGCGATTGTAAAGCTGACCCCTCGCTGGTCCTGCGTGATTTGGAAAGCGAGCGGTTCGCCATAAACAGTCGCGAGGTCACGATTGCTCTCATGCAAGACTGGGGCATGCCCACGTACTTTAGCGATGCGGTTGCTTACCAAAAGAGAGACCTTTCGAAGGACGAGACCACGAGCAAGCAAACGTTGGAGTTGGTTGCTGTCATACGTATGGCCTCCACTTTGGCAGATTTTTGCATGGCCACCGAGGATGAGAAGATCGAGATGTGGCCCATCATGGCTCGAGTTCGTGACGAACTCGGGTTTGATCAAGTTGAGTTCGAGACCTGCTGCGGAGAAATATCGGAGCGATGGGTCGAGTGGGGCTCCGATCTGAAGTTGCCGACATCGCGAATGGATGGACTCAAAGAAATTGAGCGCCGTGATGAAAGTTGCGAAGCGGAATCTGAGCAACAATTAGACGATGACAACGAGGTTGATCAGGATCGATTCAGGTCGCTACGTATTCTCGCTGTTGATGATGAGCCCGTCTCGTTGCGAGTATTGGCAGGCCAATTGAAGATTGACGGACACGAGGTCCTCACTGCTGCTGACGGCGAAGAGGCGTTGGCGCTGACTCTAGAATTCAATCCGCACATCGTAATCAGCGACTGGAACATGCCCATTATGGATGGGCTCGAACTCTGCAAAGCTCTGCGTCGCGCGAAAGCAGGGCATTCCACTTACTTCTTGCTGCTGACGGGGCACGATGAGGAAGCGAGAGTTGTTGAAGCCTTTGATGGAGGCATCGATGATTACGTTTCGAAACCGTTCAATCCCAAGATTCTGCTCGCTCGCGTTCGGGCCGCGTTGCGCTTGGTCAATCTCAGAGAACGAGTCGAGATTGAGCAGGCAGAGCAAGTGAAGAAGACAGCGGCACTGGGTGTGCTTGCGCGTCAACTACGCGATACAGCCAACACCGACGCGCTAACGAGTTTGCCGAATCGTCGCTTAGGTATGGATGAACTCGAGCTTGCCTGGAAGGATTGGGAAGAGTCCCAGGAGAATTTCTCGGTGATCATGATAGACATCGATTTCTTTAAAAACGTCAACGACAGTTACGGTCACGACGTCGGAGATGCGGTGTTGCAAGAAACGTCCAAGGTGATGAAAGCTGTACTTCGCGATGGTGATCTAATCGCCCGCATTGGTGGCGAAGAATTCCTTGTGATCTGTCCTCTGACGGAGATCGAAGGCGCTCTGGATTGCGCGGAGCGATTGCGAGTAGCAGTTGAGAATCAGTGCATCGAATCGGGTGGTTTCAACGGTAACGTCACGATCAGTTTAGGCGTGAGTGCGGCACATGGGGCACATCTGGACGCGCATGCATTGCTAAAGTCGGCCGATGAAGCCGTCTATCTAGCCAAAGAGCAGGGTCGAAACTGCGTGCGTTACTTTGAGCTAAACGAGAAGCGACTTCCGAAGTCGGCTTGATGAGCGGTAGGCTCCTGAGCCCCCGCACGTAGCTTTACCTCGTCGCAGGCTCGTGGGGGTGCGCCACAACAAGCACGTCACTTTGGTGCTCTATCGCCCAAGGTAGCGTTGAAGCTCTTTGTCGTATTCACGAATGCGCGTTGTCGTTGCACGCCGCTTCGATCGCGAAGCACAAAAGACGTGATACCAATATGTGACACAGCCCACTAGCCCGAATTATTCATGAACACGCGGACCAAACACCACGAACGACCGGCACTGCCGGTCTATTGGTTCCTGCTGGCACTTTGCAGATACTGGCGTCCTCAACGACCTTACAAGGTCGTCTGCGGGGGCAAGTATCCGCAAAGTGCCAGCAGGAACCAATTCGAGGCGTTTTGCCTCGCGGTTCATGAATAATCCGGGCTAGCCAGCGGCAACGCGTGTGTCTAAGGTCGGAGCTTCCGCATGGAAGAATCCGAACCGAATACATCCACTTGGCTAGAGAAGCTTGGTCTGCATCGGCCTGAGCTGAGGGCTTGGGTTCTCTACGATTGGGCCAATTCAGCTCTGATCACAACGGTGATAGCGGCCATTTACCCGGTTTACTTTGTGAAGGTGGCTGCGGCCGGGCTCGATCCCAACGAGGCAAGTTTTCGATATAGCTTGGCGACCAGTATTGCTCTGGGCTTAGTCGCAATCATGTCGCCCATTCTGGGGGCGATCGCGGATCTCCGCGCGTGCAAGAAACGTTTGCTGGGAGTATTCGCGGGTATTGGAGTTTCAGCCACAGCCTGTCTTTTTCTCGTTGAGCGTGGAGACTGGCTGCTCGGGATGATTCTGTTCGTTGTGGCTAACATGGGAGCCTCCTGCAGTTTCGTCTTCTACGATTCCTTACTGCCTCACGTTGCGCGCGCCGATGAGGTGGATAGGGTTTCGACCGCAGGTTATGCCGCCGGATATTTAGGGGGCGGCTTGCTCCTACTTTTCAATCTCGCGGTGATCCAGCACCCCGACTGGTTCGGATTAGACGAGGGCACTCTGCCAACTCGATTGGCATTTATATCCGTCGCAATATGGTGGGCCATCTTTACCGTTCCATTGTTGCTGCACGTCAAAGAACCGCCGGCAAACGCGCAGAGCGATGAGAGCGGAAATGCGCTTGTACTCGCGATCGCGCAATTGAAGGCAACCTTTCACGAGTTGCGGACCTACCGCAACGCCTTTTGGTTGTTGCTCGCCTTCCTGATCTACAACGATGGAATTCAAACGATCTATCGCATGGCCGCCATCATCGGTGCGGACAAGGGCTTCGAAACGAACGTCATGATCCAAGCGATCGTAATGGTGCAGTTCGTAGGCATTCCCTGCGCTCTGATCTTCGGTTTCTTGGCTTCGCGTTTTGGGACCAAGCAGATGATCCTGATTGGTATCGCAGCCTACTGCGGCATTACGTTTTACGGTTATTCGATGGAGACCGAGAACGAGTTCTTCGTCCTCGCCGCGTTGGTAGGAACAGTTCAAGGCGGTTGTCAGGCCTTGTCCCGATCATTGTTCGCGAGCATGATTCCAAAGTCGAAGTCGGGCGAGTTCTTCGCCTTGTTCGCAGTGGGGGAGAAGTTTGCAGGCATCCTCGGCCCTGGGCTGTTTGCACTTTCGATCAGTCTCAGTGGCTCTACGGAGACAGCGATTCTCTCCATCTTGGCGTTCTTCATCGTCGGCGGACTGCTTCTATTGAAGGTTGATGTCAAAGCTGGACGAGAAGCAATCGCCCGGTTGGAGAACTCGTAATCGCGCGCTGATCGTTATGGCTAATCACGTCTCAAAATCACGAGCAGCAATCAGCTCTTCACTGTTGAACGCAGTGGACTGACGCGCTTGAATTGAGATGATGGAACTGAAGCGAGCGAGCAGGTGGACGTACGCGACCATCGTTTTGGTTTCGCTCGCGTTCTATCTCTTGCTGGGCCGGAAGTGGTTATACGGCGATTCCCACGGTCTATTGGTCGCCGTGGGGAACGGAACCTGGATCTCTGGCTCTGCGCATTTCCTGCTCTGCCCAGTCCTGAACTTGCTTTGGATCGTAGCGGAACCGCTGGGGCTTACACTTTTTCAAACAGCGAGCCTGTTGATGGCGGGAAGCACGGCCTTTGGCCTCGCACTGCTCTACGCGGCCTCGTTGCAGCTTGGATTGGATTCAAAGAAAGCCACACAAGCGACATTACTCGTCGGTTTGAGTCCAGCGATCAGTTTCTATGCCGGCTCGATCGAGTACCACGCCTTCTTCTTTTTCTTTAGCTGCCTCGCGACCTTTGCGGCCACTCGCCTGTTTCGAAAGCCGACAGTCAAAAACGCAACCCTCGTCGGATTCGCCACCGGGCTGGCCACCCAAGCACACGGAACGGGCATCCTCTTGCCGATTCTTTTCGGCCTTTGGTTTTTTGGATTTCGGTCAACTTCAAAAGCGGCGCCTACCGCGAACCCAACTAATCGGACAGTCGTTGCACTGCTCTTCGTCGTCGCGCTCGCGCATTTCACATTCACGATCATCGATACCGCGTGGAAAGACTATGCGGGTTTGCTCGGGTCGAACACTTCGCGATCTATGGATGTCCTGCTCGACGATTTCCAGAGGACGATTGCTCTCGTCGCGAGTTTGCCCCTAACGATCTGGAAAGAGTGGGCGCTGCCCTTCTTTCCACTCTCGCTCACGTTGCTGTCTGGTTGTTTCGTGAGTCCCTTTCGCAAGCAATCGGTGTACGTCACTCTCGGTGTGCTCATCTATGTCGTAGCATCATTTATGGTTTTAAAAACCATCACAGAATACGGGGCTTACTTCTTACCGATGGCGTGGGCTTGCGCAGTTGTTACGGTTCGTGTGTTTGGACAACGGGTCTGTATCGGTCTGATTCTCATCAGTTTGGCCGGCTCAATTGGTCAAGTGATTGTTCGCGATCGACAAGCCGAGAGCCAAACGACGGCGGAGGTCATGCTCGAGGCCTCCGAAGGCCAACCGATCACACAACTCGTTTCCAACAACCTCGGAACCGAACTGCACTTCATCTGGTTGCCGGATGAAGGGATGATCTATCTGCCGAAGTTCTTGCGGTTCAAGCCCCAAAAATTGCTATCGGTTCTACCGGCACTGGACGCAGAGATTGAGCAGCGCATCGCGGAAGGTCATCGTGTCTTTATCACGGAGCAAGGGCTCGACTTTTTCAGCTCGAATCCGACTGCATCTGAATCGGTAACGGCAACCATGCTGCTGAATCATCTCCAAGATCAGTATGTGTTGGACGGTATTCCCGCAGAGGATCCGCGCGTTTGGAGGCTATTGCCTCTCGTTGATTCCGAACGCAACGAATAGGGATTAGATGGTTCAGCCCTTTCACCACGGGTTGCTTGGCGTTTATCCCGCGGTTTTAGTGAGTCTCACGACGACAGTGGCCCGACGAGGCGCGTCCACACCAGCAACGCACTGCTTGAAAACAGGCCCAACAGGAGGGTCAGGTAGGCCAGTCGCAGGTAGCGGTATTTCTTGCGTGCCAGGAATTCGCCCAACAGGTAGATCTCGCGCACCTGAACTTCGTAAGCATTCGACGGATCGTCCAGTGCGTCTTCCATGCCCGCCGAGAATGCATCGTAGTTGAGCGACACGAAATCACCAAAGAACAGAAGGTTGAAGCTCGGCGACTTTATGTTGATGTCCTTGCGTCGCCGAACGATAAATGGGAGGTGCGGCATGACCACGTAGGTCGCGAGCAACATGGTTAATAAGCAGAAGCACAGCATGTTAACGGTCGGCCACTTCAGGATTGCGTCGTCGAGATATTTGACGGACATCGTGATTACGATCAGTGATGTAGTCAGCAAGATGTTGGCCTTGAAGTCGGCCATACTGCTCAACTGAATGTGGTGCATACGGGTTTGGCGTAGCAGATGATCCGCATGCGATCCTGGCTTGGAAATGTCCATGTTCAATATACTTCCGTGTCCTCTTCAAAAACTCTGCGTGCCGGCGGTCGAACCGGTTCCACGTTCGGTTTTGCAGAGTACGCCGGACGCGGACGAGTATCGAGCCCTGTAGGTTCGAGAAGGACCAAGTCGCCCTGTTCTCGGGCGTTGCTTGACTCCACACCCACCAATTACACGTCCGGGGGTGGCTGCCACTCGAATGTGGCTTTCGGTTGTTCGAGCCTGGTGCCGTCGGATTTACCGCACAGATATCGTCGTTACCGCTTCGAATCGAGTTGAGTGTTATCCCGAACCCCGCGAGCTTTGTGTTTGGGATTTGCTTCCCGACTAGTCCGCATAAAAAGGACTCGACCATGCTATTCCGCCGTCCTCTTGACGGACGCGAACGTAGAGGTATTCGCCAGCTTTTAGATCCATCTCGAGCGGAGGCATTTGCACTTCGCTTTTTCCGTCGCACTCGATCGTGAAGACATCGCCACTGCGAATGATATCAATCGCTTCAATCGGACCCGTTCCAATCGCATGAACGCGAAGTTCAAGCGGCCGTTCTTTATCGGCGGCGATCGTTGCGCCCATCCGTGCACCACTGAGTGAAGCTCGCAGGAGTATGCGAGATCCATTGGTCGCATAGACACGACGTGCGCGAAGTGCTTCCAGCACGCTGGCGCGGGAGTGGTCTTCCGCAAGGATGGCAGCGAGCCCACCAGAAGGTGAACCGAGATGTGCCAAGCCAGGGTGACCGTCGTGCGAATCGCCGCTGCCAATAAATCCGAAGCGATGACCGCGATCGAGGATGTCGCGAACGAAATTCCCAGAGATCGAGCGGTAGATGCGTTGGGGGGAATCGGGAGCTTCGCTGCTGCCATGCACTGAAACGATTTCGGTTACCGGTTCAATCTCTGGATCGGGTATGAAGCTCCAGTCGGTTCCGATCGGACCGCCAGCTGAATGGTGAGCGAAGGTCAGCGCATCCTTGCCTTTGAGCGCGGCCCAGAGTTGATCGGGATCTTCTGTTTCCGGATCCATCGAGGAAAACAGCTCGCCATCTTCCGTGAAGTAGACCACGTGGCGATGTCCGTAAAGCCAACTGGTCCATTCGTAACCGAGCAGCGAAACGAAACGGCCAGGCTCGTTGAATTGATTCGCGACGGACTTGATGTGATCCCAGAGGTCCGGGCGACTGTCGAGAAAATGAATGCCCCAGTGATCGTGATCGGTCAGTACAGCTATGTCGAGCGCGGCGATGTCGCGGGCGTAGCGATAAAAGTCTTCCGGCGTGCCGGTCCCATCGGAGAGTTGAGAATGACCGTGTAAGTCGGCCCACAACACCTTGGACGAATTCTCCGACGCGAGCATCGGATTGCTCTCGTAATAGTAGTCTTCCGGCGCGCCCAAGAGTGGCGGATCCAAGCGTGCTCTCAGTCGAACCAAGCCGGGCTGTTCGATTACAACTTGAATGGTGGCGTGCCCTTCGTCGTTCGCCTTGAGGGTAATCCGCTCTGGTAATTCAATGCCTTCGGGTAAATCGTCGAAGACGACATCGCCTTCCCATTTGATCCAAGCATTGCCGCTTCGATCTAGGAGAGCGAGTGTTAGGTTCGCGCTGGTTCCGACTTCAACTGTTGTCGGCAACGTCAACCACAAGCCCGAAGGATCACCGGCGATGACGTCGATGGAAGCTGTCTCTTCGATGAGCTTTCGAACGCCGTCGCCGTCGCCGTCGACCGAGATCCAAAAGCTCGCATTGCGTTCGGCATACTTGTCCGAGCGCGCACCGACTTCGCCAGCTCCGTATTCGAAATGAACCACTTCACCGGATGCGAGTGCGCGGCCTGCGATTTGAACGCCAAATAAGTTCCCTCCGAATGGGATGCTCTCTAGCTCAACGCCTTCGGCTTCTGTCGAGACCACCATGTAGCCCGGCGCTTGCGGCGACGATGTCTGCGGGTGATCGTCCCAACCCCAGAAGGGCGAGGTCATGAAGTAGATCATGCCGCCTTCGGCAATTCCGAGCGGACCGGTTTCGAAAGCTACGGTCCAAGTGTGCCGCGTCGAGGTGACGACTTCTTTGGGACCAGATTCCAACCAAGCTCGACCGCCGCCATCGGAGGGGTGGCGCTCAAGCGCCTGGTCCTCGAGTAGGTTTTTATAGGTCCCGAGGACTGCGGTCTCGGGGTACGCAGATTCGTCGAGCACGATCTCCGCAGGTTCGGGGACGAGCGAAATTGGCTCGTTAGCCTGCTCGCAAGCCAAGTTGACCGTCCAGGCCAACATCAAGCACGCAAGGAAGCCCAAAAGAGGGCGCAAGGGTGGAATCGAGTTCGCTACCATCGTCGCTCTTTTAGCGTCTCAACGATCACTATGCGACACGCGCTTCTAATACTTGTTCTTCTCGTTGGCTGTCAGGCCACCTCGCCGGCATCCGTAGCCGCCGAGTCCGGAGTCTCTACCGTGGCCGAAGTCACGGAGGGTTTGGCGCTAGTACCCGGTTTTGTGCCGATCTGGTGGGATGCCGAGGCACACCGCGTCCTTCTCGAATTGCCGCAGCCGGGCACCGAATTTTTATATTGGGTTTCGTTGCCCGGAGGGCTCGGTTCGAACGATGTCGGGCTCGATCGCGGCCAAATCGGAGAGCAATGGTTGCTGCAAACGCTGCGCAGCGGCAATCGAGTTTTGCTCGTCGCTCCCAACTGGAATTGGCGTAGCGATTCGGAAGAGGCGGCGGTCCAAACCGCGGTGGAGGAAGCCTTCGCCAAAAGTGTGATTTACGGCTTCGAACTCAAAGCTGAATCGGATGGTCGGTTGTTGGTCGATGCGACCGAGTTCTTGCTGCGCGATGCGCATGGAATTGCGGGCGCTCTCGCTCGAGCGGGACAAGGTCAATTCAAATTGAAGGGCGAGCGCAGTGTGCTCTACGGCGAGGACTTGCTCGGCTTTCCGAAGAACAGTCAGATCGACGCTCTCTTGACGTTTGCAAGTGACTCGCCGGGAAGTGAAGTTCGAGCGACAGCTTCTGATGCCAGCTCGGTCTCGATGCGGGTGCGTCACAGCTTCGTGGCTTTGCCCGAGCCCGGATTTGAACAGCGCGCTTTCCATCCGCGCAGCGGTTTTTGGGCGCACAGTTGGAACAACCTGACGGCCAAGTTGGGCGAACCGCTCGCTGTACAAAGCCTCGTTCGTCATCGGCTTCAAAAATCGGACTCGACCAATCCTGATAGCCCAGCGATCGAGCCAATAGTCTACTACATCGATCGCGGTGCGCCGGAACCTATTCGAACGGCACTGTTAGAAGGCGCTCGTTATTGGCAACCCGTCTTTGCAGCGGCCGGCTTTCCCGATGGCTTTCGTGCGGAGCTGCTGCCGGAAGGTGCTGACATCCATGACGTGCGCTACAACATCGTGCAGTGGGCCAATCGGTCGACGCGTGGTTGGAGTTACGGCAACTCGGTCAGGGATCCACGCACCGGAGAAATTCTGAAAGGTCACGTGACTTTGGGTGCGTTGCGAGTGCGCCAAGATATGTTGCTTGCGGATGGTTTGTTGTCGCCTTACGGCGAAGGTGATGACGCGCGTTCGGAGGAAATGGCGCTCGCTCGCATTCGTCAGTTGTCAGCGCACGAAATTGGTCACACGCTCGGACTTGCACACAACTTTGCGGCAAGTGCAGATGGGCGAACTTCTGTGATGGATTACCCGGCGCCGATGATTGGTATTGACGGCGCAGGACAACTCGATTTATCAAACGCGTATCGAAATGGATGCGGAGAGTGGGACGAGTTTGTGATTCGCTACGGTTATGCCGAGTATGAGGATGCAGAAGCAGAAGCGGCTGGGTTGCGCGGTGCTCTTGCGGACGCCGAGATCCTTGGACTGCGCTACATGAGCGACAGAGACTCGCGCGGTGCCGATCGCGCCCATCCGGTTGCGAACTTGTGGGACAACGGCAGCGACCCCGTGGCTTACTTGCTCCACGAAATCGAGGTACGCCGTATCGCGTTGGCTAATTTCAATCAGAACGCGATGCGTTCTGGTCGTCCGATGGCTGAACTCGAAGAAGTCTTGGTTCCGGTGTACTTGCATCATCGCTATCAGCTCGAAGCGGCGGCGCGGGCCATCGGAGGAGTCGTGTACACCTACGAGTTGAATGATTTGTCGCGACGTGGTGTTAAAGAGGTAAGAGCCGAAACGCAAATAGCGGCGCTAGCGATTGTGCTTTCAACCCTCGAACCTACCTTCCTCGCATTACCCGATTCAATTCGCCAACTGATTCCACCGCGGGCTCCGGGTTCGTCGGGCAACCGCGAGATTCAGGATCCGGGCGGCTTGATCTTCGACCCGGCTGAATTGGCTGCTGCTTCAATTGAAATTAGTTTGAGTCAATTGTTCGATCCAGCGCGGGCAACTCGCCTCGTTGATCAAGCGCGTCGCAGTAGTAGGTTGCCTTCGTGGAGCAAAGTGATTGAGATGGTCGTCGAGTTGTCAGCGTTGAAGCAGCCCGCGGAGTATCGATCAGGCCATGAGGCTTTGAGAAGTGCAGTTTTGCAGCACCTGATGAAAATCGCTGCAAACGAGAGTTTGCCGATGCGTACTCGCGAGCCTGCGAATCTGGCGTTGCACGGAATCTTAGAGGCTATTGAAGCGGACTCGCTTGAGGCCGACACGCTCAAACGCTTCTTCGAAGATCCCAGCTCGGTCACGAGCACCTTCAAAATCGCGCGCGTTCCTCCCGGTTCGCCTATTGGATGCAGCGCGGCTTGGTAAGCATGTCGAAGCTTCCGCGCAAAATCCTAATCATTCGCCTGGGCGCGATTGGAGACGTGACGAACGCACTGATCGTCGCGACTGCTATCAAAGCGGAAGATGCGACGATCGAAATCGGTTGGGTGGCGCATGGACTCGTTTTGCCGCTTCTCGAAGGGCATCCATCGGTCGATCGGGTGCACCACTGGCAGCGCGGCGGCGGGTTTTCGGAGGTTCGTCGTTTGATGCGAGAGTTGCGCGAGGCGGGCTACGAGCTTGTCATCGACTTGCAGCGAATTTTCAAGAGTGGTTTGCTCGCGAGCATTTCGGGCGCACCGCGCGTGCTCGGCTTTGATCGCGATCGCTGCAAAGAGTTCGCGTGGTTCTTCAGCAACGAGAAAATCGCGAAGGGCGATCGTCATGCGCACATGGTCGATCAGTACATGGAGTTTGTTCGCTACCTGCAGTTGGAACAGGCGGAGCCCGAGCTACTGCTGCCGAGTGAGGACGCGGCAGAGGAGTGGGCGCAACAAATCGTCGATGAACTCGGCGCTGCTCCGATCTTGATCAATTTGGGCGCGACCAAGCCCGCCAATCGTTGGGTGCCCGGTCGCTTCGGCGAGTTGGCGGTGCAAGCGGCGGAACGTTTCGAAAGACCGGTCTGTCTGATCGGCGGTCCCGATGATCGCGCGCTGTTTCAAAGCGACTTGAAGCAAATTGAAGGTGCCCGCTCTGTTCGCGACTTAGTCGGTTCAACCAGTCTGCCCGAGTTGTGGGCGTTGGAGCGTAGAGCCGCGTTATTCGTCGGTCTCGATACAGGACCGATGCATTTGGCCGTCGCCGTTGGACTGCCGTGCGTGATTCTTTTCGGTGCTGCAGATCACAGACGCACAGGTCCGTATGGCGATCGCAATCGTATCATTCGTTTGGACTTGGCTTGCTCGCCTTGCAACAAGCGCGAATGCCCGCTTCCGCGTCACGACTGCATGGAAGATATCGAAATCGAACAAGTGCTAAGTGCGATGTCGGATCAGTTGGCCATGACGTTGCCCGAGAGCCGCTAGCCCGGATTATTCATGAACCGCGAGGCAAAACGCCTCGAATTGGTTCCTGCTGGCACTTTGCAGATACTTGCCCCCGCAGACGACCTTGTAAGGTCGTCGAGGACGCCAGTATCTGCAAAGTGCCAGCAGGAACCAATAGACCGGCAGTGCCGGTCGTTCGTGGTGTTTGGTCCGCGTGTTCATGAATAATTCGGGCTAGGATTCGCCCAAGCGGCGTGCGATGTCGAGCATCAAGAGCCGGCCGAGTCGCTCGTTCTTTTCAGATTCAAAAGTGCCGATGCGGATTTTGACGCGTGAAGTTCCGCCCGGTACGCGTTCGACAGTCACGCGAGTATCGCCGGAGGTTGCGATGCCCTCGACCGGACCGAGTTCGGGCGAGCCTTCGACCGAATACTTTTGAGCCTTCATTCCGTACAGCACGGCCTTCCAAGCCTTCGTCGGACTTGCGTTGAAGTCTCGTACAGACGTGTTGTTCTGGTGGCTGATGTAGCCGTAGGTCGCAGCGGCACCCGCGCCGGCAGCGACGACGATGCAACTGCTCGCGGTGGGGACGAGTAGTAGCAGAGCGCAGAGGGGGAGGGCTTTCATGGTGCAGTTTGGCTGGGTGTGCGTGGCTGGGAAGGCTTGACTGGGATGGCCCGACTTCGAGTACAGGGGGAAGAGGGGCATTCCAGCGCTGAACGCATGCGGTCAATGGTCGTTCGAGTAAAGACTAACGGTGGTTCCGGTCTGGTCCAATGCTCTTGACCGGCCGGATCGTTATCCTTGGGTCTATGACCGATAGCAATACCCTCCCGCGACTCGATCGCGAGGCCACCTGGAATTTCGTCGACGGTATTTGGGAGAGTGAGATCGTTCCCAACCTGATCGAATACATCGCCATCCCGAACAAGTCGCCGTTATTCGACCCCGATTGGGCCGAGCACGGCTACATGGAGCAAGCCGTCACCCTGATCGAAACTTGGTGTCGTGCACAGAAAATCGAAGGCTTGAAGGTCGAAGTGGTCCGACTGGAAGGTCGCACGCCGTTGATCTACATGGAGATTCCCGGTGAGGGCGACGACACGGTGCTGTTGTACGGCCACCTCGACAAGCAACCGGAGATGACCGGTTGGCGCGATGATCTTGGGCCTTGGAAGCCGGTGCGTAAGGGCGAGCGCTTGTACGGACGCGGTGGGGCTGACGATGGTTACTCGGCCTTTGCGTCGTTGACCGCGATTCGCGCGCTGCATGAAGCGGGCATGAAGCACGCGCGGTGTGTTGTGCTGATCGAAGCTTGCGAGGAGAGCGGCAGTTACGACTTGCCGTTCTACATCGATCACCTGTCCGAGCAAATTGGCGAACCGAGCTTAGTCGTGTGTTTGGATTCGGGTTGTGGAGATTACGAGCGGATGTGGAGCACGACTTCACTGCGCGGCATGGTCGTCGGGAACCTGCGCATCGATATTTTGAACGAAGGCGTTCACTCTGGTGATGCGAGCGGCATCGTGCCGTCGAGCTTTCGCGTGTTGCGTTCGTTGTTGACGCGCTTGGAAGATGTGAGCAGCGGACAGATTCTTCCCGATGAATTGATCGTTGAAATTCCGGAGCAGCGCAAAGAGCAAGCCGCTGCTGCTGCTGAAATCTTGGGCGATTCAATTCACACGAAGTTTCCTTTCGTCGATGGCGCAACGCACATGGACGGGGATTTAGCTGATCTCGTTTTGGCGAGAACTTGGAAGGCTGCACTATCCGTAACCGGTGTTGACGGCATCCCGTCGATCGATAGTGCTGGCAATGTTTTGCGACCGTTCACGCGCATGAAACTTTCGCTTCGCATTCCGCCGACACTCAATGCAAACGAGGCCAACGACTTCGTGAAGCAGTTGCTCGAGAAGGACCCGCCCTACGGATCACGCGTTCACTTCGACGGAGAAGATGGCGGACAGGGCTGGAACGCCCCCGCTCTTGCCGATTGGTTAGGCGAATCCGTCGCCGCAGCTTCGAGCGTGTTCTTCGGCAACCCCGCCGCGTACATGGGCGAAGGCGGATCAATTCCCTTCATGGGCATGCTGGGGACGAAGTTCCCGAAAGCGCAGTTCCTGATCACCGGCGTGCTCGGTCCGGCATCGAACGCACACGGACCGAACGAGTTCTTGGACATTCCGACCGGCAAGAAGCTGACGTGTTGCGTGGCTCAAGTTCTGAGTGATCACTTACATCGAAAGGCATAGGACGGATCCATGATCGCTTCACTCGCGCTGTTTATATTCTTCCAAGGTGAGGATGCGGAAAGCGCCACTACCTTGCAGGGACCAGGCATTGAGCTCATTCATTCCTATGCGTTTAAAGGCACTCCAAGTGGGGCGATGGTATTCGGCCACCATGGTCGAGTTGTCTTAGTTTCGGAAGACAATCCATCTACTGCTGGGGGGCAATTCATAATTGATCGCGAGAAGGGACTGCTTCTGAGTGAATGGGACAAAGACTTATACAGCGGACCCTGGGAACCGTTTTGGCTGTCTGAGAATCACCCGATTGAGCTTGAATTGTCTTTTGAACTGAATGTGGCTGACGGAACGGTGATCTTGACCGACCGTTTGAACAAACACGAAGCTGCGGTTGTTGATGTAGGCCCAATTCCAATCAAGGCCGTGTTCTCGCCCGACTTTTCGAGTGTCGTTGCACTCACCACCAAAGACGAGGCAGTCTCGTGGATCAATACAGCGTCGTACAAAGTGACTTCGCGCATCACGGAAGGAATCGGACCAGGTGCTCAATGGTTCGTTCCCTGTCCCGGAGGAAAGTACGCGCTCATCAACAATTTCGGCGCGAACACCATTTCAGTGCTCGACTTTGAGAGTCGAAAAATTGTCGATCAAATTGTCGTCGACGATGGTCCGACTAGAGTTCAGATTCACCCGGATGGAACCGAGGCTTACATCGTTTGTAAGCGTGCGAAAACCATATGTGTACTAAGCCTCCCGACAGCGGAACAACCCAAGCCTGAAAAAGTAGTCTCAAACAAAGTCTTCATGCTCGGCACAATTCACGGCGGGCACGAAACGAGCGAGGTCTACGACCTTCAGTTCCTCGAACAGTTCATTCGTGAAGTCGATCCCAATTACATCTTGGCCGAGATTCCGCCCAACCGCGCGCGTGCGGCGATGGAAGGCTTTCTACGTGAGGGCCAAGTCATTGAAGAGCGTGTCATGCGCTTTCCCGAATACTTGCAAGTCGTCTATCCGCTGACTCGCGAGCTCGACTTCGAAATCATTCCGACAGCCGGTTGGACCGAACCGATGGCGCGCTTTCGTCGCAATCGTTTGAAAGCCATTTCCGAAGATCCCGAACGCGCTGCGGAGTGGGCGGAGTACCAAGCGGCCGGCAAAGCTGCGGAGGAGTGCCAAGCCCAGTTAGGTCCGAGCGACGATCCCTACCTGATTCACTCAAACGCCTACGACGACTGCGTCGAACTGGACCTCTCGGTTTACGATCGACTGTTCAACGACGAACTCGGTCCGGGCGGTTGGACGGCGATCAACAAAGCGCACTACGGCAACATCGAAGCTGCTTTGGACAAGCACTCGGGTGAAGGCAAACGCTTCCTGATTACCTACGGCGCTGGCCACAAAGGCTGGTTTCTGCGCGAGCTGCGCAAGCGAACGGACATCGAGTTGATCGACCTCGCTCCGATCTTCAAGCGGACCGAGCAGGCCTTGGGCCGCAATTAGATCATTCAGACCCGCTCTCGAGAATCGCGAGAGCGGGTGGGAATTTAATTCCCACCCATTGCTGAGAGAAAGCCCTGGGCGCTCAATCGACAATGCTGTGCGGTCGATAGGCAAGGGACATCCTTTCCTTTGCCCCTCTCAGTTAAATGTCCCCACATCTTGACGCTCTACTAGCTGGCCCCATCGGGTCAAGCCTTCAGGCACGTGCCACGTCCGGCGAGCTTGAGCTTCCCGTACTCCCGACGAGTGCATCCCAAGTTCTTGCGCTTTGCAACGGCGACTCGTGCGACGCTCGCGAGCTCGCATCGAAAATCGAAAGCGACCAATCGTTGACGGGGCACGTTTTGCGCGTCTCGAACTCGGCGGTTTACGCGCCCAACGAGCCGATCATTTCGCTTTCACAAGCGGTAGCGAGGTTGGGCTTCTCATCGCTATGTGAGATTACGTTGGCGGTGGCGGTACGAGGCAAAGTCTTCAACGTTCCCGGATTTCAACCGACCTTAGAGCGGCTGTGGAAACACTCCGCAGTCAGTGGCGCCTTCTCGAAGGAGATTGCGCGCACGTTGCGTAAGAATGTCGAGGGTGCGTTCTTATGTGGATTGCTTCACGACATTGGCAAACCTGTTGTGTTGCAATTATTGATCGACGTTTGGAAAGAGGCTGGTGTCAGCGAACCACTCGAAATCGATCTTGCTGAAGAAGTTATGGATCACTTCAACGGTGTTATTGGTGGGGCGTTGCTGCAAAGCTGGAATTTCGCACCTTGGATGCAAGCAGCCGTCGAGTTCGCGCACAATCCAAATGCAGCAGGTGAATTTCTACATCAAGCGCAGATGACTCATCTTGCAAATGAACTAGCGAATTGGGCGTTGGAGATTGGCGATGCGACGGAAGAGTCCCTCGCTTCTCTACCCGTCGTCGCTGAACTCGAAATCTATGAGGATGACTTCGATCAACTGCTTGCACGCAAGGACTCAATTGTACTGTTCGCGGAGTCGTTGTCATGAGCATTGAAAAGTTTGACTTGGTCGTTATCGGTGGTGGTCCCGCAGGTCACAAAGCTTCAATTCAAGCCGCAAAAGTGGGGAAGCGTGTGCTCTTGGTCGATCGTCAAAAAGCGGTAGGCGGCGAATGCGTGCACCGCGGAACAATCCCCAGTAAAACTCTGCGTGAAACGGCACTCGGAATGCGAAACGTTGGTCGCCTAGCGCCCGATCTCGTCGGATCGACCTTAGCAGGCGACATGAAGGTGACGAGCCTGATGCGCAGTCTCGATTCAGTTCGGGATGCTCACGCTGAATTCATGGGAGAGCAACTCAATCGCAACGGCATCGTTCGTTGGAGAGGACGTGCCCAATTCGTTTCTGAACACGAACTGACCGTTCGAGGACCGGATCGAAGTGAACGGCGCGTGTGGGCGGATCACGTCTTGATCGCGACGGGCTCTCGTCCGCGCTGCCCGGACAACATCCCGGTCGACCACGAAAACATTCTCGACAGCGATTCGATTCTGTCACTGATCTATCTGCCCCAATCCATGACTGTGATTGGTAGCGGAGTGGTTGCTTGTGAGTTTGCGACGATATTCGCTGCCCTCGGCGTTCAAGTCACGATCATCGATCGCTTTGAACGCCCGCTCGGTTTCATGGATGCCGAACTCGTCGATCGCTTTTTGAGTAGCTTCGTACAAATGGGCGGGACCTTCCTCCCGAATCGAAAAATCGAATCCGTGACGTGGGACGGATTTTCAAAAGTCGAAGCTCGCCTCGATACGGGCGAGATGATCAGCGCAGAAAAGATGTTTGTGGCTGCCGGTCGAATTGCGTGTGTGAAGGGCTTGGGCCTTGAGCACACGAACGTCGAGTTGAGTGAGCGCGGAACCATCGTCGTCGATGAGTTTTGCCAAACCGCGTCGCCGCACATCTATGCAGCAGGAGATGCGATTGGTCCGCCGGCACTTGCCGCAGCTTCAATGGAACAAGGTCGCCGGGCCGTGCTGCATGCCTTCGATTTGCCCGTACCTCCGAGTTCGAGCTGTTTGCCGATCGGGATCTATACGATTCCAGAGATGGCCTCGGTTGGAATGACCGAGGAACAAGCCATCGCGGAGCACGGTGATGTTTTGACTGGCCAATCAGCCTTTGGTGAACTCGCCCGAGGCCAAATCTGTGGAGACACGGAAGGTCTATTGAAGTTGGTTTCCGATCCGACTGGAAAAAAGCTCCTCGGCGCACACATCGTGGGGCATGGCGCAACAGAACTCATTCACGTTGCTCAGATGGCGATCATGTCGGGTGCGAACATCGATACATTCGTGGACAGTATCTTTAACTTCCCGACTATGGCCGAAGGCTATCGCGTGGCTGCAATCAAGATTGTTCAGGCTCGTCGCATGAGTCTGCGCAAAGCTGGTTAGTCGGCGAGAAGAATTTCGTGAGCACGCGCGCTCACTTGGACGACGTCAACGACTTCGGAACCATCCATCAGGATCGCTTCCGAGGCAAGATTGACGGTTGGGCACACGTGGCGCGGAAATAACTGCAAACAAGTTCCGCGGGCTGGGGCTTCACCGGCCAGAACGCGGAAGGGCAAGTGTTCTTCGCTCGGTGATAGCGCGTTCAAGTTGTCGAAGCCGAGAGCGATCGCAACAGGATCGCCCGCTTCAGCTGCAATCGACTTTGAGCCGGCGTCGCAAGTCACGATGTCCGAACTGGGATGCGAGACGACGCGAGCGTGGACGAGGGCTGCGGGAAGTAGGGGGCTGTCCGGCTCCAACTCATGCGAGCGCAAGTCGTGATACACAACGGTTCCGGGTGAGATGCGGTGAGCTGTCGCGCTCAACTTTTCGAACTCGGGATAGGCGAGCGCGTGGGGGTAAGTCGGAGTACCGCAGGTAATCACTTCGCCCACCGGAATATCCGAACTTTCAAGTTCGCCCAGTAAGCCGAAGAGTTGGTCGTAGCATTCGAAGGCAGCCGTCCTTCGCTCACTCGGATCGTCTTGATGGAGATGTCCGTCGTAATAGTGGATGCCTCGAAATCTCGAACCCGCCGTGCCCGCGATGTTCAATATGGTTTCGGTCTGCGCGAGCGGGATGCCTGTCCGATGCATGCCTGGATTGACGTCGACGAAGATCGAGAGATTTTCGGGGATCTCGACGAGCGACTGTGCGCTCTCACAAAGAACGGAGAGTCGAAACTCGGAATATTCGTAGGCCAGTTGCTTCAACCGGATTAACGCGGGCCCCGTCATGGGGTAAGCGATCAGCAGGTCACCATTCGCGACTGAGTTGGTGCGCATCACTCGGAGCAGTTCGTGTGCCTCGCGCGTTGTAGCGCACTTGAACTGCGCTACGCCAGCTCGGCAATATTCCGCAAAGACAGCCGGAATCTTGGCCGTCTTGACGTGAGGACGCCAACGCTCAACGCTCCCGGCCCGATCGATGACACTCTGCAGATTGTGGCGTACACGGTCCAGATAGATGACGAGCGCGGGGCTGATGACGCGTTTCGAAAAATCGTCCGGCAGCTGATATCCAGCAGCTTGGTTCCAAGGCGCGACGTCTTTGGTTTGGTCCTTCATGATCGAATCAGCATTCTACGCGAGCGCCTTCGACGATATATCCCGATCTAATCTATTTTTGGATGGCTATAATTCGGGACGGTTTCGCAGATCATCCGATAGCTGCGAAACCTCACCTTCAATGCACAATCGAATCGCCACTCGCCTCGTCAATTATTTGCGAGGCTTCACTCTCCCGCTCAGCCTCGTGCTTTTCGCAGCTTGCTCTGGTGGTTCGGATGCGTCGATTGTCCGTGTGCTCGAACACGTTCAAGAAGGCAGCATGGTCCAAAATTCAACAACCGGGGAAAGCTCCGTCTTGGTCGATGGACGAGCGGGATTCGATGAGAATTGGTTTGCCATCGGAGTTGAGGGCATGGTTCCGCTTGAGCAAGCGCCGGATGACGTTTTTCAAAACGATGCGGGCGATTTACTTTTGGGGCCCACCGGCAGCGCTTGGATTCGGCTGGTTGAAGTGGAGCCTGGAACCGATCTGGTGCTTACCGCTGAAATCGACGGAGAAGGTCTCGGCATCGATTTTAAAGAGCCGTTTTGCAACCTAGGATTATTGCGTTTCGACGAGATGCCGGCACGTCGCGAAGTTCATGACTTGCTTCTCGATTCGAAACTAATCGCGAATTGGACGCCTAATTATCCTCATCACCTGGGAGCTTCTACTCCACAGTTGATAGCGACACTCGGTGAACGGACGCATGCCGTGGCCGTCGTGTGTTTGTTTACTCCGCTAGTCGGTGACAGCGCTGCTCGCGTGCGATACTCGAACGTCGTCTTACGCAGCGCAAGTGCCGCTGATCGACGTGCGGCCATCGTTCGACACGAACTCGAGCAGGGCAACTCGACGGAAATTGCGTTTGGCGAAGTCGAAATTGGAATGACAACGCGCTCAGGTATTTGCTTGCTGGCTGGCGAGGAGGCGACGGTTCCGGTTGTAGTGCCCACTAGTGAAGCGAGCCTCGAAGTTCACTTTGGTATTCCAGTCGGACAGGACGATCCCTTTGCTCCCGCGGCTGGCCAAGGCCTCGCACTAACTTGCGAGTTGGTTTTAGAAGGGGGCGCGGCGCCAATTGTTTCACTCAACGCCGCTTTGACCTCGATGCCCTTTGGCGACGGACGTTGGAAGTTTGCGAGCAATAGTATTCCGGAGTCCGCTCGCGGAAAACGCGGTCAAGTCGTGTTCCGAGTTCGAACGCTTGGAGAGCAGGGCGAAGTGAACGCTGCCTGGCCTGCAGGGATCTTCGCCGAGCCACGCTTAGTACCAGCGGAACCGAAGCGTGTCGGTCCCAATCTCGTTTTGATTTCGGTCGACACATTGCGAGCGGATCGTCTGGGTTGTTACGGCTACGATCGCGACACGACGCCGAACATCGATGCCTTTGCAAAAGAGGCGCGCATCTATACCGACGTTTGGGCAAGTTCGTGTTACACGCTTCCGTCACACATGAGTTTGTTTACGGGGCAAATGCCCAGCATGCATACGGTGACTAAACCCGGTGTCTTGCGGAATCCGAGTCGCAGTCCCATGTTGGCAGAGATTCTTCAAAAGCGCGGATACACGACGGCGGCCTTCACAGGCGGGGTGTTTGTGGATCGCGAGTTTGGTTTCGCGGCGGGCTTTGAGAGTTACAACTCCGTGGATCTCGTTCAGTTGAAGACATCGTCGCTCACTGAAAATCGAATTCACGAGGTCCCCGGCTTGACTGCGGAGTTGATCGAAGAGAACGATATGGGCGTGCTTACCGATTGGCTCGGGAAGCATCGCTCGGAAAGTTTCTTCCTCTTCTTTCACACGTACGCTGCACACGAATTTGACCCGCCCAAACATCATCGCCAAGCACTTGGCTTCGAAGGCAGTTTGTCGGATGACTTGGAGAGCCAACGCTTGATCGGTGGGGGTGGAGTCGATCCCTCTGAGGCTGAAGTTGCGCGATTATTTGATCTGTACGACGGAGGAGTTCGATTTGCCGACGAAGGCGTCGGCGTGTTATTCGACGAACTGAAACGATTGAATCTACTGGGGAATACGGTCGTGATTCTCACCGCCGATCACGGCAAAGAGATCGGCGAGCACGGGGTGGTCGGGCATGGGCACGCTTTATACGACGAGATGTTGCGGATTCCGCTCCTGATTCGATTGCCTATTTCGTTGATCGATGCGGGGAGGAATCGTGGCGTCTCGCAAGACGATCGACCGTTGATGTTGGTGGACGTCCTGCCGACGATCCTCGAGGTTTTGAACATCGGGCTACCCGGCAACGTGCAAGGTTCAAGCGCCTTTGGGGCGATCACGACCAACCGTACGCGCTTGGCTGAAGTCGAAAACTTGGCGATCAAGTACGCACTTCAAACAGGGTCGTTGAAGACGATCTACAGCCCGCTGGATGCTCCGGCATTGATCAAGAACGAGATTGAAGAAGAAACCTTCGACCTCGAGTCGGATCCGTCAGAATTGAATGCGCTGGAGCCGAGCGCTGAGCGAGTTGACCGATTGACTCGTGAATTTGAACTGTTGAAGACCCGCTCGCGTGCGCTTGGTGAAACGCTCGAGTCAGGGCAAATGAGCGCGGCGACGGCGGCTAATCTAAAAGCGCTTGGCTACGTCGAAGACGCCAAGCGGAATTGAGATACACCACCACGACGCTCAAAGGATATTGAGCAGGCCCGTTCCGT
>JBLINP010000039.1:0-22740 GCA_047639415.1 Planctomycetota bacterium | reverse complement strand
ACCAAACACCACGAACGACCGGCACTGCCGGTCGTTCGTGGTGTTTGGTCCGCGTGTTCATGAATATTTCGGGCTAGTGGGGTGATTCAAAAGTTCGGCCCACTAGTACGCGAAGTGCGGGCGATCAATGCGGCCAACTGGGAAACACTTTCCCGGTTCGCCGCTTGCTTTGAATGGTCCCCCAATTCAAAAGGCAGCTGATCTAAAAAGATTCTGCGTGAGGACTTAGCTCGGCGGTCTGCATCGGCCGATCCATTGCCAAGGTGATTACTGGTCGTGACCCGCCTGTGCGAAGCGCAAGCAATCATCTGCTCCTCCCAAACCCTCCCTCCCCTTGGCACCAATCCTTGAGTTCACCCATCAAGGACAATCAAAATGACGAATCCAAATCATGTTGATACGCTTTTGAGCGGTGCTGGTGTTGAGCTGAGCGGAACCGTTCTGCCGGAGTATCAGCGCATTCTCACTCCGCAAGCTCTCAGCTTTGTAGCCGATCTCGAACGCGCGTTTGGTTGGCGTCGAAAGCACTTGTTACAGCGACGTGTCGAACGCCAAGCTGAACTCGATCGCGGAGTCCGTCCGGACTTCCTTCCGCACACGAGCAACATTCGTTCAAGCGAGTGGACGGTTGCGCCGCTTCCGAAAGATCTAGAGAAGCGCGTCGTTGAGATCACCGGTCCGGTTGAGCGCAAGATGGTCATCAATGCGCTCAACTCCGATGCCGATGTCTTCATGGCTGATTTTGAAGACTCTAATGCCCCCACGTGGAGCAACATCGTCGACGGGCAAATCAATCTCTTTGACGCCGTCCGCGGAGAGATCACTTTTACCGCTCCCGGTACGGGCAAGCATTACGAACTTGGCGGCAGTCCGGCAACACTGCTCGTCCGCCCGCGCGGTTGGCACCTCGAAGAGAAACACGTCACGGTAGACGGGCAGCCCATCTCGGCAGCACTGTTCGACTTCGGCCTCTATTTTTTCCACAACGCAAAAGCCCTGCTCGCGCGAGACACGGGTCCGTACTTCTATCTGCCCAAGCTGGAAAGCCACCTTGAAGCGCGTTTGTGGAACGACGTCTTCATCGCCGCACAAGAGGCGCTCGATATTCCGGTTGGAACGATCAAAGCCACGGTCCTGATCGAAACGATTCTCGCGTCATTCGAGATGCACGAGATCCTTTACGAACTGCGCGAGCACAGCGCGGGACTGAACTGTGGTCGTTGGGATTACATTTTCAGCTACATCAAGCGCTTCTCCGCGCATGCTGAGTTTGTGCTACCGGATCGCAGTCAAGTTGGAATGGATGCGCACTTTCTGCACTCCTACAGCCAACTCTTGATTCAAACCTGCCATCGGCGCGGAGTTCACGCTATGGGCGGCATGGCTGCTCAGATTCCGATCAAGAACGATGACGCGGCCAACCAACGCGCTCTCGACAAGGTTCGCGCCGATAAAACTCGCGAAGCGAATAACGGCCACGACGGCACTTGGGTCGCGCATCCCGCTTTGGCTGCAATCGCACGCGAGGAGTTCGACAAGGTCTTGAATGGCCGTCCCAATCAACTCGATGTCACTCGTGACGATGTGGACGTTAACGCAGCGGACCTGATTCAGATCCCTACCGGTTCGATCACCGAAGCAGGCCTACGTCAAAACCTAAGCGTGGGCGTGCAATACCTGAACGCGTGGCTCAGTGGCAATGGCTGCGTTCCGCTCTACAACTTGATGGAAGATGCAGCGACGGCGGAGATCTCGCGCACCCAAGTTTGGCAGTGGATCAAACACGAAGCACACCTCGACGATGGCCGGCTGATCGATGCCGAATTTGTCCGAGGCGTAATGAAAGAGGAACTCGCGAAGATTCGAGAGAACGTGGGCGCTGACCAATACAACAACGGTCAGTACGAAGCCGCGTCTCAAATCTTCGGAGACTTACTGAACACGGGTGCCATGGAAGAGTTCCTAACCCTGCCCGCCTATGAACGCATCGTCGAGTCAAGCTCCGACGAGTAATCGCCCCCTACCGCACTCATGATTTCGAGAGACCCCATGTCCGATCCCTATCTCGCCCAAGTCTTGGGCAGTCATTACGCAACTCGCTGGAATGGAATCACCCGCGATTACTCACCCGCTGACGTCGACAAGTTGCGCGGCTCGCTCCGCATCAGCCACACGCTGGCCGAGCAAGGCGCCGAACGTTTGTGGCATTTGTTGCACACGGAAGACTATGTCAACACCTTGGGTGCTTTGACTGGCAACCAAGCGATGCAGCAGGTAAAAGCTGGTTTGAAGGCCATCTACCTCTCTGGCTGGCAAGTCGCAGCGGACGCCAACCTGGCTGGGAACATGTACCCGGACCAGAGCTTGTATCCCGCCAATAGTGTTCCGCATGTCGTCAAGCGCATCAACCAAACGCTGGCGCGCGCGGATCAGATTGCGCACCTGGAAGGTGGCGACGATACGCATTGGTTCGCTCCGATCATTGCCGACGCTGAAGCTGGCTTCGGCGGACCGCTGAACGCATTCGAATTGATGAAGTCTATGATCGAAGCGGGCGCTGCTGGCGTTCACTTTGAAGATCAGCTCGCCTCTGAGAAGAAGTGCGGTCATCTGGGTGGCAAAGTTTTGGTCCCCACGCAAACCTTTATCGGTACGCTTAACGCTGCACGCTTGGCCGCCGATGTCATGGGCGTTCCGACGCTCGTGATTGCCCGCACCGATGCACACGCTGCCAAGATGATGACCAGCGACATCGATGAGCGCGATCACAAGTTCCTGTCTGGCGGCCGCACGTCCGAGGGTTTCTTCAACATCACGCCCGGCCTCGATACGGCCATTGCGCGTGCAATCTCCTACGCCGCCTACGCCGACTTGGTCTGGTGTGAAACCTCGACGCCGGATCTCGAGGAGGCCAAGCAGTTCGCCGAAGCCGTACATGCGGTTCACCCCGGTAAACTGCTCGCGTACAATTGCTCGCCTTCTTTCAACTGGAAAGCAAAGCTGGACGACGTCACGATCGCCAAGTTCCAACGCGAGTTGGGCGCAATGGGTTACAAATTCCAATTCGTAACCTTGGCTGGCTTCCACAGCTTGAACCACAGCATGTTCCAATTGGCGAGCGGCTATCGCGAAAGCGGCATGACCGCTTACTCTGCCTTGCAGCAAGCTGAATTCGGCGCCGAAGACTCTGGCTACACCGCAACGCGCCACCAACGTGAAGTTGGAACCAGCTACTTTGATGCAGTCTCAAAAGCTGCTACCGCTGGACGTAGTTCCACTGGTGCGCTGGCTGGATCGACCGAAGAAGCGCAGTTCTAAAAGCCTGCTCTCCGATTTAGATAACCGAGCCGTGTGGTGTTTCACCATGCGGCTCGATTCATTTCCGTCGAACGGCTGCGCACCGCTTACCTTGACCGAGGACTGAGCGTTTTCACGCCCCTCTACGGACAAGTGATGAGTAGACTGGTCGCCATGAAAACGCTCCTAACCTGGCTGTTGGTGCCGGTACTCACGCTTGCGCTCGGCGCAATCCCTTCGTCGTCCGACGCCGCGGACGCTGCGAAACCGGTGACCGTCTTCGTCCTGCGCCACGCCGAGGCCGACAGTTCCGATCCCGCCAATCGCAATCCCGGATTGGCCGATGCTGGATCCGAGCGCGCGATCGTGCTTTCCAAGTTGCTCTCGAAGGCCGGCGTCACTCACATCTTCACCAGCGAGTATCAACGTACAGAAGACACGGTTCAGCCACTGGCCGAGTTGATGCAACTCGAGAGCAAAGTCGTTTCGGCACGCTCTCCCGACAAACAACTGAGCGAAATCGAATCCCTACCGGCGGGCTCGATCGTGGTCATCGCAGGACATTCGAATACGACACCCGGCCTGGTCGCTGGCCTGGGCGTCGAACTTAGTGGCATCGAAGTGCACCCCGAGCACGGTCCTATGCTCGGCCACGATGAATACGACCGACTCTTCGTCGTCACCTTGCCTCGCTCCGATGAAGTGGCCCCTTCCGTCATCGAATTGCGATACGGCAACTAGCAGCTAGCAGTCCGAAACCAATTTCTCCGTTCTTGATCCGCGCAATAACCATGAAATCTCTCCTCCGTTTTCGCACTGCATTCCTCTTCGCCGCTCTACTCGGTACCGGGCTCGCCCTCGGCGTCGAGCAGCCCAGCGAAGACAAGTTTCGCCAGCTCGAAGAGCTGCTGCCGACTCCGAACGCTTATAGAACCGCTTCCGGCGCACCCGGCCATGCTTATTGGCAACAACGCGTGGACTATCAAATAGCGGTAGCGATCGATGATGAGAAGCAGCACCTCACGGGTTCTGAAACGATCACCTATCACAACCAGTCTCCGGATACGCTCGATTATCTGTGGGTACAGCTCGACCCGAATCTGTTCTCGCCGGAGTCACACGGCGCGAAAATTTCGACAGCTCCGACGCTGACCGATACCCCTCGCTATCGCACGATCAAAAGTCGACTGGCGCGTGCAGCCTTTGACGGAAGCGTTGAAATTGCGCGCGTGGCGAATAGCGCTAACGAGGCGCTGTCTCACACCATTGTCGACACGATGATGCGGATCGAACTCGAGCAACCGCTGCAGGGTGGAGCGAGCTTCGCTTTCGACATCGATTGGAACTACGCGATCAACAATCACAAGACGCTCGGCGGCCGAACGGGTTACGAGTTCTTTGAAGACGACGAAAACTACCTGTACGAGATCGCCCAATGGTTCCCGCGCATGGCGGCCTACACCGACGCCGATGGTTGGCAGAACAAGCCGTTTCTAGGACGCGGCGAATTCACGCTGGAGTTTGGCAACTACGAGGTTGCGATCACCGTACCTGCCGATCACATCGTCGCTTCGACGGGCGTCCTCCAAAACTCGAAGGAGGTTCTAACCGCCGATCAAAGGTCGCGGTTGAATCAAGCAAAGGGCGTGAAACGCCCGGTCTTCATCGTTACGCCGGAAGAAGCCAAGGCCAACGAAAGCAGTCGCTCCACCGAAACGAAGACTTGGGTTTACCACGCCGAAAACGTACGTGACTTCGCCTTTGCGTCCTCTCGAAAATTCATCTGGGACGCCGTCGAAAGCATCATCGAGGGCAACTCGATCATGGCCATGTCGTACTACCCCAATGAGGGCGAGCCGCTTTGGAGCCTGTACTCCACGCAAGCAATCGTTCACACGCTCGAGGTCTACTCCAAGTTCACCTTCCCCTATCCCTACCCCGTCGCCATCTCGGTCAACGGCCCGGTCGGCGGAATGGAATATCCGATGATTTGCTTCAACGGACCGAGGCCCGAGGATGACGGCACCTACGACGCAGACACGAAGTACGCCTTGATCGGCGTCATCATCCACGAAGTCGGACACAACTGGTTCCCGATGATCGTGAATTCAGACGAGCGCCAGTGGACTTGGATGGACGAAGGGCTCAACAGCTTCGTGCAGTACTTGGCGGAACAGGAGTGGGAAGAAGACTATCCCTCCTGGGCCGGCGAACCCAAGGACATCACGCGGTACATGAGCAGCGAGAGGCAACGCCCGATCATGACCAACTCCGAATCCATTTTGCAGTTCGGACCGAATGGCTACTTCAAACCGGCCACCGCGCTCAACGTGCTGCGCGAGAGTATTCTCGGTCGTGAGAACTTCGACTATGCCTTCAAGCGTTACGCGCAACGCTGGCAATTCCGTCGCCCGGGCCCGTGGGACTTTTTTCGCACGATGGAAGACGCATCCGCAGTTGACTTGGATTGGTTCTGGCGCGGTTGGTTCTACGGAACGGAACACACCGACATATCGATTGACCGCTTGAAGCTCTACAACCTCGACACCCGCGATCCGAAGATTGAAAAGCCACTGGCTAAGGTCGAGCGCGATGCCGAGCCCAAGACGATCGCGCAACAGCGAAACAAACCGCTACCCAAGCGCGTCGAAGCCTTTCCCGAGTTGATCGACTTCTACAACACCTACGACGAACTCGACGTGCTCGATGCCGACCTGAAAGCCTACGAAGACTTAGTGGAAGGTTTGGAGGAGGACGACCGCGAGCTATTGAAGAGCAAGCTGAATTTTTACGTCGTCGACCTCACCAATCACGGTGGACTTGTTATGCCCGTGATCTTGGAACTGCATTGCGAGGATGGCACAACCATCGAGAAACGTATCCCGGCTGAGATCTGGCGCCAGAACTCGAAGAACGTTTCCAAGCTTATCATTACCGATCGCCGCATTGAGAAGATCGTCTTGGACCCGCATCTAGAGACCGCGGATACCAACCGAGTCGACAACTACTTCCCGCGTCGCATTGAAGAGCAGCGTATCCAACTCAAGGGCAGCTCGGATGATTCCAATCCGATGCGAGACGCTATCGAAGCCGTAGAAAAGGCTGCTGAGGATGCCGCCGACGAAGCCAAAGCTGCGGCGGCAGACTCCGAGGAGTAAACCCTCGTTTGCTTCGGTGAGCCGGCGCGATCAGGCGCTCGCATCACCGGGCAGTAACCTTCAAACGCTACCTGCTTAGACGAACAGCAGGTAGCCGCTGCCCAGGGCCCCGCAATAAATCGCGAACCATACGAAGGCTCCGCGACTAATAAATCGCAGCAGGAATCGCAGTGCGACCCAACCGACGATTGCCGCGATGACCATCGCTCCAGCGATCGTAGATCCACCGCCATCTGCGGCGTTCAGCAGCTCGGGCATTTTCAAAACGGCTGCACCAGCGATGGCTGGAATGCTGAGCAGAAACGAGACTCGAGCGGCGTAAGCCGGCGGCAGTCCAACCAGAATTCCAGCAGCGATCGTGGTGCCCGATCTCGAAATGCCGGGCAACAACGCCAAGCATTGAGCTGTGCCGATCAGGATGGCTTGCCGAAGATTCAAACGAACCTCAGGTTCGACTTCCGACTCTTGCGCTGCTTGGCCTCGAATTCGTTTTCGACGCCCCACCTCACCAATGGCCAAAATCAAGGCCGTGCCGATGAGCGCACATGCGGTTAGCTTCGGATCGCTAAACGCGGTTTCGATTTGATCCTTGAAGAGCAGCCCGATCACGGCGACGGGTGCAGTCGCAAGCGCAAGCAAGAGGACTTCTGCAAACTGCCCGCGAAACATGCCGCGCAACAAGTCGGTAATCGACTTGCGGTATACGAGCAATACAGCGGCGAGCGTTCCGAGATGGAGCGCGATGTCGACAGCCAACGGCGCTGACTCAACCTCCATCATGGATTGAGTCAAAACCAAATGCCCGCTCGAGCTGACCGGAAGAAACTCCGTCAGCCCTTGCACGACGGCGAGCACTGCGTACCGAGCAAAGAGCTCGGGATCCACGGCTTGCCCAGTTAGCTCGCCGGCGAGCTCCGCTAGCACGAGTTAGAGAGCCTCGACCGCTTCACGCGGTGCGACGTACTCGAGATCGAAGGCCTCAGCGACGGCCTTGCAGGTCACTTTGCCATCCACGACGTTGGCCGCTGTGGCCAACGGTTCGTTCTGACGAATGGCCTCCGCTGTACCCAATTGGGCCAACTTCAACGTCCACGACAAAGTCGCGTTGGTCAAAGCTTGCGTACTTGTACGCGGAACAGCGCCGGGCATGTTCGCGACGCAGTAGTGAACGATGCCATCCACTTCGTAAGTCGGATTGTCGTGCGTAGTGGGCTTACAGGTTTCGATGCAACCACCTTGATCAACTGCGACGTCGACAATTACGCTGCCGGGCTTGAGAATCGAAAGGTCTGCGCGACGCACCAGCTTGGGCGCTGCAGCACCAGGAATCAGTACGGCACCGACGACCAAGTCGGCGAATGCCAAATGCTCGCGAATTGCGAGCGGCGTCGAAAACACCGTACGACAGTTGCGCGGCATGACTTCGTCCAGGTAGCGCAAACGATCGAGATCCAGATCCATGATCGTGACATCAGCACCAAGACCACAAGCCATACGCGCCGCGTTGGTCCCTACCACTCCGCCGCCGAGCACGAGAACTTGCGCGCGCTTCACGCCAGGTACGCCGCCCAGCAGAATGCCGGAGCCGCCGTTGTGGCGTTCGAGAATTTTCGCGCCAGCCTGGATCGCCATGCGACCCGCAACTTCACTCATGGGAGTAAGCAGTGGCAGGGTGCGGCCGACTTCCAACGTTTCATAAGCCATGCAGAAACTGCCCGTCTCCATGCACGCTTCGGTGAGCTTCCGATCCGCCGCCAGGTGGTAGTAGGTGAACAAGGTTTGCCCCTTGCGCATCATCGGCCACTCGCTTGAAAGCGGCTCTTTCACCTTCAATACCATTTCGCAGTCTTTGAAGACTCCAGCGGCTTCCGGCTGCGATTGCGCGCCAGCTTGGATGTAGTCGTCATCGGTAAATCCGCTACCCATCCCGCATCCCGATTGGAATTGAACATGGTGACCAGCGGCAACAAGAATGTCCGCACCAGCGGGGGTCAACGCGACTCGGTTTTCACCGGGCTTGATTTCGGTAACGACTCCGACCTTCATAACGATGGATCCTTTGAACGGGCTTTGAGTTCAGCCCCAACTTGATAAACCCGCCGACTGCTGCGGCGGGCGATCCACTGCTGGATCTGTATTTGGCCGATAAGCATAGCGTGAGCGCGCAAATAGCGTGCACCCTAGTGGGGTGATTCAAAAGTTCGGCCCAAATGTCGGCTCAATTGGGGGTTCCTGGCAAGGCGCGCCGACGGCGCCTTACTTGTAAGTAAAGCTGGGAGACGCAACGCCGCAAGGGGCGCTCAAGTGGCCCGACATTTGGGCTGAACTTTTGAATCACCCTACTAGCTTCAAACTCGATGAACCCGAGGGGAGTTGGTCTCCGCACCAAGCGGAGGCGTAATTACTCCTGGGGCCGTTCGCGATGGCCCGCCCCCCGCGATCGACTAGGGAATGATCAATTCAAGCCCGTTTGTGACCGTGTATCCATCTACAACGCCGCTGTCGAGCAATATGGCCTGCATGTAGATACTGGTCGAAGGCAGGTTGGTCGGAACCCCGATTCCAAGAGATACGCTTCCGGTTCCGGCTCCAGCACCCGCCAAGGGCAAGGGGTAATAACGCGGGAAGGGATCGACCAATAAATTGCAGCCACTGGGGAGCGCCGTGTTCAAAGGGGTCAGTCCGACGAACAGAAATGCCATCGAGCCGCCTAAGCCCGATTTGATATCGATCGATGCTGCACCACCGGGTGCCGGGCATCCGCTCATGGACAAGGTTGGCGCGATGCCGCCCGTTCCGGGACAGTTGGAACCGTAGAGCGGGGTTTTATCCATGTCGGTGAAGAAGCGAGCCACTCCGCCACCCAGTTCGCCGCGCGATGCGATCATCCCCGTGCCGTTCGAGAGCTCCAAGGTGTACCCAAAATGAGGGGATATTTCTGTCCCGCCGACGGTCAGTATTGAGGTTTCGATCCACTGATCATTGAGGTTTTGAAATTTGTAGGCAGCGCCGAGTTCGATGCCACCTGCTTCAGCCCCCCAAGCACCAACTAAAATCACATCATCGGAAACCGTGACACTCGCCCCAAAGTAGTCGTACTCGTCGGCGTTGCTGGCTTCTAACTTCGCAATATAATTCCAACTGCCTGCTTGTTTCTGATAGACGTACGCGGAACCGGAATCTGTCCCTTGGTCGTCGTCCAAGATTGCACCAATGACGATTGTCTTCTTATGGATGGCGACCGCATTTCCAAATCCATCACCAGCACCACCATCGGGCGGCAATAGCTTGGCGGTTTCAGTCCAACTACCATCGATCTTTTCGAAGACATAGGCTGCGCCAGATTGGTCTCCGAAATCGTCTCCACCCTTTACACCGACGACTAAGGCGCCGCTGTCAATCGCAACATCGGTGCCAAAGTTATCTCCGATCTCCGCATCGGAAGCGGTCAAAATAGCCGTTTCAGACCAGCCACCCACGTCTTTTTCAATGACGTAAACGGCACCATAATCGACGCCATCTCCATCGAAACTAGGAGCACCAGTCGCAACGATATCGCGCGCCGTTGCAACAGAGTTCCCGTAGAAGTCGCTCTCCGTTTCGACGCTCGCTACGACTTTCGCCGTCTCGGACCAGGTGCCCCCGACGCGCTCGTAAATGTAAATCGAGCCCGAGCCATAACCCGCATCGTCATTATATCTCGCACCGACTGCAGCCACTTCACTAGTAATTCCAGCTGCCCAGCCGTAACGGTCGCCCGTAGTGATATCGCTCGCCTCGAGTTCAATAACCTCCTGCCAGACTCCTCCGATGCGTTCGAAGATATACGCGGACCCGGAGTCCGTCCCGAGACCATCGTGGAAATGCGCTCCGGAAATCGCGTAGTCGGCGGAAAGGCCAACTGCCTGACCGAATTGATCGCCAGGGAAACCATGAAAAGTATCGCTGCCCGTGACGACGGCTTCAAAACATTGAGCACTTGCGAAACTCGGCGTCAGAAGAGCAAAAACAGAGGTGCACGCTAGAGATAAAACGCTGATTCGCATGGCTGGTCGTTGGTGGTCTAGGCGAGAGAATCGGAGAGGGATGGTCAAGATTCCCTTTTGCCACGAGGGCAGATTAGAGCCTCGAATGGCGCCCAGAATAGGTCCCCTTAAGTAAATCACAAAATTGGGTCTCGTGCGACGCGCTCCCGGGATTCTCGGTAGATGCCCGCCTTCCGAAAGCCCTGACTGACAATTTAGGGGTGATAGTCCTCCGCAAATTTACAATCCCAGCGCCTACGTCTTCTGCGGTACAGAGCGGGCGCGGGACAGAACCGCTCGCTCAACACTGCGAAAGGCAACTGCTCAAAGATCACCCTTTGCGGCACGGCTTTGACGAATCGCGCGCAGAAGCGCACCAAAATCGGTGAAGTCCAGACGCCCATTTTGATCGACGTCAAAGACCGCTTCTGCGTCATCCGCCTCCACCACGTCCTGATCATTTGAAAGCGCGCGCAGGAAAGCATTCAGGTCATCACCGTCTACATCGTAATCGCGATCCCAATCAAACTCGGCACGTCCGAGTGAATGCAGAAAGTCGATCAAATCGGCGCGATCATTTTCTTCAAGAGCCAAGAACTGATCGCGACTCCACTGGGCGTCACCTGCGTGTCGAGAAACGGCCGAAATGAGATTCTCTGCGAAGCTGCCACCAGTGGACATCAGGTCGTGAAGCAATGCGCCTCTTGCGGCGAGCCCCCACAAAGGTGCTGTGCGCATCATTCTTTCGGTCGCTTGCCCCTCCGCAATTCCATCGCCCAGACTGCCCATGTCGTGCACTAAAAAATCGGAGTAAGGTTTGAACCGCTTGCGTGATAGCGCGCTGATTTCGTGTTCCCCAGTCGTCAGTTCAGGTACGTGACACTCCGCGCACCCGACCTGATTGAAGAACCGCTCGCCGACCATCCCGGACCGTGGAGTTTGTGGAGGCGGTGCCAAGTATCGTTGGAAATGCGTGAAGCGATCGATCATCGACAAGCCTTCATCGTCCGGACGATCTTCCGGATCAGCCATGAAATCTCCCGCTGCAATCTTCGAGCGGTCGCCGTTGGGTGCGTTCTCGTTAGGCATCAAACGATTCGTCAACCCAAGTTCCTCTAACGCTGCGTCCGCCGAAAAATCGAGCAACGTAGCGAGCTGGGACTTCCATCCGAATCGACCTGCGCGTTTCGCTCCACCGCCTAAGGGGATGACCCAGTTCACTCGCCCCGCTACATGACCTTTGCCGGATTGAAGTTGAACCAGAGTTTCATCTGCAACGGCTTCAACCAGACCGGAACCAAATAAGTGAGTCGTTCCACGTTTGGCGAAGACGTCCGCTTCGCGTGGTAAAAACTCCTCGCATGAGGGGACGGTGAACTGAAATTGAAACACAGTGCCACCCTGATCCGTGAGCGCTTCGAAGGGCGTACCCGCTCGCCCAAACCGCGTGTTCGTGCGATGGCTGAATCCGCCCGCGACCGGAAAGTTGTGGCAGTCTGCACAACCGAAGTCGTTGAAGAGCGGACCCAACCCCTCCTCCTTGACGAACTGCTTGGTGAATGCGACGTGACCAGCGTCAAACTGCTCCATCTCATTGTCGCTCAAGCCCGGAAGCGGCATCCCCATCAAAGGCTGCAATTGGGGTCCACAGCCGGAGACCAGCGCGCTGAAAAACCAGGCGAGCAGCACCAGGGCTCCCTTCGCGGCGTAAAAGGGCCCACCAATCCTGCGCCAGCGACCAATTTTCTCGGCCAATCGACTCGTCTCCAGAATCATGCTCGAAGCCTACCACCAGCAGTGCCCAAGAATCGAATGGAGCTTTAATTCCTGGGTCAAAGCCAGAATTAGCGCGATCGAGAAGGAGCCAACTTCGGGCGAAACTTGCCCAGACCAAGACCACTTACCGATCTCCAGCCTCCAAAGCCTTTACCACTCCTCCCCGGCTCGCTATTCTTCTCGCCCGAACGTGCGAGAGCTCGCTCGTTCATCCGGACCCGTAGCTCAGTTGGCTAGAGCGCCTCGTTGACATCGAGGAGGTCGATGGTTCAAGTCCATTCGGGTCCACCAGCCCCCACCGAAACTCTTCGGGTGGAGGGGCTTCCGGCCAAGCGCGCTCCCCACCGAAGCACGGATTCTGTTCGGTTCCGGCTTTTGGAAAATACTCGAAACAGAGTGCCACCAAGCGCAGACGTCAAAAGGTCACACTCACAGTTGACGATAACCCTCGTACTCGACTGAATCTGAACTCAATGTTTGGATCTAAGCTCAATCGGCCCACCATCGATTCCAATGATTTGCGCAGCACTTCTCTGCCTTCAACTCGTCAACGCCCCCAACGCCGAACAAGAGGCCTACGAACGTCGCATCACGCCCGATGTTCGCGTCGTATTGAAAGTCGCGCCGACGGTCGTCTACATCACGACCACAGGCCTGCAGCACATGCGAGATTTTTCGTCGGGCCGGATCGTAAGCAAAAAACGCGACGGTGGGAGCGGCTCTGGTGTCGTCATTCACGAAGAGGGCTACATCGTGACGAACTACCATGTCGTCAAAGATGCCAACGAAGCGGGCGAGAACGGAACCATTCAAGTCACGTTTGACCCGACCTATGGGGACAAAACCGTCTATTCCGCCGAGCTGATATCGGCCGAACCGTTGGAAGATTTGGCACTTCTAAAAATCGAACGCAAGGAAGCCTTTGCTCCCATCGTGCTTGGCACCAGCCGGGACTTGATGATTGCCGAACGCGTGCTGGCTTTCGGAAACCCTTACGGTCATACGCACACCGTCAGCCGCGGAATCATTTCAGGTTTGCACCGCCAGGTAACCGTCTCTCAAACCCAGCAGTTTTCCGAATTGATTCAAACCGACGCGGCCATCAACCCCGGAAATTCGGGAGGCCCGCTCGTCAACATCAATGGCGAGTTGATCGGCATCAATACGGTGATGAATGTCCAAGCGCAAAACATTGGCTTTGCCATACCCGTTGACGAGATCCATCGCGTTCTGAGAGAAAAGCTACTCTCGCCCTCCATTGCTCGTGCTTGGCTCGGCTTTGATGTCGACCTGAAGACGCTGCTCGTTGAAAACGTTCTACCGGGTAGCCCCGCCGACCAAGCGGGATTGCTCAAGGGCGATTCAATCCGGCAAATCGGCGATAAGCAGATCAGCAACGAGGAAGAGTATCGATTCGCAAGACTCGAACTCAGTTCGGATCAAACCATTGCGATTGAAGTTGGTCGTGCAGGCGAGAGTCAGCAACTGAGCATGCACTCCTGGAATCGAATTCATGGACTGTTCTTCAAACGCATCGGTTTGCTTGTGGAGGACTCGATCATCAACTTTGGCTACAACCAAAACTACTGCCTTCGTATCGCAGAGTTGCGCAAAGGCGGCCCCGCTGAGCAACTCGGCCTCAAGGTGGGCGATATCATTACGACAGTCACGCCCATCAAACAGCGCTCCGTAACCATACGCTCCAAAGCGGATTTGGCTCTGCTCATCAATCGTCTCGACCCTGAAACTCTGATCGAAATCGACTTGTGGCGAGACGTCAACGAGAACCAAGTTTTCGAACGCACGAACTCCTACAGCGAGCTTTTCCAGGGCTCACTCGCTCTGCAGTAGATTGCGCCAAAGCGGACGCAATCGGCGATTTAGAGACTAGCGCCAGAGATTAAGGTCGTCCCGCTCCCAGACCAATTCGATCCAGGGTGAACTGGCGAGCACCTGATTGTCTGCGCCCAGTGCTCGAACTTCCAGGTAACCCTGTTCGCAATGGAAATCGATCGCCAGAGCGAAAGCATCGGCGACTTGAAGCATGGCGTCGCGCAAACTGAACTCAACCGAGTTCGTAGCGCCCGCGATCAGTGCGGGCCGGTAACCCAGTTCGCTGACGAACAATATTTCCCAAGCGACGGGCTGCAACTCGCCTTCAAATTCGACGAACAGGCGTGGCGATGGATCGCGTTCGTCACCCTCGATTGCAAAGCTCGAATCGATTCTTAGCGGTCCTTCTGTTGCGCCGCCCTCAATAGAGATGGAAAGTTTTGGAGCCAATCGGCCGCGTTCGTCTGAAGGCCGCGCAACTCCAGCTTCGAGTTCAAAACAGAGTTCGCGAAGCGCGGCAGAACCTCCGACTTCCATGACTGGACGCCATGGCCAAACCGGCCGTGGGCTAGCTGCAAAGGGCGCCCTAAAGCGATCGGCAACACCCCAGTGCAAGACGTAAGCGCCAGCGTCCGTGATGCGACTGAAGTTTGGAGAAAGGGCGGGAGTCGATTGAACTGGATCACTGGCGACGGCTTTGCGCGCACTCTCGATTTGTGATTCTGCGAGCTCCGCTCCAGCCGTCCACTCCTCGACGTTGACCCGCGCGTGATCACCCCGGTAGGCGGCGAGCAAAACGACGAGTAGCAATGCAACCACTCGAAATTTGCCGCCCAAACTTGCGCTCTGAATCGACGTACTGACCGAGACCTGGAAGCAGCAAGCTAACGACAAGGCCAATCCGCAATCGGCCAACCACAAAGTTCGGGCATGTTCCGCTGGAACACTGCCGGTGGAAAGCACGTGAATCAACGGCAGGGCTGCGGCGATGGCACAGCCAAGCGTGGCGAGGGTGCGCCCCTTCCACTGACTGCCCAACGTCAGGGCCAGGCAAACGATCAACAGAAAAAGCTCGGCTCCGAAGGCATCACTTAAGGCCTTTGAACTCTCCGCGAAGGTTTCGAAGAAATGCGAGCTGAGTCCTTGGGATTGATAGCCCCCCACCCAGGTCCCGAGCGCCAAGCGTCGCCAGACTCCGACCCCGAGAACCAAAAATCCCACCGGCAGGGCGCGCTTGATGCTGTCGATCGGGCGCTCGCCACTCCCAAAGGTCAAAAGTGCGATCCAGACCGGCGTCACCACCGCCAACTCCTTCGTCGCCAGTGCCAGGAACCCTGCCAGGAGCGCGAACCCCTGCCGCTTGTCCAAAGCCATCAAGACAGACAGCAGCAGGAACGGAACGCACAACGAGTCCACGCGGCCCGCGATCCAGGTCACATTGCCGCCTTGCTCCGGAAACCACGCGCACAGCAAGCCGGCCAACAGCCCTCCGATCCGCCCCGCTCCGAGCCTAATCGCAAGCAAACCCAAGATAACTGCGGAAATGGCATGCCCAAACAGGTTGAATATTCGAAAATAGAAGCTCTCTACCCCAAAAAAGGCCTCTTGAATGGCAAAACTGCTCGTAACCAGGGGGCGCCAAAATTGGACCGCATGGAGGTCATATTGGCTGCTAGTCCAGTCTGCGAGCGCACCATTCTCATGCACATAGCCGAGAATCGCTCCGTCATCGGAGATCAGCGGTGCCGTCAGACTTCCGAGCGAGGGCAGCACGGCCGCGATCAAAACAGCGAGCCACCACCAAGCCAGAGGGCCATTTTTCCCCGTGGATGGTCGAGTCGGCATGGAGCCAGCAGGCGATAATTGCCCCACAGGATCAACTTTAATTGCCATCCCCGGGCCTCGTTTCTAGTGGAGGAACTCGAGCTGCTCGAAGATAACTCCAAACCTGGGGGTGGATTATCCCCTCAGCTAGGTGGCTTGGCTCTCATGCGGATATACTTTTCGGCCTTCACAGCACCCAACGCGGGTTCTTTGCGTCCGCACTGAACTCAGCGATGGTTTTCCGTTCTCTCCATTCCGTCGATCACAAGAAGTCGATCACAAGAAGTCGATCACAAGAAAAAATGGAAGTCCCAAAGTTCGGCTAAGCCCTGCTACGGGCGACACCGCCAGGAACCGATAGGAACCCTAGACTTCCACACCTAGTGATTCACCGACCACTCCTCGTACTCACGATCCGTTCAATCCCCGCTTAGCTCGATTTAGTCCTGATGCAAGCTCTGATTCAATTCACGGAGCGCTTTGGAAATATGATTTCCAGAGCCTTCCTGATGGTCCTCTATTTCGCGGTCCTCGGACCCTTCGCAATCGTCTACCAGATTTTTGCCGATCCGCTCCATCTCCGCAAACGCCCCGAGGGCAATTGGGATACTTGGGACGCTCGTAACGAAACCCTCGCAGCCGCGCGGAGACAAGATTAGATGAACGTTCTCGGACTCTCTTTTTTCTATCACGATTCGAGTGCTGGCTTAGTCAAGGACGGCGTCTTGGTCGCCGCTGCTGAGGAAGAACGCTTCACTCGCGTTAAGCACGACTCCGCCTTCCCTGAGAAGGCGATCGAGTTCTGCCTCAAGACCGCCGGCATCACGATCCACGACGTCGACTACATCGTCTTCTACGAAAAGCCCTTCGTGAAGTTCGAGCGCATGTTGATCTCGGCCATGGCAACCTTCCCCAAATCGGCGGCAGTCTTCCGCGAATCCATGCAACGCTGGATTAGCGACAAGCTGTGGATCAAGTCGATGATGAGGAAGCAAATGGGAGTTCCGAACTCCAAGCTGCTCTTCTGCGACCACCACATGTCGCACGCCGCTTCGAGCTTCTTCACTTCGCCCTTTGAAGACAGCGCGATCCTGACGGTCGACGGTGCTGGAGAATGGAGCACGGCCACCTACGGTGTCGGTCGCGGCAACAAGATTGAAATCATCAAGGAGTTGCGTTTCCCGCACTCGCTTGGACTTCTGTATTCGGCTTTCACGGCCTACGTCGGCTTCGAAATCAACGAAGGCGAGTACAAGCTGATGGGCATGCACCCCTACGGTGAGCCCAAGTATGTCGACAAGATCTTCGAGATGTTGCACATCGGCGAAGACGGCAGTTTGTGGCAGGACATGAAGTACTTCTCGTATCACTACTCACGCGATACGACGCTCACCGATGCCTTTGGTGAGCACTTCGGCCGACCGCCACGGGACCCGAAGGACAGCGACAAGTCGCTCGATCCGTACTACTGCGACATTGCCGCTAGCATCCAACGTGCGACAGAAATCATCTTGCTGAAGATGGTTACTTGGCTGCACAAAGAGACCGGGATGAAGAACCTCTGCCTTGCAGGTGGAGTGGCACTCAACTCGGTAGCCAACTTCAAGATTCTTCGCGACGGGCCTTTTGAGAACGTCTACATCCATCCCGCACCCGGTGATGATGGCGGTTGTGTCGGCGCAGCGTACTGGGCTTACAACCACTTGCTCGATCAACCGCGTGGTCCCGGACTGGAGCACGCCTACCTCGGTAGTGAGTACAGCGACGAAGAGATTCAAGCCTTCCTCGATAAGAACGACATCGCCTACGAGAAGATCGAAGACGACGAAGAGTTCTATCAGTACGTCGCCAAGGCCTTGGTCGACAGCCAAGTTTGCGGTTGGTATCGCGGACGTTTCGAATGGGGTCCGCGCGCGCTCGGTGCGCGCTCGATCATCGCCGATCCGCGCAAGGCGGAGATGAAGGAAAAGCTCAACTCCAAGATCAAGTTCCGCGAAGCCTTCCGGCCCTTCGCACCCTCGGTTCTGGAGGAGCGCGCCAACGAGTTCTTCGAGTTCCCCAAGGCCAAAGAATGGTGGCCGGGGCGTTTCATGCTCTACGTCTGCCCAGTGCGTGAAGAGAAGCGTGCTGATCTTCCTGCCATCACCCACGAAGATGGTTCAGGTCGTTTGCAGACGGTTTACCAAGCCACGAATCCCGGCTATCACCGCATCATCGAGATCTTCGGTGAACTCACAGGTGTGCCCGTGATCATGAACACCTCGTTCAACCTCAAAGGCGAGCCAATCGTCGAGCACCCGTCACACGCCTTCAACACGTTCAGTCTGTCCGGCATGGACTTGCTGTTCATGAACAATTACATCGTCAAAGCCGACGCCAAGAAGAAGCTTAAAGACACGCTCTTCACGCTGCGTCACGAAGGCGATTCGGTCACTTCGATGGTGAGCTAGCCAGTTATGCGCGCAATCAACGTATTACTTTCGGTTCTTATCAGTCTGCTAATTGGCCTCCTCGTTTTCGAAGGCGGCCTCCGCGTGATTGGCCTGGGTCCGCCCAATACGCTCAATCAATTCGATGCGGATACGGGTTGGTCGAAGAAGGCCAATCACGAAGTCACTCGCCACCTAAGCACTGGGGTCATTACCCTTGAAACCAACGCTCTCGGTTTGCGCGACGATCCGATGACGAGTTTCGCCAAGCCCGCCGATACCTTCCGTGTCGTCATGCTCGGTGATTCGTTCACGCTCGGTTACACGGTCAATCGCGAAGACCTGTTCGTCGACATTCTTGAGAAGCACTGGCAAGCCGAAGGCCGCAAGGTCGAGGTTCTCAACGTCGGCACCGAAGGTTGGTCCACCGACCAAGAAGTCGCTTGGCTACTCGCTCACGGCGAAGAAGTGAAGCCGGACTTAGTTGTGCTCCTGCCCTACGACAACGACGTCTTTTGGTGTGGCGAAGAGATGTACACGGCCTTCCCCAAGCCCGTCTTTACGGCTGATGGAGAGTTGGAGTCACGCACTTTCGTCGACCAAACAACGGGCTTGGATCGTACGACTGCCTTTGGTCGTTTGATCTCCCCGAATCCCACGACGCCAACGTTCACGACTTCGGGTGGCAAAGAGCTTCCCGGCGATTTTTCGATTCTGCTGAACAAAGCACCGTCCATTTTGGGTGACGCTCCGGCACGCGCCAAAGGCGCGCTGTCTGCCCTCAAGTCGAAATGCAGTGACTTGGGTAGCGCGCTTGTTATTGCTCCTATTCCTTCAAACGCTTCGGTTGACGCGGACTTCGCTAGCGAGTTCGGAAGCAAGGTCTTTGGTGTAGGTGGCGGAGAATGGTCTGCCGACAGAGCCATTGAGTTCTTCTTGGCGTCGGCTGGCGAACTAGGCATCAGAACCGCGGACGCTCGCGCGAGCTTGAAAACAGCTCACGCCAAAGAGTCCTGCTACTTCGATTACTTCGAAGCCGATCGCGAATGGCACTTCAATGCCAATGGCAACCGCGTCTTCGCGAGCTTTCTCGCCGGCCAGCTCAATGACATTCTGCCGGCAGCGACGGGCAAAGACACATCCCTCGCAATGGCGGGCGTCCACGCAGGTGACGCGGGTGGCCTGCCCTTCTGGTTGAAGCTCTACCTCGTACTTTGGGTGGCGCTCACCACGCTCTACTTCGTCAACTACCGCGACGAGGCGTTCTTCCTGCCCCCGATCAAGGTCGGTCTACTACTCGCTGTGGTTATCGGCACCTTCAAACTGGTTGGCTTCGGAGCCGCTGAGTTGGCCGCTTACGATCCGAGTCTTGCCAAGCTGCTCGTGCCCGTCCTGATTGCTGGCATCCTCATCTTCGTGGCTTATAAAATGGGCAATCGCCTCGCCACGATCATCGAATTGATCAAAGCCTTCGTTCTGCGTGGACACTGGTACTTGATGCCGCTCGTGGTTGTCCTACTGACCATCGGTAGCCTTTTGGTTGTCGCAGCCAGCAGCCCGCTAGTCGCTCCCTTCATCTACACTTTGTTCTAAGCGAAGCGTTTCCATTCCACACGAAACGACAGCCGCACCGATAATCGGCCGCACCAAGAAACAACAACACCATGGGCAAATTCTTCCGCGAGTACTGGCTCTGGATCTTGATCCCCTTCCTGCTTGTGTCGGGCTTGGTGGCCTACCTACTGCTCTCCGGCGGTGCCGAGGATTCAGTCACGCCCTTCACCTACCCGATCTACTGAGATGAACTCTTTCCTCAAAGAGAACTGGCTCTGGATCGTCCTTCCCATCGTGCTGGCCTTCGCCGTGCTGATCTTCTTCGTCTTCTACTTCGGTGGAGACGAGATGCCCAACTTCCAATACAACATCTAGCCCTTTTAGCCCTGTGATTCGCTTCCTCAAAGAGAACTGGATTTGGATTGTCCTGCCCTTCGTCCTCGTCATCGGCGGTTTGCTCGCCGTGTTCCTGATGAGCGGCGGCGACGACGGCGTCTCCGAGTTCATCTACACGCTCTAAGAGCGGCGTAGATTTAGGGCCTGCCTCCCTCGCGCGTTATGCGGAGAGGTCGAGACCGAAGCGTCGCAGTAGGTCAAAGCCTCCGCAGACCTCAGCGACAATCGAGTGCATCTGTGACTCTTCGCCGATCGCGATGCGTTTCAACTTGAAGGGATCCGTCTTGGGATCATTTGTGCCAGCGGTGGTCGTCACCGCGTTTTTGAACTTGGACGAACGCACGGCATTCAGGCTGTTCTCGTCGTAGTCCCAGGGACGACCAAAGGGATAAGCGAAGCTAGTCGCGTCCGCGCCAAGTTCGCGAGCTAGGGAGGCTCCGCCCGTACCGATCTCCTCCGAGGCCTGTGCTTCCGTCAGGCGCGCGAGGACCGGATGATTGATCGTGTGCCCGCCAAGCTCCCAACCTGCGTCACGCAGCTGCCGAGCCTGATCCCAGGTGAGGTAAAGCTCGTCGGCTAGCGCCTGCTCGTCGCCACCGCTCTGACGGAATAGCTCGCCAAGTACGCGATCGCGATCATCGAAGTCGGCGTCGTACTTGAGCACGCGCTTCACTCGGTACTCGAGTTTCTCGTCGCCCTCTTCCAATACTCGGCGCAACCCTTCCAACGTATCAGCATCTTCGGAAAGCGTGAGATAGCGCCGCGCGACAGCCTCCGCGCCCTCGCGCTTCACCAACCAGAAGAACAAGTGCGACCAGTTGGTGCGGCGTTCGTCGAGCGGACGGCTTTCGAGGTAAATCGTCGCTGGAATATTCAGCTCCTGCAAAAAGGGCAAGAGGTGCGTGGCGTTGTCGCGATAACCGTCGTCCATCGTCAGAGCGACCAGGCTTGGACCGTTCGCGCTGCTCGACAAAGCTTCGAGCGAGGAACTGAGCGTGCCCATCGAATAGCGCTTGTTCAACCAAGTGAGCATCGGTCGAAGTTTGCCCGCACTAATTTTCATGTCAGCGGGCAATCCGCCGTTGACCTCGGAAGCCTCCAAGCAGTGCCCCAGAAGAATGGTGAAGCGCTTGGGCATCATCCGATTCACAACGGCATGCAGTCCGGAGTAGTAGAGCGCGCGCGCGTAGAGATCGCGAAAGAGCTGTTTGGCTTGGTGCTTCACTGTTGAATCGTCTCGCTCATTGCTTCTCAGCCAATTGGATCGTCATCGCGATCGCCATCACACAAATACCAGCGACTCGCGTCCGTCGCCGCATCCAGAACGGGGTGGCTATCGAGCAATGGATAAGTGTAGACGAAGAGATGATTGGCTGCCTTGGGCGCGAGGAAACCAGCCTTGTTCAGAATCCGCTGCCACCAAGATTTGTCGACGGCGGTAGCGCGTGCCGCCAAAGCGCCAGCTTGCTCCAACTGATCCAAACCCGTCGTCAGCGCAGCGGCAATCGCCCATTCCTCCGGCGCCAGTAAATCGACGATCCAGCCAATCCCCCCGGGCTCAACCGGAGGTTGAATTACCACGTAGCCCGCGAGGGCATCGTCCTTGTAGATGCCGAAGGCTTTTTGACGACCAGAGGGTGCATCGATAAAGCGCCAATTCAAAAACTCAGCGTCGCGACGCACCATCAGGTCAAAGCCAGGCTCGACGAGTTTGGAGAGTTCCCCCACTTCGCTGGGGAAAGTGCTCAGTGGCTTAGCTTCCCATCCGCCAACCGAGGCGGCGCGAAAGGTCTGTCGCAAGATCGCTGAACGACGAGCTTTCCAAGGCAACGCGATAGCCGCAAAACGGCCTTCCTTGTAGCGTTCACGACGTGCAGCATCGTCGCTCTTGAAGAAAAAGGTCAGCGGGCGGATCTTTCCGACATTGCGCCAACCCAACTTCAAGAAAACCGAGGCCGAACGCCGGTTGGGATAACCCCAGTTCATCGGCCACCCCTTGCTGCGGGTTTCGTCTTCACACTTTCGAGCGACGCGACTCGCGATGCCGCGCTTGCGCCAATCGGGGTCCGTCATCACGTCGCCTTGCTGACCGCAGGGCGCGCCTTGTTCTTCATTGCCGTGCGGTATGAAGGTTCTTGGCGAATAGGAAAAACCGCAGACCGGTTGTTTGTCCGGCGCACGCAATAGAACGCACGCCGACTGTCCGTGGGGGCTCTGGTCGTAACGCCAGCGCAAGTCCAACGCCTTCACGTGCTTGTCGAAACAGCGGTTGAAGAGCGTGACTTGATCGTCACGAGACTCCGCTCCACAGATCTCTAGCTCTAGATCGTCGTTGGACGTACTGGTCGGATCAGCCATGGTTTAGAGGTTACTGATTACCGGCGATACGGAGCCAGGACAAAAACCACCGGCCCAACGCAAAGAGGAGACGAAGCCATCGGCTTCGTC
>JBLINP010000038.1:0-23076 GCA_047639415.1 Planctomycetota bacterium | reverse complement strand
TAGCTCGAACCATCAACCGACTCTTCAATCGCAAGGGCAAAGTCTTCGCCGACCGCTTCCACGCCCGCGTCGTTCGCGGCTGGAACGCGATCAAAAAGGCCCTGCGTTACGTCGTGCAAAACGCGCGTAAGCATCAAGTCGCAATTCCGCCCGGCCAATGGGATCGCTTCTCTTCCGGCCATTATCGACATGCCCACGGAACCGATCTAAAGGACCTCCCAATCCTCAAGGCCAGTGGCTCCTTCCTAATCATGTGCGCCACTCTCCAATTACTCCCGAGCGAATTCCCCGGCCCGCACAACCGCGGCGACCCCATTAGCTAGCAAGCCCTACACTTCCTCCCAAATTTCTCTGCGCCTCCCCCGAACTCCGCAACCGCTCCTCTCCCTCCCAATCGCCTCTCTCCCCGGCAACTCCAACCCCCGCCGTTTAAGTCATTCTTGGATCGCCGCAATAACCCTGCACTTCCATCCATCAACCTTGCTTCCACGAAGGGTCCACCCGACCCAAATTTGATAACGAACTGAATTTGAGAACTAGTGCTTTTTACTCACTCCCGTTGGTTTACGAAAACGCATATTCAAAAGTACCAATCGCCACTTTTGTCTAAACGAGTCGAACCTTGGTTCGGAAAAACGAACCGTATCCGTGGGCATCGGCCTGGAACGCGTTTGTATTTCTTCATGTGACCGATCAGTTTGAGTTTCGGGTGACCGCGAATAGCGACCCCGCTCAAAATGCTGGGATAGATTTCTCCTGTTGAGTTGGCTTTAGGCCGCGTGAGGAGAAGCGAAGAGTAGGTTCCGAAAATAGGGGCTACGGCGACGACTGATCTGCGCTAATATGGGTGATTGGGATCTTGTCCAATGGTATGCGAGGAATTCAGTTCGAGAGAGCGACGCATTCCATTGAGTTCCCCGGAATTGCCCCACCCCAGAGGATCTCTTCGATGAATGCTTTCGAACCGCTTCGCGCCTACCTTTCACTTGGCTTGGTTTCCACGCGAGTCCTTAAATCTTTCAGGCTGGTTGCTTTGGCCATTGCGAGTTCACTCGCCTTGGCAGCGACCGCGAGTGCGACACAGGAGTCTTTCGCACTCTCGCCGTCGCTCAACTCCGATCTGCTCATCGCCCAGGGCGATGTATCGGGACCGGAAGGCGAGTGGGGACGTACTAAGAGCGTGTTGGCGGGTTCTGGCGTTGTGGCTTTGACGCCGAACGATGAGTCGTTGGATTCGCAGCGAATCATTCAGATTCTCACTCTGTCGAAAGACCTCTATACCGAGACCGTCGCGGCTTCAACTGGAGCGATCGGCGGATGGTTGAGCGCCGAAACACTGTATGCCGTCGAGTATGAATTGTTCGGAACGAGCGATCCCGTTTCGATGCCCAGCGCTGGACAGTACTTGGGTAGCGTGGCGACATTGACCGGTCTCGACGCAGCTGGACAACCGGCAACTCTCGGCCAGATGTACTGCTATGACTTGGCCAAGTACAACGCGCGTGTCGCGGCTCTCGCACCACAAACTGGCGGCGGGCTTTCGGCTCAAACTCGACTGTATCCCGGGCCGGTGCTTCAAGCGTCCGGCGCAGGCAGGTTTACACTCAACGTGCAGGCAGAGAACACGGCATTGAAGGGCATGCTTTGGAGCAACGGTGGCGTTCGACTCGCAGGGCAGAATAACTCGGTTCCGAATCGCTTACATGCCAGAGGAACGATCGATATTACGGGTACCGGCCATACTTACGGAGCTCAGGTTACCGAGACCTCCGATGTTGCTCTGATACCCACGGAGCGCACGGCGGCTCAGTACGAGGCTTTGGCTTCGGCCAACAGCACCTTCTTCAATTCGAGTGTCACCCTAGTCGTCGACGGCGCAGGTGGCGTGGAAACATCGCAAGGACTTCCGGTGACAGGTGTTGTTTACGCCGCCGGTGATATCACGGTCGCATTCAGTGGAGTCACGGTCAGCTTGACCTTGATCGCCGAAGGCAGCATCGAAATTTTCGGTAGCAACAACAACATCGACGCGGCCGTCGATGATCTGTTGGTTTGGGCGGTGGCAGACCCCACCGGAGGTCAGGACAACGATGTGTTGCTCTCAGGAGATACGAACACATTCGCCGGCAGACTTCATGCACCGGGCGGAGCGGTCAATATTTCCGGCGATGACTATGTCATCACTGGCGCTCTTTCGGGTTGGAAGGTTCTAATTGACGGCGATGGACACATCATCGGAGACGGGACTGACTGAGGAAGGACCTGAGTCCGATAAAATGACCGGGGGAAATCGACATGGCTCGCTTTCCTCCGGACTCATAATCGATGACTACGTTCTCGATCGAGAACTGTCCTGCAGCGAAGATTCGGGCGACCAGCGTCGATCGGTTTGGGTCGCAACGGATTCGGTGAGAGACCGGCCAGTCGTGTTGAAGCTGGAGCGTTCCGACGGAGGTAAACAGAACCAGCGCCTGCAACATGAGTTTGATCAGTTACGGCAACTGGCGCACGAGCAGTTACCAGAAGTCTTCGCAGCCGGTCTTGATTCTGAGTTGGGTTGGGCCTTTATCGCGATGGAGTTCGTGGATGGAGTCACTCTCGATGTTGCACTCGATCAATTGGGAGGCGAGCATTTCGCCGACCTCCTGTGGCAGGCCTGTCACGTTCTGACGTTCTTTCACGAAGGTCACGGCGTCGTCCATGGTGATGTAAAGCCGGAAAACATCGTCGTCATTACTTCTGGGACGACGCCGAGATTGAAGCTCATAGACTTAGGACTTGCTGGACCGTCGGGGAGTGGCGCAGAAGGAGTCGTGCGAGGCACTCGATTCTTCGCGGCCGCTTCCATACTTCGAGGAGAGGCGCCGACTGAACAGAGCGACCTATATGCGCTTGGCGTTTCATTCGTCGTCGCACTGACTGGTCAAAGGGATGGACTAAGCCTTCTCGAGGCCAAGCTTATCCCCGCGCTTGGCAGAGTTGTAAATCGGATGGTTCGAGAAGATGAGGATGCTCGCTACTCCGCGATTCGAGAGGTTTCGGGCGATCTATTGCCATTGGTCAGTGAGGAACTACGCCTCAAGATTGGCGATTCCCTGCGTCCGAGATTTGTAGGACGTCAAACGGAACTGAGTTGGTTCGAGCGTTGGACGCGTGGTCTCAAGCGAATGCATATGAATTCGCGAATCGTGATTCTGCGTGGAGAATCGGGCATTGGGAAAAGCCGATTACTCGAAGAAGTCAGTGCGTTGGCGGTGACCAACGGTCTCGTCGTATTGCACGGAATCGCCTCGCCTCGTTCGGAGGGTGTTTATAGGCAACTGGTCGGTTTGCTCGACGCGGCCTCGATGAAATTCGACGACTTCGGAGCCGCAACGGAGATCAATGAATTGCGAAGTCGATTGGAGTTTGCGGGGCGTCAAACCTCGCGGGGAGTTCTCGACGCATCTGCCGATGCAGGTCTTTGGATGGATCTATTGGCGTTGTTCGCTCGAATCGCTTCGGGTAGATCGCTTCTAATCGTTCTCGATGATCTCGCTCTCTCAAACGCGACGATCATCGACTTCCTAGCGTTCGCTGCACGCGACCCCAATCCTTGTCCGATTGGCTACCTGGTTGCGTTGACCGACGATAAATCTACGCAAGATTCGCGTTCCGGAATCGAGAACCCGCTTCTCGACAGATACGTAGCTGAGAGCCTGTTCCGCGAGAGCACGCTGGATCGATTATCTGAAACCGAGTCCTTTGAACTCGTCAATTCGATTCTAGGGCCTAAGTTTTTGGGGACAGAGTTGTGCTGGCGAATTGCGAAGGCAACAGCTGGGCACCCTCAGTTCTGTGCTTTTTCTGCGAACTCAGTGGTTCGTGAATCAGCGAGGAGGCAAGTCGATGTTCAGGAGTTGTTGAGTAGAGAACAACCTGACTCGTTAGCGGATGCGTTGAGTCGCAAGCTTGGAAATTTGTCCACGACCGAAAGGGGAGGCGTCGATTGCCTTTCCATTTTCGAACGAAAAATACCGAACGGTGTTGTGCAAGCGGTTCTGTTGGAGGCGGGGACGGTTCGTGTTGAGGAGTTGGTTCAGCTGGGCGTCCTCACGAAAAACGATGAGCAGGTTGAACGCATTTTGCCTCCGAACGAGAGCTTCGAGTTCTCCTCGGAAGCTTTTCGTCGGATGGTGATCGAGTCGCTTTCAATTGACGACAGGGAGTGCTTTCACAGTCGCGCTTACGAAGCTTGGCTTTCAGAAATACCGAGTGGGGCGAGATCGTTCGAACTAACTGAGCACGCGCTTGGTGCTGGTGATGTCCAATTAGCTTTGGAGAATGCACCCGAAGCCTTGGATTACTTATTGGCGAATCGCTTTTTCCGTGCAGCGATCGATCTAGCCGAAAATGTATTGGCCCCATCCAGTTTAGAAAATCGGGCAAAGCAGATCCGTCGAGTATTTGAGCGACTGGGGGACGCGTATCGGGCAGCGGGAGAATTGCCGAAGTCGCGTGAGGCCTATGATCGAAGTTTGGAAGAAGCAAAGAGTGATCACTTCATTGCCAGGCTGCTCCGAAAGCGCGCGTTTGTTTTGGATGCACTGGGCGATTCAGATCGCGCGACTACGGATCTAAGATTGGTCTATGAGCAGCGCGAGCAATTGGATGTTCAAGAGCGAGTGGCCGTTTGCGTATATCTGGGGAAAGTTGAGTTTCGCCGTGGCCGAGTCCACGCAGCGGAGGATTGGCTTCGGCGTGGTCTCGAGGATATTGAAGACCCCGAAAACGATTCGATTGGAAGTTCGCTGTGGCTTAATTGGGGCAACCTCGAATTGGGACGCAATCGCCAGGTCGAAGCTAGGCAATACCTCGAGCGCGCAATCAAGCTGAACATGGAGGGCGGCGATTTAGTTCTGCGTGGACGTGGCTTGGGTAGTTTGGGAGTGCTGGCCATGATTTTTGGTCAGCTAGCAGAAGCACGTTCGGCTCTATCCGAAAGTTTGGAAATTAAGCGTCGTGTTGGAGATCGACGCTTGACTGCAGTCACGCTTTCGAATCTTGGTCAACTCGATCATTGGGTGGGAAGTTACGGGCCCGCTCTCCGCAAGTTCGAGGAGGCATTGGCGATTCGAGTCGAGGTCGCGGATCTAAACGGTGAGATTATGACGCGTGCGCACTTGGCGGAAGTGTGGCACGACAAAGGCGATTTTCGCGAAGCTCTAACTCAAGCTCGCCAGGCTGTAGCAAAAAGCGAGAAGAGAGCAGATGAGGCTCGGTTCAACGCATTGAGATCCGTCAGCACAGTTCTGTTGACACTTGGGCTTTTCGATGAAGCCGAGCATTTCGCCGTGGAAGGCTTGGCGCTCGCGCGCAAGTGCGAGGCCATTGGAGATGAAGCTCTACTGCTGACAATCTTGGGTGAGATTGAACACAGCCGCGATCCCGAAACGCAAAAACTCTCCGCTCACCTTGAGGATGCATTGACGGTCGTGCGCGAAATCGATTACCCAAGAGTGCTAGCTTCAGTTCTCGTCTCTCAAGCCGAGTGTCTTCTGAAAGTCTCTAATGTGGAGAGGGCAACGGAGGTTGCGCTCGAAGCACTAGCGCTGAGCGAAAAACTGGACCTGCGATTGTTTGTGAACAAGTCCGAACTCGTCTTGGGATGTATTGCCGTCAAGCGAGGGTTGATCGATGAGGCATCGCGCAGATTACATAGAGCCGAAGAGCTAGCGATCTTCTTGGCCGTTCCAGAGATGACATGGAAGGTGCATTTCGCATTGGGTGTCTTTCACCGCGAGGGGGGTCGGAATCACCGGGCGCTCAAATGGCTGGACAAGAGTCTGAACGGTCTCAGCCTGATTGTGGACGGACTAGACGACGACGAGTTAGAGAATTCCTACCTAGACGTTCCTGAGCGGGCGTCCAAGTTGGTTTCTATCGAAGCATGGATGGGAAAAACCGGCAATTGAGATTATGCTGGCTCGTTCGCTGCCCACGGTGATTTTCTAAGCGACTGGCGTCGCCGGAAAACTCTCTAGGAAATCTAGCCGAGCATTGTGATTCTTTAGCTAGGGAGAACGTGATGAGCCCCAATCAAGATCGAAAGAATTCCAAGTCTCGTTTGCACGGTTTGAAGCGTGCAGTTTCGGAGAAGGCTCAAGACTTGAACGAGCCTGAGGGCCTTTCGGACAACGACTCCGTCTCGGGTGCTGAACGTCAGTTGACGCGCTTGCTCGAAATTGCGAAGGCGATGAATTGCATTCGCGATCAGGACGAGCTGCTCGTCTATGCCAACGATCGCTTGCGCGAACTCTTTGACGCGCAGAATGCGTTCGTGGTGCTCTTTGGTGAAGATGACGAACCTGTTATTCACGCGTCATACATTCAGAATTCGAATAGTGGTGGCATGCCCTTAAGTCGGACTATGATCGAGCAAGTCCGAGTTTCGCGCGAACCGATGATCGTCGATGACGCGTCCAATGATTCGGGCTTGCGGGATCGTCGAAGCGTTGAGGAACTGAAGATCGCTAGCGCTATGTGCGCACCCTTAATCATCGATGGGGAAGTGATCGGCATTCTTCAATTTGATCACCGTGGAGATTCTCACCCCTTCTCAAAGTCTGACTTGCGTTTGTTGACGCTGTTCTCGGATCAAGTTGCGACAACGCTTTCCAACTTGCGCCTGATACGCCGAATTGAAGGCGCACTCTCGGAAGTGAAGTCCGCCCAATCCAAAGTAGTGGAGGCTGAACGGCTTTCCGCGCTGGGAGAGATGGCAGGTGGAATTGCGCACAACTTTAACAACACGCTGTTTGTTGCACAGGGCTTGTGTGAATCGCTCTTAGCTCGAGAGGATGTCCTCAATGGTGTGCGCTCAACTATTGAGCGAATTAGAACCTGCTCACTCGATGCGGCGAGCACCCTTCGTCGACTGACATCTTTTTCAAATGGGCAACCGCGAGTCCGAGATGAATACTTGGTTTACCCCGCCAAAATCGCGGCGGAAATTCCTCTCCTAACTGAACACAAGTGGAAGGATGAAGCAGGTTCTCGTGGCGTCGAGATCAACGTTGTTATTCAACCGGAATCCACTCCTCCAGTGAACGCGAGCCCGACTGAGTTACGCGAAATCCTCACGAATCTGATGTTCAACGCTGTTGATTCGATGACCGTAGATGGCGCGGTCACAGTTCGAACGGGGACTTCGGATGGGCGCGTCTTCTTCCAGGTTGAGGACGAGGGCGTCGGGATGAGCGAAGCTGTGAAGCGACAAATCTACGAACCCTTCTTCACCACCAAAGGCGATGATGGAACTGGTTTCGGGCTTTCGACTTGTTGGAGTATCACGCGCGGTTTGGGCGGAGAGATCGACGTCGAAAGCGTGGAGGGTGAGGGCACCAAATTCACCGTTTGGTTGCCGGAAGCGAGTGGCTACCGTGCCGAAGAAGAGTTTTTAGCCGCGGGTGATGAAGGCGACAGTCATATTTTGGTCGTTGACGATGATCCGGATGTTCGCATTACGATCGTGGAGCTGACGAAGTTACTGGGTTATCGAGTGAGCGCCTTTGCCGCGGGGAGGGAGGCGTTGGAGGTATTGTCAAACAACAAGGGCGATCTCTTGATTTCCGATGTTGGCATGCCGGAGATGGATGGCAACGAATTGGTGCGCAAGGCGAAAAGCGCGAGACCGGACATGCCTATTATTTTGGTATCCGGATGGGCCAATAAGGTGACCTTGAAAGAGGACGTAACGGGTTTGGTCGATAGCATCCTCGCGAAACCGGTGAGCCTTGAACTTCTAAAAGAGACGATTGCTAGAGCGCTACGAACTCGTTCGGCGTAGCCAAACGTTCGACGCGAGAGGCGTCGAGCCTTCGGGTATCGCGCGCTTCTCATTACAAACACAAAGCCGCCCGCGCATCTCAGTGAGAGCGCGGGCGGCTTTGTTGTTAGTCAACTCACTTCGATCAACTCACTTCGATCAACTCACTTCGATCAACGTGCGCCGAGCACCTTCGCGTAGCGGAAGCGAACCTCAAGAGTTAGAACCATCAGCGCGGTCGAGTAAACGCGGCCACCGGCATAGCCCCAGGGTCCAACGGGATCCCAAGAGCCCTTTTCGTTGCCGTCACGGTTTTGCGATTTGATCACCGCAGCGTCGATCGACTTCTCCCAGTTCTTCCAGTAGGAGCTCTTGTGTCCACCCATTTGGAACATGGCGTAGGTGCCGTAATACCAGTAGTACATGTCGCAACCGTTTTCGTCCGGCTCCCACTTCGGCAAGGTCTTGAGCAGCAAGTCGGCGTGCTTTTCCATCACCTTCTCGGTGCTCGGATCCTGCTCGAGGAAGATGCGGCAGAGCAGCGCAACAGCCGTCAAAGCCTCGCCCTTCTCAACCGGATAGTCATCGTTGATGCCGGGGATTCGAGAGCTGCCCGTTCCGCGAGCCAAATAACCGACACGACCATTGGAGGTGTCTGTCATGTCGTCGAAGAAGTTGAGCGTGCTCGCGAACGAAGCCGTGTCGATCTTCAAGCCAGCGTCCTTAGCGGAAGCGAGCGCAAAGATCATCCAACCCGTCACCGAGGTGTCACCCTCGCCGATGGAGGGGACGTCGTACCGCCAAACGCCATAGGGATCGCGCGCAGCAGTGATGAAGTCGATCGCCTTTTGAGCGACTCGTTTGTGCGATGGACTCTTGGAGAAGTAGTAGTTCTCACAAATCGCGAGCGTCGCGATCACGTGGTTGTAGATGTACTCCGTCGAAGCGCGGTCACCAATCAAACCCGAGTCGGGATCCTGCTGGCTCTTCAGGTAGTTGATGCCCTTATTGACGATCTCCTTGTACGTGCCCTTCTTGGTCGTGCTGCCCATGCCCATGAAAGCCAAGACGGCCAAGCCTGTGACGCCCACGTCGTGCTCGGGATAACCCGCGCCACCACATCTGGTCGAACCCAACTTGCCACACTCAAGGTCGAAGCCGTCGCAGTCCCATGAGCCGTCGGAAGCCTGGTGGTTCTTCAACCACTCAAGACCATCTTGAAGCGCGAGCTCGAGAGCTTTTCCACCGCGCTTGCGACCGCCGCCGCCGAGGCCGCGACCGCCGTACTTACCTCCAGGTCCCGAGCCGAGTCCGACAAGGGTGTTGAACATATTTTCGTTGAATGGCGAGTCGGAAAGGAACTCGGGATCGCCTTCGGCCTCTGCATACTCGGGATCATCCTCTGACTCAGAGATTTTCGAGTCTTGGAGAACGGGTTCCTCGACGGGTTCTTCGAGCTCCTCCTCGATGATCTCTTCTTCCGGCTTCTCGAAGAACTCGTCGATCGGCGTCACGTTTTCAGAGACGAATCCTTTTCGTTCTTCGGGTTGAAGGTCGCTCCACGGAATTGCCGCTGCGATAAAGAAAAGCAATAGGTGGGCTGCCGCCGAGATCAACATCCAGGGGGCCGCGCTCATCCATTCGTAGAGAATGGCGTTGAAGGATGTTTCCTCCTCCCACGATCGAAGACTATGCGATGCGATTTGAATTCCATCGAGCTTGCTAAGCATGAGACGCTCCTTTTTAGGCAGTGCGTTTTTTTAAACGCGGCCGATTGACAACGAGTAACACGCGTCGAAACTCAAACAAGTTTCTACCGGGCACGGGCCCTTGAACCGCGGGCTAACCAATTTCGTTGCGACGGGAACGAGCGCTCGAGCTGTCGGAACAGGAGTACTAACGCCGTTCGAACGATTGAGTTCAGTCGTTCTGCAAGTTCAATTGCGTTGCGCGTATTGCGAGCGAGTCATGATTCGTACTCGCTACAAAAAAAGCCGCCCGCGCATCTCAGTGAGAGCGCGGGCGGCTTTGTTGTTAGTCGACTGCTGAGATCAGCTAGCTTAGATCAACTCGCGTGGATCAGCGTGCGCCGAGCACCTTTGCGTAGCGGAAGCGAACCTCGAGAGTTAGAACCATGAGCGCGGTCGAGTAAACGCGGCCACCGGCATAGCCCCAGGGTCCAACGGGATCCCAAGAACCCTTTTCGTCGCCGTCACGGTTTTGTGATTTGATCACCGCAGCGTCGATCGACTTCTCCCAGTTACTCCAGTACGAACTTTTATGCCCACCCATTTGGAACATGGCGTAGGTGCCGTAGTACCAGTAGTACATGTCGCAACCGTTTTCGTCCGGCTCCCACTTAGGCAAGGTCTTGAGCAGCAAGTCGGCGTGCTTTTCCATCACCTTCTCGGTGCTCGGATCCTGCTCGAGGAAGATGCGGCAGAGCAGCGCAACAGCCGTCAAAGCCTCGCCCTTCTCAACCGGATAGTCATCGTTGATGCCGGGGATTCGAGAGCTGCCCGTTCCGCGAGCCAAATAACCGACACGACCATTGGAGGTGTCTGTCATGTCGTCGAAGAAGTTGAGCGTGCTCGCGAACGAAGCCGTGTCGATCTTCAAGCCAGCGTCCTTAGCGGAAGCGAGCGCAAAGATCATCCAACCCGTCACCGAGGTGTCACCCTCGCCGATGGAGGGGACGTCGTACCGCCAAACGCCATAGGGATCGCGCGCAGCAGTGATGAAGTCGATCGCCTTTTGAGCGACTCGTTTGTGCGATGGACTCTTGGAGAAGTAGTAGTTCTCACAAATCGCGAGCGTCGCGATCACGTGGTTGTAGATGTACTCCGTCGAAGCGCGGTCACCAATCAAACCCGAGTCGGGATCCTGCTGGCTCTTCAGGTAGTTGATGCCCTTATTGACGATCTCCTTGTACGTGCCCTTCTTGGTCGTGCTGCCCATGCCCATGAAAGCCAAGACGGCCAAGCCTGTGACGCCCACGTCGTGCTCGGGATAACCCGCGCCACCACATCTGGTCGAACCCAACTTGCCACACTCAAGGTCGAAGCCGTCGCAGTCCCATGAGCCGTCGGAAGCCTGGTGGTTCTTCAACCACTCGAGACCATCTTGCAGCGCGAGCTCGAGAGCTTTGCCACCGCGCTTGCGACCGCCGCCGCCGAGGCCGCGACCGCCGTACTTACCACCGGCTCCACCACCGAGACCGGCGACGTTGTTGAACTGATTTTCGTCGAAGGGCGAGTCGGAAAGGAAGTCGGGATCGCCCTCGGCCTCTTCGTACTCGAGATCGTCCTCGGACTCGGTGATTTCCGAATCCTGCAGAACGGGTTCATCAACCGGCTCTTCGATCTCTTCTTCGATGATCTCTTCCTCTGGCTCCTCGAATTCTTCTTCCGGGGGAGCCGTGACCTCAGCTTTGATGATCTTCGAGTTGTCTGCACCCAGCTCATTCCACGGAATCGCCGCGGCAATGAAGAAGAGCAGCAGGTGAGCCGCAGCTGAGATCAGCATCCAGGGGGCCGCGCTCATCCATTCGTAGAGAATGTCGTTGAACGTTTTCTCCTCCTCCCATGGGCGGAGCATGTGAGATTCGATTTGGATGCCTTCGTAATCGTCGGTCATGGGAGAAAGCCCTCAGGGGGCGGTGCGCTCGAATAGCGCGGCTCGTGGGGGGAGCGGGATCTGATAAAGCGAATGGTGAGAGGAGGAAATGGCGAACGAGGGCCGCCATGCCCTTAGACGACCTCAGTAGGGGCGGATGGGTGAAAAGCGCGCTCTGAGGGAGGTCGCGACTGTTCTACCGCACTATTGAGGCAGGGCTACCAACGCGCCTGGGCGATTGGGGTTCAGAGTATATCGCCGGAGGCGTCATACGAGAGCCCGAATGGGACCATTTGTCGGCGAGAGCTGACGGATCTAGCGGCCGGCGCGGCCCTGGGCGGGCGGGGAAGGCGGCAGGGGCGGCTCGATGTAAGCCGCGGCTTCCAGGTCTTGGATCCCCAGAGCGAGGAAAAAATTGTCTCGCTCGGTGAGCAGGACATTGTCGATGACTTTTTGCACCCGATGGTCGGTGAAGGGCTGGGGAGCGACCGGCGCGATGCGGTCGACCAGCTTGAAGAACTCGTGCAGCGTTTGCTGACCCTCGGCGCTGGTCCGGGTTTGAATTTCCGAAATCGAGCCCAGCTCGCCTTCATCGGCAAACTTTTTGAGCGGTGAATCGGGAATGAGTTCTCGGACCGGAGCCTTCAGCGGAAAGGCCCCGCCTTTTTGCGGTCCAATCTCTTGGGCGAGGGCGGTGAGCGGTTCGCCGGCGAGCGCGCGCTTCCGAAATTCGACCGCTTCAGCCAAGCTGGTGATCGGGTCTAAATCCGCATCCGGCGCGTAGACAAACCTTTCAAACTCAACGACCTCGGGCTCGCCGAAGGATTCGCGATTGTCGACATACCAGCGGTGCATGTAACCCGGACGGATAAAGCGGTCCCGATGCGGACGCTGTCCCGATTGATCCTCGCCGACGACACTATCCATCCAAGTTTGGCCGAGGAACTGCCGTTTAGTGTCGGTTTGCACCTCTTCCGCTGCCAAGCCGCGTTGACTCAAGTCGTCGATATATCCGCGCAGACCCATGCGACGTTTGCGGCCATCAAGGTGAGAATCGACGATTTGTTGCAGTTGCTCGTCTTCGATCCCAAGGCTCCGCCCGGCTTGCGCTCGCAAACGATCGCGAACCATTTGCCAGACCACTTCCTGTTCGAAGGCCTCGAGTTCGTCCCGCGTACTGATCGTGACGTTTTTCGCCGAACGAATCGCGTTGGCTTCTTTCGCCAGTTCGGATTCGGTGATGATTTCGTCGTTCACGACGACCGCGACCTCATCGAGCAGGAGCCATTGCTCCGCTTGATCGGATTGGGCCGTGACGAAGCTCGGAGTGCTTGCGAATGCGGCGACCGCTAGCAGGTTGCGCAGTAGAAGCGGGCCAGCCTTGGCTTCCGGTTGTGGATGGAGTTTGGTTTCCATGCTTACAGAATCGCGTTTGCGGCGGAGCTTGTCGAGGCGTGGCTCGAATTCAGTTGCTCTTCCAACCAAGTGAGTGATTGAGCCGCCGTTTTACAGCGACGGGGGAGGTGCAAGTGAACGCGGCCCGTTCGAATGGGGCGCAACTCGACGCGACGGCCGGTGAAAAGGGACTCGAGGGCGACGCGATCGCGGAAGTCGATCGCGTAAAACTCTTCATGCCATGAGATTCGGTTGATTTCGGCTTGGGCCAAAGTGGCTTTGAGGCGGAACTGCCGCACTAGGGCCAGAGCCTCCGCCGGGGGCCTTCCGTAGCGGTCTTTCAACATCTGAATCGTCTCGATGGCGTCCTGGTCGGTTTGAATCGAGTCGAACGAGCGTAGGAGGTCCAGGCGCGTGTCGCCTCCGGGAATCCAGTCCGAGGAGAGGAAAGCGGGTAAGCCGAGCGCGAGTTCGACGGACAGTTCGGTTTCGCCGGCGGCGACGATCAGCTTGGGGTCGACTGTGTCGGATCCGCTTTCACGCATCGAGTCGACGGTGCTCTTGAGCAAGCGGCAGTACATGTCGTAGCCAACTGCCAGGATGTGCCCCGATTGTTGCGGACCCAATATGTTGCCCGCGCCGCGAATTTCTAGGTCGCGCATGCTGATGCTGAAGCCCGCGCCGAGTGAGCTCATTTCTTCGAGTGCCTTCAAGCGTTTGCGAGCGACATCGGAGAGCGGCTTGGTCTTGTCGACGAGTAGGTAGCAATAGGCTTTATGAGTTCCGCGACCGACGCGGCCTCGCAATTGATGCAGTTCGGAGAGGCCGTACATGTTGGCTTGGTCGATCACAATCGTTCCGGCGGACGGAATGTCGATTCCATTCTCGACGATGGTGGTGGCCACGAGCACATCCGCTTCGCCGCGAATGAATCCGTTCATGATCTTGCGAAGTTGCGGACCGGTCATTTGACCGTGCCCCACCAAGTAACTGCACTCGGGGACGAGCTCTTGTAGTTCGCGCTTGAAGCGCTCGATGGAAGTGACGCGGTTGTGCAAGAAGAAGGTTTGTCCGCCGCGGTTCTTTTCGCGCAACAAGACTTCGCGCAGGAGTTGTCGGTTGTCGTCGGAAACCAAACGCGTTTCGATGTCTTGACGTCCGGCGGGCGGAATCGTCAAAGCCGAGATGTCGCGTACGCCAGAGAGCGACATGTGCAATGTTCGCGGAATCGGGGTCGCGGAAAGCGTGAGCACGTCGACGGTGGCGCGCAGCTTTTTGAAGTGTTCTTTGTGAGTTACGCCGAAGCGCTGCTCTTCGTCGATGATGACCAATCCCAAGTTGGCGAAGGATACGTCCTTGGAAAGGATGCGATGCGTGCCGATCAAGATGTCGATCTCACCGCTCGCCGTTTTGGCTACGACTTCGCGCTTGGCCTTTGCCGTGCGATAACGGCTGAGCGAATCGACGGTTACTGGAAAGTCCGCCAATCGCGATTGGAAGGTCTTTTCGTGTTGGGAAGTCAGAACGGTGGTCGGAACTAAAACGGCGACTTGTCCGCCGCCGTTCACCACACGGAAAGCGGCGCGCAGAGCGACTTCCGTCTTTCCGAACCCAACATCGCCGCACAGCAATCGATCCATCGGACGCGGTCCGGTGATGTCGGAAGTGATCTCGCGATCCGCGACTTCTTGATCGGCCGTGTCGGTCCAGGGGAACGCGCCGATCAAATCGCGAACCAAGTCGTCGTCTTTGGGCCAAGCTGGGCGCGTGTGAGTTTCGCGCTTGCCTTGAATCTCGAGTAAGTCGGCGGCCAGATCGATCAGCGCTTTGCCGACCTTCTCCTTGCGGCGGCGGAAGGACGGGCTTCCGATTTTATCCAGTGGCGGCGACGCCGATCCGCTGCCGACGTAGCGCTGAACCAAGTCGATGCGACTAGCGGGAACGAACAGGCTGACGTCTTCTTTGAAGATCAGGTGCAGGTGATCCTCTTCGCCGCCGTTGCGGTCCATCCGTACCAAACCGGCGTAACGCGAAAGTCCGTGTACGGCGTGTACGACCAAGTCACCCAAGCGCAATTCGAAAAAGGACGAGAGAACTTTGGCGCGGTGGGCAGGTTTAGCTTTCTCGCGTCGTTCCGTCGTTTCGATACCCGAAAGTTCGCGATGGTTGACGATAACGACGGCGGGTTCCGGATAACGAAAGCCTCGCGCAAGGGATCCAATCGAGATTTCAACGCAAACGTCGCTGTCGCCTCCGGAGAGCGAAACGTCGCCGGTCGAATCGGGTGCTCCGAGAATGGAGCGAAAGCGGTGAGCTTCCGCATCGTTCTTGCACAGTACGCGAACGCGTGTTCCGTCGAGTGCAACGCCGCGCAAAGTCTGCGCGATGACAGGCATGCCGACGGCTAGGCTTTGAACGGACTTGACTGGAAAGTTGACATCGTTCGTCGGCAAGCTTTGCAAAGAGAGCTGGCGCTTATTCTTGCGTGCACGACGAAGCGCATCGATGGCATGCGCATGCGCAGTCGATTGAAGTCGCAGGCCTTCGGTTTGATCGGCGATGCGCAGTGGTTCGACGTCCACCCAAACGGCGTCCGTGTCGAACAGATTGGCAGGCAAAGTTCCGTTGCCCGTCTCGATGTCGCCGGCGTCGCTCGCCAAGCACAAGGAGATCTTTGTTAGCGAATCGACACTGCGTTGGTCGCCGGGGTCGAAGACACGCAGCGATTCGATCTCGTCATCCCAAAGCTCAATGCGCAGCGGCAGTTCGGCGGCGAAGGGATAAACGTCGAGGATGTCCCCGCGCATGCTGATTTCGCCAGGCGACTCGGCGAGCGGAGTGCGCGCGTAACCCGCATTGACCAAGCGCTCTAAAAGCTCTTCGGTGACGAGCTTTTGTTTGAGTTGCAGATGCAGGAAGTCCGCTGAGATTTCCTGGGGCGACGGAATCGGTTGCAAGATCGCCAGCAACGAAGTGACCAGGATTGGTGGACGGCGTTCGGCCGGTCCAGCCAATCGTTGCGCGACTTGCAATCGCCCTCGAACGGCATCCATGTCTGCGCCGGCCGTCAGCGTTCCGGTCTCTCGCGCCGGGAAAACCGTGGTTTCGATTCCGAACGCGGCTAAATCGTCGGCGAAGATCTCGGCTTCGTCTTCTTTTGAACAGACGATGACCCACGTGCGCTCGACTCGTCGCATCAGGTTGCCGAGCACCCAACTTTGCGAGGATCCCCACAGTCCGCCAGCGTCAGCCGGTCTGCCCGCCGCAACTTTCGCGAGCAATTCTTCGAAGCGCGCACTCCCGTCGAGTTCCGCCGGTTCGATTACGGCGGCCGGCCTTTCCTCGCTCACGCGACCTCTCCAGCCTCCAACTCGAGTAGGGCTTCGTGGGCGGCCCAACGTTCGGCTTCTTTTCGCGTGCGTCCCCAAGCCGACGGGAACTTGCGTCCATCGATTTCGGCCAAGATCAGGAAGGCGCGTGCGTGGGCACGGCCGCGTTGTGTGACGACGTAGTAGATGGGGGGCTTTCCGGCCAGCTTTTGGCAGCGCTGTTGCAGGACCTGTTTGGGATTCGGGTCCGGCTCGCTGCGCCGAACTCGTTCGAGCGGGCTCTTCAATGTATTGAGCGCAAAATCACGCGCGGCTTCAAAGCCTCCGTCGAGATAAACCGCTCCTAAAACCGCTTCGTACAAATTTGCAAGTACGGAACGAGGCAGTGCTCGGTTCTTCATGCCCGCTCCGACGCGGACCGAACCTTCGAGTTGCATCAAGCGCGCGGCCGAAGCCAGCGTCTGCCTGGAGACCACGGAAGCCTTGAACTCTGTCAGATCACCTTCGGGCAGCTTGGCGTGCCAACGAAACAGCTCGTCGGCCACGATCAGGTCGAGGACGGCGTCGCCGAGGAATTCCAAACGCTCGTTATCCTCTCCTTCGCCGACTGACGAGTGCGTCAGGGCTAGTTCGAGACGAGCGGGATCCTTGAATGTATAAGGGATCTTAGGCATAGGGCTCTGACGGCGATCGACACCGGGCCCCTCTGAAATGGGGGCCCGCCGCCGCGCGTCGCGGGGCCGGAAGCTGGGACAGTATAGACCCCGATGGGGGCCGTGTGCGAAAGTGAGGAGAGATACTCCTCGGTTACTAGGATCGGCTTTGAAGACCCTGGTATTTAATGAGTTGCTTGGAACCTCGGAACTATTCGATTTTGGAATCACAACCCAGCCGTCCCGATTCTCCGAACTCGGATTCTTCCGACAGGCAGAACCGCGAACGGGATCACGCCGAAGGCTGGCGTGCTCGTCCCGATGATCATCTAGTGGAACCGATGTTTAGTGGGCTGGGCATTGGGGATGAAAAGGCCGATTTGGAGCAAAAAGAGGCTGATTCTGGTGGTTTTTTTGCAATAAAGCGCTCATTTTTGTGGCTCCTGCTTCTGGCGCTTCTCCTATCTATAGTCGGCTGGCTTTTGTCGGCGACGGGATAAATGCAGTTCTCAAAACGTACATCCTAGAGCTCGAACCGGTGCGGTTCCCCAGCGAGGGATGTTGCAAATTGCGCGAGGCTGGAACGCCGGATTTGTGGATCGGTATTCGTCTTCCACTCCTCTGACCCGTTGGTGCGTGAGGGTCAGCTGCGGCGGGAAGGTCAGCGAGCCGTCAATCGAGCGCATTCGCTCTCGGCAAACCGATCGGTCATTCCCGCGATGTAATCGCAGACCGAGCGCTCCAAGCCGGCTTTTTCAATCCATCCGCGGAACCAGATCGGCAGTTCCTCGGGGCGCGTCACGAGCGCTTGGAAGAGGACACCGATGATTTCGGTCGAGCGATCGCCGAACTCCTTCAATTCTTTGTGCTGATAAAACCGCTTATAGAGGAAGGATTGCAGTTCAGCGACTTCGGGAGCGAGTTGCTCGCTGTGCGCGACGAGTCGTCGATCCGCTTGGCGTGCGCTGTTGTGATCATCGAGCCGAGCTTCGGCGATGCGGCGCGCACTTGTGTCGATCAAATCATTGATGCAGATTTTGAGCACTTCGTTCGTAATACGTTTGATTCGCAGCTTGTCGTCGCGCGTACCTTTCAAAAAGCCGGGATGCCGTAAATCAACCGATTCGTGAGCACCCTGCCAGAGCGAGCAGGACTCGAAGACTTCGGCTTCAGAGAACATCGAGTTGCGCAAACCATCTTCGAGGTCATGCACGTCGTATGCGGTCGAATCCGCTAAATCGACCACTTGCGCCTCTAAATAAGGAAGTTTGGGTCGCGGCGCGAATTCCGCGGGCCAGTCGGCATCCGTTTCGTGCTTTAGGAGGGATTCGCGCACTTCGCGCGTCAGATTGAGTCCGGGATAGTCGGGACTGCGCCGCTCGAGGCGATCGACAACTCGCAAGACTTGTGAGTTGTGTCGGAAGCCGCCGAACTCCTTCATCAACAAGTTGAGCGCCGTTTCGCCGCGATGCCCATAGGGTGGGTGACCGATGTCGTGCACCAGTGCCAGCGTTTCGCACAGAGGTTCGTTTAATGAGAGCGCCGAGCCCATGCTGCGGGCCACTTGCGAAACTTCGAGCGAGTGGGAGAGGCGTGTGCGGTTGTGATCACTGCGGGTGGCGACGAAAACCTGGGTCTTGTGCATCAGGCGTCGAAAAGCCGTGCTGTGGACGATTCGGTCGCGATCGCGCTCCCAGCAGGTGCGCAAATCGTCCTCTTCTTCGTGATGAGCGCGCCCGGCAGAGCCACTGGAGCGCAGGGCGTAGGCGGAAAGGTGCTCGTCTTCCCAAGCTTCCTTGGTGCGGCGGTCGTGCAGGCTAATCAGGCTCATAGTGCGAAAGGGGGCAGAGATCAGTCCGTAGGAGACCACTGTGGGGCCCGAAAGGTTGCAGGTGAACTCGAATATTTATGCCGCGAGTTGAGCTGAGCGATCCGATTCCCATCGCGCGGATTTCGTCCTGGAACGCTCATCCCCGTCTAACGCTCGCACGGCTCATTTCGGCGCTATACTGATCGCCACCTTATGGCCACGGGAGATTGTCTCCCGCGTCGCGATCCCGGGAGTCGGTCCCGCGCGCTGGCCGCCTCACCTCCGGGAGGATCAGCCTCCCGACTGCGCCACTTCCGTCCCATGCCCCACGATATTCGCTTCAGTGACCTGGCCCTTGAACTTCAAGAAAAGGCCCGGGTGATCGCCGACAAGTACGTCCGGCCGAACGCCGCCAAGTACGACAAGTTGCAAGAGTACAACTACGACGCTGCCAAAGCCGTCGCGGATGCTGGACTGCTTCAAACCTGGATTCCCAAAGAGTACGGCGGCAACGGAGCGGGCATCCTCGCGCTCGCACTTGTCACCGAACAACTCGCCATGGCCGACTCCGGCTTCGGCGTGGCCTTTGCCGTCAACGCGCTCGGCTCCTTCCCGATCTTGCTCGGCGGAACGGAAGAGCAAAAGAAGAAGTGGCTGCCCCAAGTCGCAAGCGGTGAAAAGTTCGTCGCCTTCTGCCTATCCGAAAAGTTCGCCGGCTCCGACGCGAGTGGCCTTTCGGTGACTGCCGAGCTCGACGGTGACGAGTACGTCATCTGCGGCGAAAAGAAGTGGACCACCAACGGCGGCGTCGCTGACATCTACAGTGTCTTCTGCGTCACCGACCCGACATCGAAGTCACGTCGCATCAGCACGATCCTCGTCGAAAAGGGCACGCCCGGTTTCACGGTCAAGAAGATCGAAGACAAGATGGGCATCCGCTGTGTACCCGTCGTCGAAACACACTTCGACAACGTGCGCGTTCCGAAAGAGAACTTGCTCGGCGGTCGTCCGGGCATGGGCTTCAAGCACGCGATGATGACACTCGACTACGCACGTCCGGGCGTTGCGGCACAAGCACTCGGCGCTGCACAAGGCGCGCTCGACCTCGCACTCGTTTACTCGAACCGTCGCAAGCAATTCGGCGCAGCCATCTCGAGCTTCCAAATGGTTCAGAAGATGCTCGCCGACATGGCGATGAAAACCGAAGCCGCGCGTTGGTTGATCTACTCAGTCGCAGCAGGCGTTGACGCCGGCGACGCCGAGAAGACCGGCAAAGCCGCCGCAATGGCCAAGTGCTACGCATCTGACGTTGCGATGGAAGTCGCTACCGACGCTGTCCAAATCTTCGGTGGCTACGGCTTCATGGAGGACTACCCGATCGCCAAGTTCTTCCGCGACGCCAAGATCCTCCAGATCTACGAAGGCACCAACCAAATCCAGCGCATGGTCATCGCCCGCAAGATGATCAAGGAAGCGAAGAACCTCGCCCATCTCGAGGAGTTCATTCCGACGGAGACGCAAGAGAGCTACAAGACGGACGAGGCGCTGTCGCAGAGCTGATTCGCTCTTAGGCTTAGTCGCTCAAACAAACAACACGGCCCCAGCTCGGAAGAGTTGAGGCCGTGTTGTTTTATTGTGGCGACCGCGGTTCAAGCACCTTTGTGCGTTTCGTAATAGGCGCGAAGGATTGCATTGATCCTGCTCTGGTAGCCCTTACCCTGAGCCTTCATCCAGTCCAGGATGTCGACATCTAGTCGCAGTGCGATCGACTTTTTACCGGGGGATACCCTCGTTGGAATGTTGCGTAGGAAATCCGCGTCGAACTCAGGGATATCGCTGTAGTCAATATCCTTGTCTTTGGTTGCGTCGAGCTTCTTCAAGTTGCTCTTGATCGATTTTTTCTTCACGTCGATTCCCTTTCCGCATTGAGATGATTCTAGTTTTTGCGTCGCGTCGCGTATGAGCAATCACAATGAACCTTCCCGCAAGGAGTCCGAAAGTGATTGAACGTTGTTCTCCGTAATCACGCCGCGTGTCTTCGAATGTGCAACAAGGTCCAGCAAGTACGATTTCAGCATCTTCGAAACTGAGCCCATGTGTATCGAGATTGCTTTGACTCTTCTTTTCGTCCCATTCGAACACAATGCATGCCTCTAATTTACGTATATACAAGCGTATAGTCAACGGTGCCTGCTCAAGCCCTGATCAAATCCATCTTTCATGGGCAAAATGGGCGATTCTGAGCCTCAAAAGTCCCCACGATTTCTGATTACACCGCTAAGCGAAGAGCGCTCGAAATCGTGTAACCCTTATACGGATCCAGCTCCTAGCGAGTCACCGATTGATGCCGCGGCGCAAAGTGTTGAGTGATCCTGGTCCTGGATGCCTAGCCATACTAAGTGGACGATGTGCGAATGAATTGGTTGCCGATTCTTCGACGGGGATTCCTACGCGAAGTACTTGAGCACTGGTCGATTGGATTGAGGCCGGAGTTGCGGCACAAGCACTCGGTGCAGCACAAGACGCGCTCGATCTCGCTCTCGTCTACGCGAATCGCCACAAGCAATTTGGCGCAGCGATCTCCAGCTTCCAAATGGTTCAGAAGATGCTCGCCGACATGGCGATGAAAACTGAAGCCGCACGTTGGTTGATCTACTCGGTCGCAGCCGGCGTGGACGCCGGCGACGCCGAGAAGACCGGCAATGCCGCCGCAATGGCGCTGTCGCGAAGCTGATTCGCTCTTAGTCGTCTAACGAACAACATGGCCTCAGCTCGAAAGAGTTGAGGCCGTGTTTTGTTCGTATCGGAGAATTTAGGATTGAGCTGTCCTGATTGTCGCTCAAACGACGCCCAGATTCTCCGTCTTGCTCGACAACTAGATCGAGTGATGCAGAGTGCGTTGATACAGGGCTGATACGGAATCGCTCTTCGCTTGCAACTTCAGCCGTTGGCGAGTTCCGGACAAGTCTTTCTAGGCCCGTCGGCTCAAGACCTTGAGGATGGTATCCCCGCTTCTCAGTGAGGTTCGACTCGCGACTCTGCTTGGTCGGCAAGTGCATCTTCAGAATCAGCCGCGTTGGAAGGCAGCGGAGCAGAAATGGAATCGATGCTCATGCCATGGACTCCAGGACGGATGTTCTCCAATTGACCTTCGCTGGTTTCACTCGAGGGTGCACGTGAAGAGTCCCTCATCCAGCGGATCTCATCGGGATCACCGGCGAGGATCAAGTGATCTTCCGCTTTGAACTTGATGCATCCGCCAGGGGGTGTGCGCGGTTCGTCTCCAGGGCGCTCAAGCGTAACGAAAGATACGTGGGAGGCCACCGAACTGCCGCAATCGGAAATCGTGCGGCCACAGAGGGGCGAACCTTCTTCGATTTCGAGCTCGGCCAGGACAACTGCGCTTTCAGATCGAGTGGAGGCCGCGAGAAAATCGGCGACCTTCGGGCGTGTGATGGCCGTGGCGATCTCGATGCCACCGAGATGAAAAAGCGCAACGGTTCGCGTGGCTCCCGCCAATCGTAACTTGCGAATTTCCTCTAGTCGCTCGGCCCGCACGATGATGGAAATGTCAGGACGAAGATGACGAGCGCTTAGGGTCGCGACGATGTTCTCGCTTTCCCGGTTCATGGCGCAGACGACATGTTCGGCGCGCATGATCCCTGCTTCGAGTAGAGATTCGTCTTCGGTAGCGCTGCCCTGAACCACCGGGTATCCCATTTCGAGCGTGCACGTTGCGACCGCGGGACTTTAATCGATGACCACGAACTCTGCTCCCGCGGAAGTCAGCTCTTCACAAATCGTGCGACCCATGCAACCGAATCCGCAGACTAGGACATGGCCTTTGAGTTTTCGATGCGTGATTGCATACGTCGCCTCCAGGCGATTTTGTTGGTCACCATGGCCTGTACGACCAAAGCAAACGTGTACGAAGCGGTACCAATTCCGCCGACCATCGAGGGGATGGTGAAGCGTTGTCCTAGCTCGGAAATGCCTTCATCTCCGTAACCGACGGTTGTGACCGTGATCAGCGTGAAGCAGAGAGCGCGCCAGAAGTCCCAGCCTTCGAGCCACATCAAGCCGCCGGTACCGAGGGCTAGAATGCCTACGAGAAGCCATATAGCCCGATTCAGGCGTCGTTGGTTCTCGCCGGGAATCTCCGGGACATGGGATATTTGTGGTTCTCCTGCACCTTTAGTGGAAGCAAGATTGATGGATGGAAGTGCAGGGTTATTGCGGCGATCCAAGAACGACTTAAACGGCGGGGGTTGGAGTTGCCGGGGAGAGAGGCGATTGGGAGGGAGAGGAGCGGTTGCGGAGTTCGGGGGAGGCGGAGAGAAATTTGGGAGGAAGTGCAGGGCTTGCTAGCTAATGGGGTCGCCGCGGTTGTGCGGGCCGGGGAATTCGCTCGGGAGTAATTGGAGAGTGGCGCACATGATTAGGAAGGAGCCACTGGCCTTGAGGATT
>JBLINP010000037.1:0-23492 GCA_047639415.1 Planctomycetota bacterium | reverse complement strand
TGATCGATCCGAGGTTGCAGGAGTCGTAGGGGTGAAGCGGTTGCTCCCCACACGGATTGGTCGCTTCGATCAAGCCGACGTTCTTGATCGGATTCTTCGCGTTGATCCGGTCAATGAAGATGATGCCAGGCTCGCCCGTGCGCCACGCATGCTCGACGATCGTGTTCCACAGTTCGCCAACCGTCCAAAACTCGTCGGTGTCTTTGCCCGCCGAGTCCTGCTTCGCTAGCTGCTTCCAGATCTTCGTGCGCGGGTTTTGAACCTCATGAATCTTGTCCGGCTCGGCCTCTAGCTCCTCGAGGAAGCGATCCGTCGCCGCCACCGAGATGTTGTAGTTTTGGAGCACATTCAGGTCGTCTTTGACCGTGATGAAGCTGGCGATATCGGGGTGATCCACCCGCAACATGCCCATATTTGCTCCACGCCGGAACGCGCCTTGCTGAATCGCATCGGTCGCCTTCGAGAAGACTTGGATAAAGGAGAGCGGACCTTCCGTCGTGCCACCCGACGATTTAACGATGTCGCCGCGCGGACGCAGGCGCGAGAACGAAAAGCCCGTGCCGCCGCCTGACTTCTGAATCAGTGCCGTCGCTTTAATTGAATCGAAGATGCCCGCGATCGAGTCTTCGACCGGCAAAACGAAACAAGCTGAAAGCATGCCCATCTCACGGTCCGCGTTCATCAACGTCGGACTGTTCGGCATGAACTTCTTGGTCGCCATCAAGTTGTAGAACTCGGAAGCGATGGCCAAAGCCTTCTCCGGAGAGCCGCCTGCGAATTCAATCTCGGGCATCGCGATGAACGAAGCCACGCGCCACATCAATTGGCGCGGCGTCTCGGTGATCTCGCCCGTATCGTTATCCTTTTTCAGATACCGACGTTCGAGAACTGCCAAAGCATTCCCAGTCATGTCGGGGTCGAGCAAGTGACTCGGCGGATCCACCGACTCGAGTTGGGCGAGTGCTGATTGCATGGACGCCTTGCCGTTGGTTTTGGTGCTACCTGAAGTACGGTCCTTGGATGTTTTCGTCGTGCTCACGTGCTCTTTCTCTGACTCTTACTAAGGGTGGCTGAAGCGTGCAATGTGACCGGATTCGCGGTCCCGATCACTGTGCTGAAAATAGTGACTGCGCTGAACGTTGATTCTGCTTTGATTCCACCATCGAGGTCCAGTGTCTTGGCTTAGCAAGCCCAACACTGGGAGCTCGATTATTTGAACTCGAAACCCTCGGTTCAAAACGGCGGAGGTAGACCGACAATACGAATCGAAACGACCGGAACAAGGAAGCCGTAAACCGCACTCCACTAGGTTGAGCGGAGTTCTCCACTTAGGTCCAAACCGAAAAGTTCGGAACGATTCTGCTACAAAATTGTTGAATCAGCTCAGCGTTTGAACTTCCGAATTACCGCGTTCGCTTCGGGCATCCGAAACAAGAGAGCCAAGGCGGCGTAAACCGCGGCGCCGGTGGCGACTGCCGCGCCAGTCGCCACGAGCCCTGACGAGGAGAAAAGGGCTCGGTGAACGAGGTACGCGGCGCCTGCGCTCAAGCTTGCGCTCAACCACTGAAACAGCAGCCGACCACCCCACCCGGGGTCCGAACGGGGCAATCCAAGCCGATTCGCGAGGCCCGGCAACAGAATCAAGAGGTTGCCCCAGCTCGATATCGCAGTCGCCAACGCCAAACCATCGGCGTCCATCTCGAAGCCCACGACGAACATCAGATTCAACGCGATGTTGATCAGAAGCATCAGGATCGAAACGCGGACCGGCGTCTTGAAATCGCCCATGGCGTAATACGTCCGGCTGGTCAGCCCCACGGCGCCGGCGGGCAGCAAAGCGAAGGCGAGCATTTTCAAAACCGCCGCCTGCCGAACGACGCCTTCGGCACCGAACGCGCCATGCTCGAAAAGCACGCTGGTGATCGGTTCGGCGAGGGCGAACAACCCGGCGCTGGCCGGCAGGGCCAGAAAGGCGATGCCGAGCTGCGTTCGATCGTGGAGACCTCGTAATTCGCTTCCGTGGCCCTTGTGACCGAGCAATTTGAGGGCCGGGAAGACGGAGCTCGTCGCTGCGACCGCGATGAGGGCCAGAGGGAACTGCTGGACTCGATTGGCCAGGTAGTGAGCTGTGGGACCGCCGTCGGGAAGCAGGGCTTCAGCCATGAGGCCGTCGCACAACACGTTGATCTGGTAGACGGCGGCACCGAGAGCGAGCGGTGCGCTGCGTGCGATGACGTCGCGAGCTCCTTTGGACAATTCGACGGGGCTCAGCGTGCACGTCGCTCCCGGCTGCCCCCGCAAGAGGCCGAAACGCGAGAGAGCGGGTACTTGGATCAGAAGCTGTAGCGCTCCGGCCACCAAAACGCCGTAGGCCAGTACCCGTGCCATTTCGAGCTGCGTGGCGGCGTCGCTGGGCGTGCCGCCGTCTGTTGAGAAGCTCTGGTAGATGTAAACCAGCGTGCCGATCCAGCACAGGTTCATCATCACGGGCGCGAGCGACGGCGTCATGAAGTGGCCGCGCACAAACAGCGCTCCCCCGGCCAACGCCGAAAGGCAAATGAAGATCACGAAGGGCATCACGCGAATCGCCAACTCGCGCACCGGCGCCGGATCCGCTCCCAACCAATTCCAACCGGTCACCGGCATTTGGTCCGGCATGAAAGCCGCCAAGACCATCATTCCGCCCGCAATGATCAGAAGCAGCTTCGTGACCAGGTTGACCGTTCGCAGGAACAGCAGGCGGCCCGCTTCGTCACCGTGGTCCTCATCGACTTCCGCCAGGCGCGTTTGCAGGGCCGTCGAAATCGCGCCCTCGCCGAGAAAGCGCCGAAACAGATTCGGAATTCGCCAGGCGGTGATGAAGGCGTCAAAAATCGGCGAGTTGTGACCAAAGATCAGAGCCGCAAAACTCTCGCGGACGAAACCGAGGATGCGACTGGCGAGGGTGAGTGCCGAAACCAGCACCGTTCGACGCACGAGCCCCTTGTGCCGATGCAGCAATTCACCTTTCGGTGCATCGTTATTGGAGGATTCGCTCTCCCCGCCCGCTTGCTGATCGTCGGCCTTCAAGTCGAGGCGAGAATACGAAACCGACAATGCAGAGCCGCACAACTTCTACCCGCTTTGGGTAAATGTGCGGCTCCGCGTCGTCCATCACCGCGTGCTAGAGAACCAGCGTCACGGGCACAGCGTTGCTCGCAAACTCAGGGAACCCCAAAACACTCGCGGCAAGGTAAGCGTGATTGAGTGTGACTCCGGCGAGGCTCGGATCCGTTCCAGCGGGAATCGTGAAGGTAGACAGCGCTTGACCGGTCCCATCCAACATTCCTCTGAAGCCTCCGAACGCACCCAGGCCGGGCTTGGTCAGAGTCAAATTCAAGTACGCGTCGAAGTTGAGCGGAAGGAGCACTCCGCCACCGAAGTTGATGCCAGGCGCGGAACCGGTGAAGGAGCCGAGCATGAAGTAGAACCAGCCAGCCCGGGAAGCTCCGCCTTCGAGAATCATCGACTGCAACCCTCCGGCGCTCAGCGAAATGCTCGCGCCTTCACCTGCGAGTGCTGCGGGCGTCGACTCGAACGTGTAAACCGAACCGGAGTTCATCCCACTGGCGTCATCGTTCATTTTCCCGATGACAGCTGTGCGTCCATCGAGCGCAACCGATCTTCCAAACCAATCCGCAATCGCTCCGTCCCCAGGAAGCAACTTCTCGATCTGCGCACCGGTTCCGGCATCGAAGAGATAAGCGGCTCCAGCACCGACGCCATTCCGTCATCTCCAATTGCTCCAACGATGACGCTGTTTCCACTAATCGCCACGGAATAGCCGAACAATGCCGCGGCATCTCCATCGGTGGGAAGGAGCTTGAAGAGCTCCATCCCCGTGTCCGTATCGATGAGATAGGCGGAGCCCGAGTCGACGCCATTTGCGTCAGAGAATCGCGCTCCGACAACGGTCAATCCATCGCTCGTGGCGACCGAAAAGCCGAATTCATCTCCGGCAACAACATCACCAGGAATGACCTTATGCAGTTGGTCACCCACGTCAGCTTGGACGTAGCTAGCGGTTGCGCAGAGGGCACTTATAGAGAGCGTTGAGATAGCAAAGAAACGGGAGCTGTTTCATTGTGTTCACTTTCCAGAATTTCAGTTTTGATCACGCCGAAGCAAACCGAGTCACTGAACCTGAAGAAAGCGAAGCTGTGGTCAGCGCTTGTGTGGCGATCAGATTCAGCCGACTCCTCACATTCTAAATGCAATTGCCCTGCTCCGTGCCCTTCGTGACTCGCTCAAGGTCAACTAGCTGCACTCCCACGGGGCACCTACGCAGAAAGTCTGTTGCGTCAGAACGAGCCGATTCACGAGCGGAGACCAGCGCCTCGCGAATCCGGAGGAATCAGCCCCGCCCGGTACCGATATCGCGCCTCAGTTAACACCAAGAGCGACCAGCTCGGCCATCATTGCCGCGCGCGCCTGTTGTTGGGGAGGCGTGAGACCTGGGATCAGGTTGTTCGTCTCGAACTCGTCCATGAGCAAGTCATAGAACTCAGGTTGGGTGTTCAATTTACGGATGAGCTTATAGCGCCCATCAAAGATCGCGCGGTCGTGACGCGTCGCGACCGCCGGAGCGTTGGGCGTAAAGGTCTCCGAGTAAACGAAGCTTCGCATCGACAGTTCCGGCGCACCGAAAATCGGAACCATGGAAACCGAATCCTCCGCGAAAGTGTCGTAACCAGCGAGCTCGGCAATCGTGGCGAACAAATCGGTCGAGCAGATCAGCGCCTGCGACTCACCGATGGCAACGCCGGGTCCGCGCACGATGAAGGGCACATTGAGGCCGCCTTCGTAAACCGTGCCCTTGGCATGATTGCTGGCAAAGGGCGGTTCGTTGTTTTGCCCGGCCGTTCCGTTATCGCCCATGAAGATCACGTAGGCATCCGGATCGACTTGATCGAGCGCGTCGAGGAAACGGCTGAGTTCGGTGTCGAGCGCCTCGACCATCGCTTTGGCCAAATCCGGGCTCGAGGGATTCATGCCCAAGTTGTTGCAGGTTGGCGCGAAACAGAAAGCGGTTGAGCAAAGCTCTGTCGGCGGCACGTGAAGCGGCGTGTGCGGCGCGTTGAAATTCATGTACAGAAACCAGGGTTCCTGCATCGTGTTGATCGCGAGAATGCCCTCGTTCGCCGTGTCGGTTGTCGCGTAGGTCGTCGTGGAATTCGTGACTCCGTTCGTCGTCTTATTCCAAGCTTCGTAGTTGGGCAGACCGCCACCCATTACGCCGGCGAAATACCCAAACCCGACCGCGTTGGGATGCAGGTCGTCCTGACCGCCGCCCAAGTGCCACTTACCAACGGCGGAAGTGTCGTAACCGCTGAGAACCTGTGGAAGCGTGGTTTCGGTCAGCAAAAGCCCGTCGGAATTTCCGGTCAATGCCGTTCCGATACCGGTCCGAAAGCCGTATCGCCCCGTCATGAGCGCCGCGCGAGTCGGCGAGCAAACCGGGTTGGTCCAGGCGTTGCGGAACAGGAGTCCGTTCGTCGCCAAGTTGTCTATCGCGGGCGTGCAGGGCGGCGAAGTCGCTTCCGCGTATACGCCGGTGAGGTTGACTCCCATGTCGTCGCCGAGAATCAGGACGATATTCGGCCGTTTGACCGGAGGGCGACTGATCGGGAGCTTGGCCGTCCGTTGCTCATAAGTTCCCGATGCAGGTTTCTGCCAGTGCTGGGCAAAAACGGGGGTCGCGAGCGAGGAAAAGAGGAGGGCTGGGAGGAGGAGATGCTTCATTTACGGGGAGGGAGGGCTCGTGGAGCGCCATAGCGCCCCTATCCAGGCCGGATCGAGGTGAGTGCCTTCAACACAAACGAAGCGGGGAGGTTTCGGTTCCCTTTTAGATTCCCCCGCTACGGGCCGAAACGTCATTTAAAAGCGATTCTGCCCTCGCGAAATCTTGGCGGTCTGGATAAAGTTCGGCCCTGTCGCGGACGATATTGAGATTCAGTCTCATAAAGAACGCGCCTGATCCGGGAAGCCGGACCCACTCCAATGATCATCTGTCACTGCCTATCCATCACCGACCGCGACCTGAAAAGGGCCGCGAGCAGCTCGTCAGCCGAGGCGAAACCCAATTGCGCCCGCTTGGCCGGAACCTGCTGTGGTAGCTGCAAGCCGATGGTCCAGAAGATCCTGCAGAGCTACGGCCCGCAGAAGCCGCCGACGTCTAAATAGACGTCAGGCCGTTAGACCGCAGACCGTTAGACGTCCGCAGTTAACCGTCAGCGAGTTAGCCAGACCTTTAAAGAGTCGGCTCTTGGGCGCTCTTGAATCGGCGGAAGCCGTCGGCGTAGTGCTCACCGAAGTCTTCGAAGTGCTCGGGATGGATGCAGGCCGCCAAGATCTCAAGTGAATCGGCGATGCGCGGGCCAGGTCGATTGAAGTACGCATTTCCGTCGGCGATGAACACGCGCTCATCTCGGATCGCCGGCCAATCATCCATGGCCGACAACAGCTCTTCGATCACGTGGCGCTCTTGTTCTGTGCGTTCGAGTTCAAAACCGCACGGTTTGAACAACACGACGTCGGGCGACAGAGCGCGCAGTTGTTCGAGGTCGAGCGTCGGCGCGTGATCGCCAGGTGAAGTGACCAGCGGTTGGCCGCCGGCAATCTCGACCAACTCCGGCATCCAAGTTCCGCCGATCATGACCGGGTCGAGCCATTCGATCGTCAGCACCGTCGGACGCTCTTCCAACTCCGCAGCTCGCGAGCGCACGTCCTCGACGCGCTTGTTGATGTCGGCCATCACGATCTCTGCGTTCAACTCGCGATCCAGCGCAACTCCTACGCGAGCGATGTCGTTCCAAATATCCTGCAGCACCTTGGGGTGCAAATTGACAATCTCGATGTTCGGGTTGCCTAGCTCGCGCGCTGCCGCACAAACGGCGTCGTAAGAAACCGCGCAGACGTCGCACAAATCCTGCGTCACGATCACATCGGGTTTGGAGTCACGCAAGCGGTCGAACTCGAGCTCGTAAACCGCCAGGACCTCCGTCACGAGCTTGCGCACATCGCGATCGATGTCCGCGCTGCTCGGGAGACTGCGCAGCGTCGTGCGCGTCATAATCGGTAAGCCCGCGACGCCCTCGGGGTAATCGCATTCGTGCGAAACGCCGACCAAACTCGATTGCATGCCGACAGCCGCCACCATTTCGGTGGCAGAGGGCAAGAGGCTAACTACGCGCGGCGATGAACTCATAGCGGGGAGAGTATCAGAGAGCCCGCGCCGCTCCGGAACTTCACTCCACCTTTGTCAAAAACTCTGCGTAGCCCTCGGCAGCCATCTTTTCTTTCGGAACAAACCGCAAAGCCGCCGAATTGATGCAGTAGCGCAATCCCGTCGGCTGCGGCCCGTCTTCGAACACGTGGCCGAGGTGCGAATCGCCGAGAGCACTGCGAACTTCATCGCGCGTGTAGCCGAGCTTTTGATCGGTATCGAACTGAAGCGCCGCTTCCTGAACCGGGCGCGTAAAGCTAGGCCAGCCGGTGCCCGACTTGAATTTGTCGCTCGAGCTGAAGAGCGGCTCGCCAGAAACGACATCGACGTAAAGTCCCTTGGCCTTGTTGTCCCACAACTCGCCACTGAACGCACCTTCCGTCCCATCCTCTTGCGTCACCTTGTATTGCATCGCGTTCAGTTGTTTGCGCAGCGCATCCTTGGAAGGCTTCTTGAAACTTTTCCACGCGGCCGTCTGCTTTAACTTCGCGCCACTACCGCCCTTCGGTACGTACTTGCGATCCTTGCCCCAGACGCGATCGATGAATCGGTCGCGCCCCGAACCCGTACGATAGCGCAGGTAGTGATCCGGACTCTTGATGTAGTAGTCCTGATGGTATTCCTCGGCGGGGTAGAACTTCGTCGCCGGCTTGATCTCGGCAACAATCGCTTTATCGAACCGCTTCGACTCTCCCAATTCGCGCTTTGACTTCTCTGCGGCCAAACGCTGGGCTTCACCGTGGAAGTAAATCCCCGGGCGATACTGGTTGCCGCGGTCGACGTATTGCCCGTCAGTATCGGTCGGATCGATCTGCCGCCACAAAACCTGAAGCAGATCCTCGTAACTGATTTGCGCAGCGTCGTAGTGAATTTCGATCGCTTCGGTATGTCCGGTTGATCCGCTGCAAACCTCTTTGTACGTCGGGTTCAACTTCTGACCATCCGTGTAACCGGAAATCACAGCGCTCACTCCGGGCAAAACCTCGAAGGGCTTCTCCATGCACCAAAAGCAACCGCCCGCGAACGTTGCGATGGAAGCGCCTTCAACCGTCATCGCCGCTTCGATCGGAGTTCCTGAGTGGTTATCCGTTTCGCTCGGTAGCGGTGTCTCAACTTGACAGCCTGAAACCAAGAGCACGAGCGCGGCCAATTCAATAATCATCTTCATAGTCAATCCGGTTCGATGAGTGCCACCGTGGTCACTCGTCGTCGCTTCAATGCGATACGAGCGTGTCCTACGGAACACGTCCAAATCTGGGACCAGAACTATGCCAGAACGAGCGATTTGCCGCACCCGCTCCTCGCAAATCCGGGGCTTAGCCGCGCGTGAGCAACCCGTTTAGAGTCCCGTAGCGTGGCAAAAAGTCGGGTTTCAAACGAAGATAGGAGCACGGGTCTGCATCGACCAACGCGACCAAAACCTCGCTCACGATCGTCGAAGCCACAGCACCGAGACACCGCCCGTCCTCCGTTTGCCTCGCCTCCCGAAGCATCCACAACCAAAGCGGCGTATCTCGTTCGTCTAGCGGGTTTTCTCCGAGGTGATCTGCCAATTGCTCGCCACAGGGCATGCCCAAGCGCGCGCCGTGGCTCAAAGTCATCGTCGGCAAAAGAGGCTGACTGTTGACACGCGGATCGATCAAATTGCCCATGCACCAGGAGAGACGTCCATCGATCAACCGAGACGGTTGGGGCACGATCTTCGTTTTCTCACCGCCATCCGCGCTGTCGAAAAAGTAATCCCAATCGATCGTCCACGCGTTTGGCAAATCGCCTGCCGTACTCAAGTGACTGTCGAAGGGTGCGGACTCCCAGCCGCGTTTGGGAGTCATCGGAAATGGCTTCTCGAGCATTGTGTTCAGTCGATACGACGGACGCACGGTACTGTGTCCGTAACGAAACGCTGCGAAGACAAATTCGTTCGGCAAGAAGGGAGCGGTCCAAGGCTTGAAGTACTTGACGCCGACACGGTGTCCCCCCGCTTTCGCCGCGAGCGCACCCCGCACCCAACTCCCTCGCTTTTCGTTGACGATGCGAGGCAAGTATTCATTCAACGCCAACCACTGGTAAGTCCACTCCAACTCTCTGCGTGCTTGAGAGAAGAGATCAATCTCGCTGACACTTTCATCCTCATGACGCAGCGCATCGGCGATCCGATTGTGCGCCATCATCATGGAGAGATGCATCTGAGAGACCATCGTGTTCGAATCATTGCGTGGATCAGCAATGATCGCGTGCCCCATAACGTTTCTTGGAAGATCGTAATCTTCGCCGATCGGTCGATGATGATTGCGTCGACGAGCATCGTTCGGCTCGGCGATTAAGAAGCGGCTCACGCGCCGGCGTTCATAGAGCATCGGAGTCTTCATTGGTCCCCCGCCATAGAGGCAGTCGAGGTCCAACATCGGCGTACGAATATTCGTCAACTTGCCAAAACCAGTCCCGACACGGTTCGACGCGGTGAAACTCAAATCGTGAGCGACGAATTGTCCAAAGTAAGTGTATCCAGCCGGTATGTTTGGATTGTCCTCACCTTCACTTTGCTCATCCTCATCATGACTCTTGCCAAGCATCGACTCGGCAAGCTCGCGAAACTTCTTAATTTGACGCTCGTCGACCTCCAGTGGAACCCTTGTGAGTTCAGGGAAAAGCGGGCGATACTCGAAGCTCGAGACGTTGGGAAATTTCATACAGGCTCTCCATGCTGCGGCTAAGGGAAGTACGATCGTGCGGTCTCTACGGTTGAATCGGAACGTGGGTCAAAGTCAGCTTCACATCTGAGTGAAACTTCTTCGTTATGGGGTCTTTCTCGTCGATATCCCGTTCTATGCGAAACGGAACAACCCCGCCCGATGGTTGGACAAGCTCCAAATTGAAACCACGCCTGCACCAAGATTCGCCTGTCTCCAAATCCGCGTAGTAATAAATATCTGTTTCGTTCGCGGCGCTCACCATTTGAATGTTGCCGACCTTCTCCGGCTTCTCGCCCTTGTGTTGAATTTTCCAGGCTCTCCACAAGGCGTTGTATTCAATCACAAGAGGGCGAAGCACCTCGTCGAGCGAATCCACAACGAATCGCCCATCGACCGTGTCTATCGCTACATCAGCAAACCTGCCCTTAAAGTCAGACTTGTCTCCTCTCATGAGCAAAAGCTCATCCATAAACTCAAGCAGGAGTTCAGCTCGCCTTGACGACTTCCCAACCATACTCGCATAGCCCGCGGCATCCGGCTTAAAGATCATGTGCACTTGGCAATTCATCTGAGTCATTTGCTAATTCCCCTTAGTTTAAATTCAGTCCAAACCTGTTTAGTAATTCACGCTCTTCGCGCATCGAAAACCCGTATCCATAAGGGCATAATCGTTTCCCCAAATGTGGACAGCGAGCCCCTCTCGCTGCAGATAGTCAAGGTGAGTCACGCAAGAGCCCCCAACGCGCATATACGACCGAGGTTGCGCAATCAAACCATCCGGGATAACTCGGAAGGTCGAAGTATCAGCCCACTCCCACACGTTTCCAAGCAATCCGCGCATATTGTGTGGCCCTCGGCAATCCGTTGGAACGTCAACCACTGGCCTCACGTACTTGTCGTACCAAAACCTGTACTGTGATTTCTGGCCTGTTTCACTACGCGGCGTATCAAACGGATCGGGTTTCCCTACGTTGAATAAATCAAAGCGAGTTTGGTCAAATTCATTTCCCCAGGGATACTTGTCTTGCTTGGATCCGCGCGCGGCGATTTGCCATTCCGCGTAAGTGACCAAGCGCTTGCCTCTCCACTCCGCATAGCGCCTAGCATCGCTTATAGAGACTTGGGTAGCGGGTCTCTCTAACCAATCTTCGGTTTGTTCTTCTAGCGGTCCCCAGTTATCTAACGAACTCAGCCCCTGCGCTTGCATGAACTCTTCGTACTCAGCGTTCGTCACTAAGCTTTCATCAATCAGGAAACTGCCAACTTGGACTTCGAAATATGAATCCGCTGTATATCGCTGCTCAAACGAGCTCGCTTCGACACGAGTCATTCCGTTCTGCAGCAGATTCAGCTCATTCGCTTCTGGACGAATCCAAGCCTCGACTTCGTAGGCTTGCCCTCGATGCGGAAACCAGCGCTTGAGCTCTGCAAAACCGATGCCTGGCTGATCTACAATGATTTTGTAATGGCCGGACGCCAATTGAATCGCGGCAAGCGGCGTTGCGCCAATCTCGATAAGTTCTCCGAGCGTATCGGTGTATGGGTCAAGCCGCCGAATATAGACGCGGGCATTCGTCGAGAACTCTTCGGGTCTAACTCGAACAGTTAGCGAAATAGTCGAGAGTCGCACTAAATCGTCGGCCAATTCCTCAATTGATCCGGAGAGGACCGCTGCTGAAGTCAGCGCTTCGATTCCTTCAACGAGTTGTGGCTCTCTGCCGAAATCAGCAATATCGAGGTTGGTTCGATTTTTTGCACTAAGCAGATCCACGAGCGCGGCTTGTCCCTTTCTCCGCAACTGACTAACTCTGTCAAAGCACCGCTCTTCGAGCTGACGAATCAATTCGATCTCTCCCTCACTGAGCGCACCATCCTTCTCCTGTTCGCGCGCTAGTTCCAAAACGGCCTTAACCTCCTGCGCCTGCATTGTGTCGAAACCATCCAACGCAGCGATCACCGCTTCCCGCGTTTGCTGTGCCAACTCTTTTCTGGCCCACATTTGCTGCCCCCGTGCACCAGCGATTGTCGCGACGAGAATCAACACTGCCGCCACGATGTATTTGCGATGGGAGAGCATCCAATCGCGAGCTCGTTCGAAACTAGTTGGCGGTATTCGCTCGATGGCGCGGTGCTCCAAAAACCGCGTCAGATCCGCGGCCAACTCACCCGCCGACGAATAACGTCGATTCGGATCCTTCGTGATCGCGCCATCGCAAATGGTTTCGAGATCGCGAGCGACCGCCGAGTTGCGTTCGCGCACCGGCTTCGGATCTTCCCATGCGATTCGATGCAAAACTTCTGCCGAGGTCGTCCCCTCAAACGGCCGCACCATAGTCAGCATCTCATACAGCACCACTCCCATCGAATACACGTCCGTACGGTGATCGACCGTCTCCTTCACCATGCGCGCCTGCTCGGGGCTCATGTAGTGAACCGTGCCGAGCACATCTCCCGATCTGGAAATGGTTCCGTACTCTTCGACGCGAGCCAGCCCGAAGTCGGCGAGGATCGGATTGCCATCCCTATCGAGCAACAAGTTTTGCGGCTTCACGTCACGATGAACGACACCTTGATCGTGCGCATATTGAAGCGCTTCGCAAATCTTGACACAGAGCGCGACAGCTTCAGCCAAGTACGTCTTCGACTCAAAGGCTGGAAGTAGCGGTTCCTCGCCCGGTTCCCCCTCTCCGCGCAGAATCTTCAGCTCATCGAAGAGCGTCCGACCCTCAACGTACTCCATCGCAAAGTACGGCGTGTCTGCATCCTGCCCGACCGCATAAATCGAAACGATGCCCGGATGATTAAGCAAAGAGACGGCATGACCTTCTCTTTGAAATCGATCGACGTCGCGTTGACTGCGAGTGACGTAAGGTGGCAACGCTTTGACCGCAACCTTGCGCTCGAGTCCGGCCTGTTTCGCAAGGAAGACAACGCCGACTCCTCCTCGTCCGATCTCGGAGATCAGCTCGAAGTCGCCCAAAGTCTTTGGATAATGCCAATCCGGGTTGACCACTTTTTCGAGGTCGAGCGGAGTGAGAAATTCGTCCGGAATATCCGTATCGCCCAAGAGCCGTTTGAGCTCAGCCAACAGCTCCGGATCGTCACGACATTCCTCCTTCAGGAAAGCTTCGCGCTGGGCGCCTTTCAACTCAAGCGCGCGCTCGCGCAACGCCTTCAGTCGCTTCCACTGATCCGCGTTCATTTCAGTTCCTTATACAGCCACGTCCTTGCTGTATCCCACTCCTGCTGCACGACTCGCACGGTCACACCGAGCGCCTTCGCCGTATCAGCAATCGTCAATCCCGCGAAGTAACGCAGCTCGACCAACTGCACCAAGCTCGCATCCATTTTCGCAAGTCGGACAAGCGCGGAATCGAGCTCGAGAATGTCGACATGCTTCGACTCGAAATAATCCTTAACGTCATCGAGCGGAACTCGTTCGCCCGGCGCACTTCGCTTGAGATTGCCCTTCTTGCGAGCGTGGTCCACGAGCACGGACCTCATCGCTCTCGACGCCGTCGCAACAAAGTGGCCGCGACCTTCCCACCGATGACCGTCGGTTCGAGACAGTCGCACCCAAGCCTCGTTTACCAATGCCGTTGCTTGCAGCGTGTGTTGAGGAGCTTGCCCGCTCATCAAACTCTGAGCGAGCCGGTAAAGCTCGGCATACGCCAGATTGAATAAATCGACGCCCACATCCTCGCTTCTTCCAGCACTCTCTGGCGAACCATCGAGCCCTTCGACGGGCTCGATTTCGCCTGAATCGCGACTTTCGGCGTCCCCAGCCCGCCCACGGCCGTCATCTCCGCCAAGACCCATTGCTACGTCATTCCACATTCCAGCAAGCCCTCTTTTCCCCGCAATCCTGAGGCGCGAGCCCATTTGCGTTTCGGTCGATTCGATCTCTTTAAACAACTATACGGACTTTCAAAAAAGAGGGCGGGGCGTCATTCAGGATGGAGGCCATTAACACCTACAACGCAAACGAAGCTCGGCACGAACATCGAAAATGGGAAAAGCAAAGACCCGAGAAGCAGTCTTGAGCAAATACTCGAACTTTAACGGCACGGTAGTCGCCCGCATTACGTTTGTATCTATAGGCACACGCTTGAATTCCTCCCGATAGAAAGCAAAGCAGTAGCAATGTCCCAAAATCCCAGTGTGGCCGGCCGAATTCAGCGGACCGACCCACAGAACCTTCCCAACCATTTGGGTGAGTCCACTGGATTACCTGGACGCGCCAGCACGCCCGGTCCGGTCGTCGCGCCGACTTCTGCTGCTCGCCCCGCGGATATTACTGAGCTTCGAGCGCCCATTCGCTCGAGCGCGAATCTCGTGTTCCGCAAGAACCAAGCTTTGATGACTTGGGGCGAAAAAGTCGCCTTTCGGAAAACCTTCGAGTCCCTGATCGAGCAAGGCGTCCTAGGCGAGCGCATCCAAGAGTACCGGGAGCATCATCAACTCCATGGCACGCATCGGTTCTTACCGTGGCATCGAATCTTCCTAAGCGAGTTCGAGCGCGATCTCCAATCCATCAATCCAAAGGTCACGCTCCCCTTTTGGAGTTGGACCACGCATCAGTCGGTGCCCGAGTGGCTCATAGATTGGAAGCCCGAGGTTTCGTTCCTAGATTCGAGCGAGGTCGTTCAAGTGGCTCGAGAAGAGGGCGACTCGGCGAAACGATTGCCTTCCCAAGCCCAGATCGACGCCATTCGGTCGCGAACCACCTTTGAGAAGTTCACGAGTGTCGAGGCCGGGGGTTTGGAATCTCGCCACGTCGCCGTCTTACAGGCCGTAGGCGGAACCATGGACTCACTCTTCAGTGCTCCCGCCGATCCGCTGTTCTGGTTGCACATGGCCGAGGTTGATCGCATCTGGAATGAGTGGCAATTCAGTAACGTAGGTCTCGATCCGACATTGTCGGGCAACGCTGCGCTGATGACTCCCTGGAAAGTGAGTGAATCAGAGACGCGTTCGATTCGAGCCATGGGCTACGATTACACGATCTAGCCGATGCTTTCACCCTCGTCATTGAGTGAGAGAACGTCCGTTACTCGCGTTAAAGCGAAACACCTGACCGCTGCAAGATTGCCGCGATCAGGTGTTTTACTTGAGAGCTTACTGCGCGATCAGCCGAGCAGTTCGCCAGCAAAGCGCTGAACCAACTTGCCGTCGATGACGCCTTTATGCTTGGCCATCACGGCTTTCATGATCTGGCCCATCTGCTTCTTCTCGGTCAAACCGAGTTCTTTGATGATGCCCTCGACAATCGCGCGAGTTTCATCTTCACCTAGCTGTTGCGGAAGGTAGCCGTCGATAACGGCAATCTCCTCGAGCTCCTTGGCTTCCAGCTCCGCACGCCCAGCATCCTTGTACTGCTGAGCACTGTCCAAGCGCGACTTCTTGGCCTTGCCGATTGCGACCAAGACCTCCTCGTCTTCGAGCTCGCGCCCGAGCTCGATTTTGCGATTCTTCAAATCCGCCAGCACCATGCGCAAAGTGTCGCGAACGAGCACTTTCTTTGCGCGCATGGCGTCTTTCATATCAGCTTCAAGCGTTTGGAGCAGTGTCATGGCTTTATTCCTTCTCGTCGTCGGAGTCGGTGTCGTCGTCTGCATCCTCTGCCGTGTCGTCGACGACTACATCGTCATCGCTCGCCATGTCGTCGATCGAAGTGTCATCAGCTAAGGCGGCGTCCGGTGCAGCGAGCGCGCTAGCGTCGACACCTTCGGCTCCCTCGACTGCACCCTCTTCGTCGCCCGTATCGAAGGCTTCCAAGTCGGCAGCAGAAACGATTTCGATCGCAACCAAACGGTCGTCCTTCTTCAGGTTCACGAGACGCGTACCCTGCGTGGCGCGGCCCATCAATCGCATCTCATCGACTTGTGAACGCACCATCATCCCCGACTCGGTGATGAACATGACGTCGTCGCCATCCACGCACAGGCGCATGCCGATAACGTTGCCATTGCGACCTGTCGTCTTGATGTTGATGACACCTTGTCCACCGCGACCTTTGATCGGATAGTCGGCGAGCGGCGTGCGCTTGCCATAGCCGTGTTCACACGAGGTGATCAAGCTGGCGTTCGGATCGTTCACCACGATCAAGCCGACGACTTCATCACCTGCGCGCAGGCGAATGCCGCGCACTCCGCGTGAAGTACGACCCATTCCACGAGCGGCGGCTTCGTCGAAGCGAATCGCTTGTCCGCGGCTGGAACCGATGACGATGGTGTCGCCGGGTCGGCAGAGCCCCACACCCACAACTTCGTCGCCGTCTTCGAGCACGATTGCCCGAATACCGTTCTTTTTCGGCCTCGAATAGGCCTCTAGGGTCGTTTTCTTGACTACGCCTCGACGCGTGCCGAAGACGATTGAGGTCTCGCTGTCGAAAGCCTGAACGCGGAGCACCTTGGTGATCACCTCGCCTTCCTTCAGCGGCAACATGTTGCGAATGGCGCGTCCTTTTGAAGTACGCGAGCCCTCCGGCAACTGGTAAACCTTCTGCCAGTAGACCTGGCCTTTGTTCGAGAAGAACAAGACGTGATCGTGCGTACTCGCGGCAAACATCGACGACAGAACGTCGCCTTCCTTGTTGTCGGAACCCTTCACACCGCGACCGCCGCGTCCTTGAGAACGATACGTCTCGAGCGGAACGCGCTTCACGTAGCCTTCGCGTGAGAACGTGACCACCATCAACTCTTCGGTGATCAACTCCTCCATGTTGAAGCTGCCGTCAACCTCTTCCATCGAGACTTCGGTGCGTCGGTCGTCGCCGTAGCGCTCTTCGACGTCATTGATGTCCTCGCGGATCATCTCAACGATCCGCTCTTTGCGGGCCAGGATGTCCGCCAAGTCCGCGATCGTGGCAACCAGTTGATTGAATTCGTCTTCCAACTTCTCGCGCTCAAGGCCTGTCAGTCGGCCGAGTCGCATGTCGACGATCGCCTGCGCTTGAGCGATCGAAAGGCTGAACGCATTGATCAAGCCGACCTTGGCTTCATCGGTATCGGCACTCGCGCGAATGATGCGAATCACTTCGTCGATGTTGTCGACCGCGATACGCAAGCCTTCGACGATGTGCATCCGCTCCTCGGCCTTGCGCTTCAGGAACTCCGTCCGACGACGAATGATCTCTTTGCGATGCTCGATGTAAGCGTCGAGCAGACCGCGCAGGTTCAACGTGCGCGGGCGTCCGTCGGCGATCGCCAAGTTGATGATGCTGCAGGTCGATTGCAGTGGCGTGAACTTCCAAAGTTGGTTGACGACGACTTGCGCGTCCTCACCCTTCTTTAGCTCGACGACCAAGCGGATGCCATCGCGATCCGACTCGTCGCGAACGTCAGAAATGCCCGTAACTCGGCCATCCTTCACGATTTCGACGATCTTCTCGATGATCAACGTCTTGCGAACTTGATACGGGATCTCCGTGATCACGATCTGTTCGCGGTTGTTCTTCTTCTCTTCGACGTGGTGGCGACCACGCACGCGCACGAGCCCACGTCCGGTCGTGTAGGCCTGCATAATCCCGCTGCGGCCCATGATGATGCCGCCGGTCGGGAAGTCCGGGCCGGTGACGATTTGGCATAGCTCGGCGATCGAAGTGCTCGGGTTATCGAGCAGCGTACGAATAGCGGCACAGACTTCGCGCAGGTTGTGCGGCGGCAAACTGGTCGCCATGCCGACCGCGATGCCGTCCGAACCGTTGCACAACAAGTTCGGAAAGCGCGTCGGGAGCACCGTCGGCTCCATCAAACGCTCGTCGTAGTTCGGCTGGTAGTTGACCGTTTCTTTGTCGAGGTCGGCCATCAACTCGACCGTCGGGCCGGCCATGCGCGCTTCCGTATAACGCATGGCAGCCGGCGGATCGCCGTCGATCGAGCCGAAGTTACCCTGGCCGTCGACCAGCGGATAACGCAGCGAGAAACTCTGCGCCATGCGAACCAAGGTCGGATAAATCACCGACTCGCCGTGCGGGTGATACTCACCCGACGTATGGCCGGCAATGTTGGCGCACTTACGATACTTCGCGCTCGGCCGCAGCTTCAGGTCGTTCATCGCGACCAAGATGCGTCGCTGACTGGGCTTTAAGCCGTCGCGTACATCGGGAAGAGCGCGTGAGTGAATGACGCTGAGTGCATACGTCAGATAAGACTCGCTCATCTCCGTCACGATCGAACGGTTTTCGATGTTCGGTGTCGGTGACGGGGGCGTGACTTCGGTGGTGTCTGCCATCGGGTGTCGGTTCTAGAGCAGCGCCAATTCGACGAGCGAAGGGCGCGAGAGGAGCGAGTCCTCAGATGATTCGGAGTTCTGGGAGAGCTAACAAATTCTGCTCTGCCACAGACAGTCCGTGGAAAGCGATTGGGGAGCCATCTGAGCCGTGCTCAGACCACTCCCAACCTCCTCCTCGGAAGGCCAGGATTATCGCGTTTTGGCGCCCTTAAAGCCAGCTTTCGGAGATTTCAGGTGGAGATCCGCGAACAGGTTTTTCCACGCCCCTCCGTTCCCATCGAAATACCGCGACGAGACCCATCTAAACAGCCATTTGCCCGAGGCTCAATCGTCTCCATTCTCGTCCTGCGCTCTACATTTGGGGCTACCGACGCAGCCGAATCTCGACCAGATCATCAAAGGCCCCGGAACCCGTGTTTCCGAAGCCGAACAGCGCTCGCCCACGAGCTTCATCGACGACGCCGAAACTGGAGGCGCGGGTCGGAATCGAGTCGGGCTGAGCGAGGCGCTCGACCGGCGCACCTTCGACTCGCGTTCGCACGGTATATAGGTCGGGCAATGCGCTGGAACCGTCCCCAGTTCCTCCCCAGATAAGAAGGTCGCCCGAGCGCTGGTCCAATGCAAAAGCCGGGTTCCGTCGACCGTGAAACTCCTCACTCGTGTACTCCGCAAGGCGGGTCCAAGTCGGCTCCTCCGCAGTGAAGTCGAGCGCCCAAAGGTCGCGCACAACCTCCATCGTCATCTGCTCTTCGTTCTCGGGCATCACCTGGCCTCCGCACACGATCAGCCGGTTCAAAGTCGCGTCATAGGCGAATGAAAAGCCGAATCGAGCGCTGGGATGGACCTCGCTCTCGAGCGGCTCCCAACGAACGCCTGCATCCGTACGATTTCCAATCCAAGTGTCCTCCAGCATTCCGCTCTGGCCCGCTCCACCGAAGACCACAAAGGTCTCGCCGCTGGTGTCACACGCAAACGCGTGCAGCAATCGCGGCGGCGGAGGGTTTACCTGTTCGACCTTGCGAACGACGACACGGCTGAGCTCGAAGTCCAACTGCATGAGGTCGCCCAGCTCTTGCTGGCCCTCGCCATAACCTCCGTACAAATACGCACCACCGTCGATCGCCGCGATTCGTTGCGAGCCCCCGGCTGCGAGCGGGTCTCCGGCCAGCTCCAGTTCAGTCCACATATGCGTCTGCAGGTCGAACGCCCACGCATCGTCGAGCGCGCTCCCGTACGGCGCATAGCCCGACCCCGCTAACATTACAGCGCGGTCAAATTTGGAATCGACGACGAAAGCGGCATGTTCGCGCGCCTCTGGCGCCCCCTCTGCGGGCCATTGAATGCGTCGCCCCCAGTCGGGAGCGATCGGCTCCTCTATCGCAAGCGGGAGGCAGGCAAGAACGAGTGTAAATCGGAACATAGTTAGGCTTGGGGTTTGGGCTTCAGATCGAGGGCGAGCCATTGGTCGCAAGCTTGGTGGCCGGTATTGCCCATGGGGGCATCGATGACCTCAAAGCCAGCCTTTTCGTACAGAGCTCTCGCTCGGTCCATGTGCTCGAGAGTTTCGAGGTAGCAGATGCGGAATCCCGCGTCGCGCGCGGCGGTGAGGCAATGGTCGAGCAGTCGCCGTCCGACGCCGAATCCGCGCACCGACGACAGCGCGTACATCTTGCGCAACTCGCAGACGTCATCGCGCTCGCTTCCCACGAGTGGAGCAATGCCAGCACCAGCCATTATCTGCCCGTCTTGTTCGGCGACAAAGTAAGCGAAACGCTCCTCCGTATAGGATCCGTGCATCGTGTCGACTTCCATATCCTCGATTGAATAGCCGCTGCCGACCGCACCGAACTCCGTCATGACGTTGCGGATGACATTCGCCATCGCCGGCTCATCGCCGGCCTCGATCGGCCGCACGACAATGCTTGCGAGAGCCTTCGACCGATGTAGCGCCTGCTCATACAACGAAACGCCCCGCAACACGATCTCGCGTTCCTCCTCGGTCAACAATTCGAGCGCGTCCCGCACCTGACTATCGGCGGCAGCGTGGATGGCTTCCACACGCGTTCGCCCCTTATCGCTGAGGCGTACGGGCTTGGTGCGCTCATCGCCGGTTCCGGAACCCGCTTGAAGCAATCCCTCCCCCACCAGCGCTCGCAAGGTGCGGCTAGCCGTGGATTTGTCCACTTCGAGCAACGCCGCCACCTGTTTCGTGGTGAGCTGCCCGTGGTTCGAAACCTCGATCAGCGAGTGGCATTGCGCCGGACTGCAATCGATTTCATCGATCCGATTGTTGATCACACCGAGTACACGCACGAGGCGCCGTGAGGACTCACGAAGGCCACGGATTTGCTGGGCCATTGCGGGAGCAGAAGTTGTGGCTGTCGACATGGTTGCACACTACAACCACTTGGATGCCAATGGCAACTATACTTTGAATTTTCGCCACAGAAAGGCTTTTGGCGAAGAGTTCCCATGAGCGAGTTTTGGCGTATTTGACGTGAATTTTCGTTCAAAGTGCTCAAAACATAGCCTTTCCATTCAAAAGGGAAGGTTGGAGAACGTACTCCGCTCGGTATGCTCTGCCCATGAGCGACGAACTTACCCCCATTGCCCGCGCCCTCGGCCGGATCCCCTCCGGCCTCTTCATCATCAGCAGTACGGATGGCGACAATCCCGCTCTGGGATTCCTCGGCTCCTTCCTGGCCCAAGTCGGCTTTGAGCCCCCCACCGTCTGCGTGGCCGTCGGCAAAGACCGCGCTCACCTCACCGCGATGCGCGCCTCCGGTCACTTCGGCGTTTCGATCATGGACCAGAAGAGCCAAGGACTCATGTCCGCCTTCTTCAAAGCGCCGCCCGAGGGCAAGTCAGTCTTCGACGACCTGGAAACGAGCTCGACTCCCTCCGGTGATCCCGTCCTTTCTGGCTCCCTGGCCTGGCTCGACTGCAAAGTCACCGGCGAGCACGAAGTCGGCGACCACATCGTCGTATTCGGCACCGTGACGGCGGCCGAAATGCTGCGCGAAGGCGACGCTTCGGTCCACATGCGCAAGAACGGCCTCGGCTACTAGCACGGGCCTTCCCCCGCCTATGGATCTCTTCGACGACCTCAATTCTTCACAGCAAGACTTCATTCGCGCCCAAAAGGTCTTCTTCGTCGCTTCGGCGCCGCTTTCGGGTGAGGGACGCGTGAACCTTTCACCCAAGGGATTGGATTCGCTCGCGATTTTAAGCAGCACGCGACTGGCCTACATCGATCTGGGTGGCAGCGGGATCGAGACGCACGCACACATGCTCGAAAACGGTCGCCTGAGCATGATGTTTTGCGCCTTCGAGAATCCGCCCCTGATTTTGCGCGTGTACGGAACCGGCGAGGCGCACCCCTTTGGAACCGAGGGCTTCGACGCACTGCGACCTCTGTTCCCCGCCATCGAGGTGCCGGTTCGCGGCATAATTGAGCTCAATCTCAATCTGGTGCAGGAATCCTGCGGTTGGGGTGTGCCGCTCTACGATTTCAAAGGCCAACGCGACACGCTCGTCAAACACAATGCCTCGCGCACGCAAGAGTTTCACACGGAGCGGCGCTACGACTCGAATGCCAAGAGTCTGGATGGTCTTCCGGGTTTGACTCGGCCCTGACCCGTTGGGAACCGGCGGGTCAGCTTCGCGCGTAGGCCTCAGCCAAAGCCGTTCCGAGAGCGCGAAATTCTTCGCCGCGCGGGGAGTTCGGGCGCCACGCCAAGCCCACTGAGCGGAAAGGACCGTCTGCACCAAAGGGAATCACATGCAGTCGAGGCACGGCCGCCGCTTCGCGCTCGATGGCGAGCTCGGGAAGCAGTGTGATTCCGAGTCCATTGGCCACCATCTGGGTGATGGTTCCCAGACTGGAAGCTCGGAAACCTCCAAACTCATCGGCGCCCGCTGATTCGCACAGCGAAAGGGTCTGTTCGCGAAAACAGTGGCCTTCATCCAAGAGCAAGACGTTGCGTCGCGAAAGGTGGGACAGCGCCACTTCCTCCAAACTCGCAAGCTCGTCGTCCACGGACACACCCAACACAAAGGGGTCCGAGAACAAGTTGAGGGTCGTGACCGCTCCCAGGTCAATGTCGGTCGCCAATAGCAGTAAATCGAGTTTGCCTTCCGCAAGCTGCTCGAGCAGTCGCGAGGTCATGTCCTCTCGCAAGAAGAGTTGCAGTTCGGGATAGGACTCCGAGATCGCGGGCAAGATTTGCGGCAACAGGTAGGGCCCGATCGTGGGGATTACGCCGAGACGCAATGGACCCGACAAAGGAGCACACAAAGATTGAGCGAACTGCCCAAACCGATCACAACTCCGAAGAGTTTCCTTAGCACCGCTGACCAGTGAATCGCCGGCGACCGTCAGCTGCACACCACGACGATCACGCTCAAAAAGTTTGATCCCGATGAGGGCTTCAAGTTGCGCAATCTGTGCGGAAAGAGCCGGTTGGCTCACGAAACAGGATTCGGCCGCTTTGCTGAAATTCAACCGCTCAGCGACCGCAACGAAGTACTCGAGTTGACGCAATGTGGGACGTTCCATCGCCAAACTGTAACGAAAAGGCCCCCGCGAAGTGTGTGCTTCGCGGGGGCCTGTAGAAGTGCAATATTCGCTTCAGTGCGAGCGAGTCCGCCGCCTTACTTCTCTGTCGGAATTAGAGATCGAAGCGATCGAGATTCATCACCTTGGTCCACGCTGCGGCGAAGTCCTCAACGAACCTGTGCTTGGAATCCTCACTGGCGTAAACCTCGGCGATTGCTCGCAGTTGCGAGTTCGAACCGAACACAAGGTCAACAGAGGTCGCCGTCCACTTGACGTCCCCGGTCATTCGGTCCCGACCATCGTAGAGCCCTCGCCCCTTGCTGGACGCTTCCCACTTGGTACCCATGTCCAACAGGTTTACGAAGAAGTCACTCGTCAAAGTTCCCGGACGATTCGTTAGGACGCCATATTGCGAACCGCCGTAATTCGCGTTCAGGGCTCGGAGGCCTCCAACGAGAACGGTCATCTCCGGAGCGGATAGCGACAGTTGGTTCGCGCGATCAATGAGGGCGACTGGGGCCCGACGCTGATTGTTTGCACCAACGAAGTTGCGGAAGCCATCGGCCATCGGCTCAAGCGCACCAAACGAATTCACGTCGGTTTGCTCTTGCGAAGCATCCGTACGTCCCGGCGAGAACGAGACCTGGACTTTATGCCCGGCCTTCTCGGCAGCCGCTTCAACGCCCGCAGAGCCGCCCAAGACGATTAGGTCCGCAAGCGAAACCTTCTTGCCGCCGGACTG
>JBLINP010000036.1:0-23568 GCA_047639415.1 Planctomycetota bacterium | reverse complement strand
GAAGTCTCGCGTAGCCAAGTGGGCGCTAAAAACCCCTCCGATAGATGCGTCTCGGCGAACCCAAAAGCAACCGGCGCGAACAGAGCACTCTCCACGCGTACGTCGCCTTGCGCCATGCTCGCTTTCAAACCCGAAAGGTCGTTGGCGTTGCCCCATTGCCAACTAGCCGCTGACAATAAGCAGCAAATCAGAACGCCAAGGCAAAGCCCGAGTGTGCGACGGCGAATCCACCACAGCGGAGCCAAGAGCGTGATGACGAAGCCCCCCATCAAGAAGCTATTCAACGGCGAGAGCGCGGCAAAAATGGGGAAACTGCGCGTCGGTTGTAGTCGAACGCCGCCCGCGTCGGCCGCTTCCAATTTCAACTCGTCCTTCAACCGATTCGCATGCAATGGAAGTTCGGCCAGCTCACTCGTTTCACGTGACGCGCGCTCAAAGGCTGTTTCAAAGCGCGCCAAACTTTTCCGATCCGGATCTTCAAGTCCGCGCTCCAAAACGTCGATTCGCAAGACAACCGCCTCAGTTGCAGCTTTTACGCGCACATCATCGGAGCTCTCGTCGGCGCGGACTTCAACAAATTCGGTCACAACGAGTGGCAGACTCCGCAACGCACGAACAAAGGCGCGCTCGTCAACTGCAACCATAGTCACCGGTAAGTCGCTGGCGATCAGTGGCGCAAAGATGGCCGTTCCAAACAGAAAGGCCAACAGCAGCATGGCGATCCGCAAATTCCGCTCGGGCTTTGAACGTCTAACCATTGCCTCGGCGCCCTCCCAATTGCACGCGCGGATCGACCCAAGCGTGCAACACATCCGAGCAAAGCAATCCGAGAACCGTTGTTATGGCGCCCAATAAAACGCTGCCCATAATCGCGTCGTACTCTCTACGTAACAGGCTTTCGTAGACGTAGAAGCCCATGCCCGGGATGTCGAAAATCGTTTCCACCACGATTGAACCGCCGACTAAGGCCGGCAGTACCGACGCAAAAACGGTCACTAATGGTAGAACCGAATTGCGAAAGGCGTGCTTCGTAATCACCGTGATCTCAGGCAAGCCTTTAGCGCGTGCAGTACGAATATAATCTTCGCCAATGACCTCGATCATGCCCGCTCGCATTTGGCGTGAGAGATAAGCCAAGCTCCCGAGGGTGTAGCAACAAATCGGCAGGGCCAAATGTCGCAGGCGATCGAGCAAATGATCAAGGCCTGAAAACCCCTCGGTTTCGAGCGAACTCAAACCGAGGGTGGGCAGCCAATCCAATCCAGTGCGACCGAACGCCCACTGCAATAGCAAACCGATCCAAAATGTCGGGAGAGCGTAGAGCGCGAAGACGAGAATGGCCGCGCCCTTATCGAGTGCCGAACCGCTGCGCACTGCAGAATAAATACCGAGCGGAATTGAAAGCAGGTAGGCCAGCAAGATAGCGAGAGCCGTCATCGGCAACGTAATCGCCAACCGGCGCAACAACTCAGGGCCGACATGAACTTGGGGACGCAAAAACTCCGTTCCGAGGTCTAACGCGAGTACTCCGCCATAGGGTTTGCGTCCGCTACCGCCAAACCACTCGTGACCGTCTTCCGACAGGTCGAACGGTCCGATGTAGTGCAAGTATTGCTTCCAGAGCGGTTGATCGAAGAGATAGCGACGACGGAATCCTTCGATCTGTGCGCTGGTGTCGACGTTTGCAGAGACGGAGCCATCAGACTCCTGGCCCACCATGGCCGCGGGGTCGCCCGGCACCAAGTGCATCAATGCAAAGGTCAAGACGCTGATTCCGAACAGAGTCGGTATCAGCAAGCTCAGTCGACGAAGAAGGAACGTTCTCACTATCAGCTTGTGCGATTAGCGTTTGTCGAAACTGGGATCGATCCACCAACGCCTGATCGAATAACCGGGATCGAGAGCGAAGCGTTGCACGCCACGCACTCGTTTTGAAACGGCGAACTTATTCGGAAAGAGACATCCGAACATATAGGGCTGCGCTTCATAAATCCTGGCTTGAAGCTGATGTAGCAAGTGGCGCCGAGTCTTGTCATCGAACTCGGTTTTAATCTCCTCGATCAATCGGTCGCTTTCGGCATCGCTATAACCCGATAGGTTCGCGCTGCGCTCCAAATCAGCTTGAGATGAGTGCCAAAGCTTGTATGGGTCAATCTCTGCGCCGAAGATCCAACTCCCAGCGGAAGCATCAAAATCGCGCTCGCCAAGCAGCGCTTGCCGCGAAGCGAAGTCGCGCCCGACAAGATTCATCACAATTCCGATGCGCGCCAGATTCTCTTTTAATTTCTGTCCGACCAAGCGCATGGTCGCATCCGCTTTGGTGAAGAGATACTCGAATTCAAAAGCCTGCCCCTCGCGATCGAGAACTCCGTCACCGTCGCGATCCACCCACCCAGCTTCAAATAACAAATCTTCGGCACGATCCAGATCAAAGGGCAAACGTCTCAGCTTTGAATCGTAGTCATCAGAGAAGCGATACCAACTCGCGCTAACAGCTTCCCCCATGCCGCTGCCGATCGTGTGAATGAACTCGTCCCAATCGAAGCATTGCGCAAGTGCTCTGCGAACGCGCACGTCTTTGAATAACGGACGACGCTGATTCCAAGCGATATAATTGAACTGCGGCGTGTAGTAGAGGCCCTTGTCGAAATGATCGCTAAAATCGGATTGGCTGCAAAAGTCGCCCAGGTATTCGCGCGAACGCAACCGGGCCATGAAGTCCAATTCGCCTTCCAGAAGTGCGCGTTTGGTCGCATTGTCGTCGGCGATAATGCGCCAGCGAACGGCATCTACATAGCCCGCTCGATCAGCGTCAAAGTAATCGTCGAAGCGCACGGACTCGATGCTTTGATCGGTGAACTCCGTTACGCGATAAGGACCCAGCCCAATCCACTCCGAATTCGCCGGGTTCTGGTTTACAAACTCGGCTCGGCTCATTTCTGACGCCTCTGGATCAAAGGCTGAGTTCTCGGCATCGGTTAGGTCGTACACGTGAGCGGGCAGAATCACGAATGCATCCTCGAATAGCGAGAGAGCGTGAACCGCACTCTCTTTGAACACCACCTGAACCGTGAAGTCGTCGAGCGCCTTATAGCTGCGCAGCTCTTGAAAGGAATGCCGACTGTGCTCGGACTGCACCAAGGGATTCAGATAGCTATCAAGCGAAAAGATCACGTCATGCGCGTTGAATCCGTGACCGTCATGCCACTTCACATTCTCGCGAAGATGAAACGTGAACACCGATCGACGCTCAAAACTGTCGACTTGAGCCTTCGCGTAGCGAACCGTGGTCCCGCGCTCCCCCCCAGCCAGCGTGGGTGTCACTTCCCAATCCGCACGGCTACGCATGCGTTTCGCCACTTCGCCGATCACGATGGTCTGTTCTTCCGCGCCTTCTTCTGCCTTCAGAACCAAACTGTCCGTCACATCGATCGAACTTGCCAAGCTCGGCTCTAGCTCCCAAGTTTCCCAATCGCGTTCCACCAACCTCGCATGCACGTCCTCGAGAATGCGGCGTAGGTCCGCACCCGACTGAATCATTCGATTCAGATGCAGGGGCCGCGTCGTGACGTGAACGACGAGCCGACCGCCGCGAACTGGTTTTGTAGAAGCTGTACCAGCGTCGCGAAAATCGTCCACCGCGACGGTGCCGGAACCGTATTCGTTGAGCGTTTCCGGCTCAGCCTGGGGAGCCTCCTGGAATTCACTCGGGACGCCAATCCATAGCGAAAGGCTAGCAAAGAAGGCGCCAAGAAGCGCTCTGATCAAAAGTGAGTGATGTCGAATCATGGGTGCAACTACAAGTACAACCCTCAGGAGGGGCCGACTACTAGGCGCAATTCTCGAGCGTGAACCAAAGTTCACTTGAAGCCTTGGAGGTTAGACCTCGGCCGGTTCTGGGGCAAGCATCCAAATCCTTTGTGCATCAGTACTTGTGACATCCGGCCAGCCGGGTAGAGTGTCACGGATATGGGCGATTCAAACGGCACGAGTTCAAAGCTTCCCGGAGCCCGAAGGCTCGTTCCCCCGCTTCTGGCGGCGGTGGTGATCTTGCCGGTGCTCAAGATCGCAATGGGCGCCAGTCTGCCGCCGGCGGATTTCAGCTTCAACAACGGCACCGAGGTTCAGGGACTCGACCCCGCGACCGTCACCGGCGTTCCCGAGGGGCGCGTGATGCGGGCGTTGTACGAGGGTCTCTACATCAAACATCCTCGGACGCTGCAACCGATACCCGCCGCAGCCACTTCTTACGAGATCTCTGAAGACGGTCGCACGTATACCTTTCATCTGCGCGAAAACTCTGTCTGGACGAATGGCGATCCGGTCATCGCGCAGGATTTTGAGTACAGCTGGGAGCGCTTGCTCAATCCCAGCACCGCAGCCGAGTACGCCTATCAGTTGTGGTACGTCACCGGCGCGAAGCAATACACCTTGCTCCCGAGCGATTATGCCTACGCACCTGGCGATAGCGGCGTGTGGGTTCGCGAGATTGAGCCGGGCGTCATCCGCCTCGGCCTCACGGGTTTCGCCCTGACTGAATCGGGCGTGGAAGGAACACTCGATCTATCGGGCGACGTTGGAACACGCGTGGAAAGTGGTGGTCTGTTGCTTCAACGGTCTGGTCGGGAATTCAATTTTCCAATTAGTGGCAAAGTTCGCGCGCTCAATACGGAACATTCTTTCGTCGTCAAATCATTGCTAGATGACCCGTATGAAAACGGATGGATGATCGAGCTTGAGGTCGACGTCGACGCCTACCAGTCGGCACTTGCGAACGGTTCACTGATCGAGGGTGAAACCTATCGCAAAGAAACGATTTGGCCCAACGAGGTCGGCGTCCATGCCGAAGACGACTACACATTGGTCGTAAAACTCGACAATCCGGTCGCCTTCTTCATTCAGCTGACGACATTTTATCCGACCTTTCCGATCAACCCGCGCGCTATGGAAGCAGCCAAAGCTACTTGGCCCGACAATTGGTCGACGAAGTGGTTGCGTCCCGAGCACATCGTCACCAACGGCCCTTTCACATTACAAGAACGACGTATCAACGACCGTTTGCGTTTGGCCAAAAACGAGACCTACTGGGACAAGGACAACGTGGCTTTCAACACCATCGACGTCTTTCCAATCGAGAGCTATCAGACGATGCTCAACTTGTATCTAACGGGTGGCGTTGGCTGGATCGATCGCGTTTCCACGAATCAAGTCCCGCGCCTACTCCCGCGCGAAGACTTCAACCCCATCCCCTACCTCGGCACGTACTTCTTCCGCGTCAATACGACCAAGCCGCCCTTCGACAACCCCAAGATCCGGAGAGCATTAGCCCTGACTATCGATCGGCGAGCGATCTGCGAGAAGATCATGAAAGCGGGTCAAAAGCCCTCTTGGTCGCTGGTTCCCCCTGGGCTGGAGGGCTACGCCACGGGTGAAGCCATGATGCGTCACACACCTGTGGCCGACGACTATTCAAACTACGAAGAGTCCTTCGCCAAGGACATCGCCGAAGCGCACGCCTTGATCGAAGAAGCGGGCTTTGGCCCGAATGGAAAAGACTTTCCCAACTTCGAATTGCACTACAACACTTCCGAGGCGCACCGGGACATCGCTGAAGTTGTGGCCGACTCATGGAAGAAGAACCTCGACTTGGATGCGCGTCTGCTCAATCAGGAGTGGAAGGTGTATTTAGATACGCAACAAAACCTGGGCTACGACGTGTCGCGCTCGGCTTGGATCGGCGACTACATCGACCCGAACTCCTTCCTCGACATGTTCGTCACGGGCAATGAAAACAACAAGACGGGTTGGGGCAATCCCGAGTACGACGCGCTCGTCGCACGGGCGGCAGCTGAGTTTGAACTCGCGGAACGCATGCGCCTTTTATCCCAAGCGGAAGCGATCTTGATGGAGGAGTTGCCGATTCTACCGATCTACTTCTACACCACGCAGAGTATCTACAACCCGCGCGTCGGCGGGTTCTACAACAATCCGCTCGACGAACACTTTCCGAAGCACTGGTACTGGATGGATAACGAGGAACTGGCCAAGCGAAGAGCCGCGCAGCCGGCTGACTGGGAAATCGTTCTCGCTCCGGGTCCCACCGAAGGACTCTACGCACCCGCACATCAACCCGGCGTCTGGGACTGATCCCACCACCCTCGAGCTTTCCCATGACCGGATTTCTAGTACGCCGTTTTCTGTGGTTCTTGCTCACGGTATGGATCGTGATCACAGTCTCCTTTTTCTTGATGCGCGCCGTCCCCGGCGGCCCCTTCGACACCGATCGAACCGTCAACGCCGCGATCGAGCGCAACATGAAAGCGCGCTATCACCTCGATTGGCCACAGTGGAAGCAATACCTCCACTACCTCGGCCCGCTCAGCCTCGATGAAGATACGGGCGGAGCGTGGATCGGTGGCGACGGTTCCGCAACCTTCGGTGGCCTGCTCACCGGAGACTTCGGTCCGTCCTTCAAGTACCGCGACTTCACCGTCAACGACATCATCGGACAAAGTCTTCCAATCTCGGTCACGCTGGGAGTTGTCGCCCTCTTTTGGGCGCTTCTCTTGGGTCTATCAGCCGGAATCCTTTCCGCCGTTTGGCGCGGTAGTACGGCGGACTTGGGGTTGCGACTCGTCGCGACCATCGGCATCGCCATCCCCAACTTCATCGTGGCGCTTTTCCTGATCACTTTATTCGTGTTCAAGATTCCACTCTTCCCCGTTGCCGGTTGGGGTAGCGTCAGTCACTTATTCCTTCCCGGACTGGCACTCGGCGGTCCTTTCGCGGCCTACATCGCGCGATTGACGCGGACGGGTATGCTCGAAGTTCTTAGCCACGATTACATTCGAACCGCTTACGCCAAAGGGCTCACTCCCCGCCAAGTATTGACGCGCCATGCTCTCAAGGGCGGCCTGTTACCGGTTGTAAGTTTTCTCGGTCCGGCAACGGCAGGCATCTTGACCGGCTCGCTCGTCATCGAAAAAATCTTCGCGATTCCTGGCACCGGAACGCACTTCGTCAACAGCGCTCTAAACCGCGACTACACGCTCGCCATGGGAGTCACCATCCTCTACACGGTCTTGGTCTACTCACTCAACACGTTGGTTGACCTCACCTATACCTTCCTCGATCCGCGCATCAAGTTGGAGGAAGCGTAATGGCTACATCATCGAAATCAGACAAAAGCGAACGTTGGGATCTTGGCGGCAGCGATCTTGAAGTGCTGCTTGAAGAGGCCAAACGATTCAGAGGCGAAAGCCTCTGGAACGATGCTTGGCGCCGACTCAAACGCAATCGCAGCGCGTTCGTCAGTCTCCTGATTTGCGCCGCCATCCTCACGATCAGTTTCCTGGCACCCCTTTGGCCTTTGGCCTCCCCCAGCGCGCTCGACTTGCAACTCGAACCGCAGCCACCGGTTGCGCCCTGGACACAATTCGGCCGCGGTGAATGGAGTGCGGACGATTACTGGGAGCTTAGTGCCTTCGACCAGGTTCTGCAGGACACCCGCGCCTGGATTTTTGGCGATTGGCAAACCGAGCGTTGGATGGGAACCGATTCAAAGGGGCGCGACGTCATGTCGCGCATCATTTGGGGGAGTCGCGTCTCCTTCCAAGTGTCCATCGTTGCCACGCTCTTCAGTCTTTTGATCGGAGTGACTTACGGAGCCTTCGCGGGATTCATGGGCGGTCGTATTGACAACTTGATGATGCGTGCCGTCGACGTGCTTTACTCGATCCCGTTCATCTTTCTAGTGATATTCGCATTGACTCTAATCTCGGAATATCTGAAGCAACCTGATTCCCTAGATATCCAGTTCATGCACCTGTTCTACTTGCTGCTCGGACTGATTTACTGGCTAACCATGGCACGCGTTGTGCGCGGCCAGGTACTTACGCTCAAGAACTCCGAGTTCATCGAAGCGGCGCGCGTGATGGGAGCTTCTACCGCGCGCATCATCTTCGCGCACTTGGTTCCGAACGTGCTTTCAATTGTGATCGTTTATCTAACGCTCACAATTCCGGCGGTGATGCTCTTCGAAGCCTTCATCTCCTTCCTGGGCTTGGGCGTTCAAGCACCGGAAGTCAGTTGGGGACTCTTGGCTGGTGACAGCATCGAAGCCATGAGTCCAGTTCATAGTTACTGGTGGCTCGTCGCGTGGATCGCGGCCGCAATGGGCATCACCTTGTTAGCACTCAACATTCTGGGAGATGGCCTACGCGATGCTCTCGACCCCAAATTACGGGGGAAAGACTAATGAGCAAAGTACTCGAAGTGAAAGACCTCTCGGTGCGATTCGATACGCATCAAGGCACGGTACGAGCGGTGGATCGGGTGTCTTTCTATCTGGAGGAAGGCGAAACCCTGGGGCTCGTCGGCGAATCCGGTTCGGGCAAGTCCGTCACGAACTTGGCTTTGCTGGGATTGATTCCCAACCCGCCTGGGGTCATTGATTCCGGGCAAGTGCTTTTCGAAGGCGACGATCTGCTCAAGTTGCCCATCGACAAGATGCGCAAAATTCGCGGCAACAAGATCAGCATGATCTTTCAGGATCCGATGACCTCGTTGAATCCGCTGCTGACGATTGAGCAACAGTTGGCCGAGGTGCTCGAAATTCATCGCGGCATGAAGCGACGCGAAGCACGCCCCGTCTGCGCGAATGGTTTGGGCGAAGTGGGCATCCCCTCTCCCGAGAAATGTCTCGATTCTTATCCGCACGAATTGTCTGGCGGCATGCGGCAACGCGTGATGATCGCGATGGCACTTCTGTGTCAACCGAAGGTCCTACTGGCAGATGAACCGACCACGGCGCTAGACGTCACCATTCAAGCGCAGATCCTCGAACTCATGGCCAGCCTTCAAAAACGTCACGGCACCGCCATCATCTTGGTGACGCACGACATGGGTGTCGTCGCGGGTCAAGCCGACCGCGTCAACGTAATGTACGCGGGTCGACTCGCAGAAACGGCGGCAACGCGTGATCTCTTCAGTCGCCCCATGCACCCCTACTCCAAGGGTTTGCTCGAAAGCGTTCCGCGCCTCTTCGGTGACGCCGACGGCGACCTCTACTCAGTAAAAGGGCAACCACCGGACGTTTCCGATTTGCCACCCGGCTGTGCCTTTGCACCGCGTTGCGACTTCGTCGTTGAAAGCTGCAAGTCAGAGAGACCCGATCTCCATGCGCAAGCCGACGCAGCTGCCGAAACGGAACGCTTTGTCGCTTGCACGGAAGCTGAACGGGTTCTGCTCAACAAGCCATCTACACCTGGAGTTCAAGCGTGAGCAATTCGAATCTGTTGGAGGTCAGGAACCTCGCAAAACACTTTCCGATTGGCAATGTCGGAATCTCTGGGCGGCCGCACCACTGGCTCAAAGCGGTCGACGACGTCTCGTTCGACTTACGCCGCGGCGAAAGCCTCGGTTTGGTCGGCGAGTCGGGCTGCGGCAAGTCCACAACGGCGCGCGCGGTCATCGGCTTGCACAAACCGACCGCGGGCTCGGTCAAACTGGACGGCGTCGAACTCGCGCATCTCTCTGCGCGCGAATGGCTACCGCACCGACGCCGCATGCAGATGATCTTTCAGGATCCCTACGCATCGCTCGATCCGCGTCAAACCGTCGGGTCGATCCTGGCCGAACCGCTCACCATTCACAAAATTGGCAAGCCACGCGATCGTCGCTTGCGCACGCTGGCCCTCTTGGAAGCGGTCGGCTTGAACCCGCGTCATCTCAACCGATACCCGCACGAGTTTTCAGGCGGCCAACGTCAACGCATCGGCATTGCCCGCGCATTGGCACTCGAACCTGAGGTCATCATTTGCGATGAGCCCGTCAGCGCACTCGACGTTTCGATTCAGGCACAAGTCATCAACTTGCTCAAAGAACTGCAAGAGCGCTTCAATCTCGCGTACCTGTTCATTGCGCACGACTTGGCCGTGGTTCGGCATCTCTGCTCGCGCGTAGCGGTGATGTACCTGGGTCGCGTCGTCGAAGTCGCGGATCGCGACGCCTTGTTCGAGCATCCCGCGCACCCCTACACGCGTGCACTACTCTCCGCGATTCCGCACGCGGATCCGTCCGTCGAAGCGGATCGAGAGCGCATCGTGCTACAGGGCGATGTACCGTCGCCGCACAACCCGCCCAGCGGTTGCACTTTTCATCCGCGCTGTCCGGAAAGCGAATCGATCAAGGATCGCTGTGTTGGTGAAGTGCCGCAACTAGTGGAGTTTGGAGACAGGCGCTTCGCCTCCTGTCACTTGGACAAGTAGTCGTTCCGCTACGTTCGGCGTTCGGCCTTTAAAGAGGCGCGCCGAGCGCTCCCAAAGTTCAACTAGACTTCAAGAGGTCCAACTCTTGGAAGTGCGGAAACTCCATGACTTCGCAGACTTCGAACATGGGATCCCAAACGGCCATCACTTCGGGTGATTGGTGAGCTTGATCCGGAGAGGCTTTCGTCTTCCAGGAAAAGATCTCGACGTAGACGGTTCCCGGTTTTTTAGGTTCACCAGGTTTGCCGGAGGGCACCTCCTTGAAAAATCGAGAAGGCTCTTCTGTGACCAAGCCCAACTTATGAAGGGCGGGCCAATGCAAGCCAAACAACTGCTCCATTTCGGCCTCTCGGCCCGGTTTCACGGTGTAGCGGCAAATCACAGTGTCTGATTTTGAATTATTCATGTCGGCCATTTCGCCCTATCGGCATTCAATGTCAAGCGCGGCCAACACCTGCCTTTCCGGCGTATGCCGTAGAGCTATATATGGTTGGGATCACTCATTTCGCTTCCCCGATTTCGACTCCACGGGACGAAAGGAGCGAGCACTGTCGTCCATCCAGATAAGCCAATGAATGAACGCACTATCGCAAGCATCGTCTTTTTCGAGTTAATGGTTCTCGCGATGACGTTTTCGGTAATCGTCAAATTAGGCTTCGTCGACTTCTCGCGAACCGACGCAGCAATCGGGGATGCGAAAGATCGTTGGGCTCTTTTGCTCGAACGAACCGCTCCTCTACATTGGCGCAGCGAGTCCAAACTCGATGAGTTGCGCGCTGCGCTTCCCACCGCCGTTGACGGAGACATCGAGCAATCCGTGTTAGCGTCCGATCTAACTCCAGCCGAACAGTTGGTTGTGCGTGAATTGCTCGTTTGGTTCGAGACAGTCTCGCCATATAACCTCGGCATAGGCGACGGATTCGCGCTCCATTCATTAGCCACTTTCGCCGTCCGCATTCATCCGCCGATTGCTCTGCCGATCGACAAAGTCGTAGCGATGAGCGACGGTGTGCTCCAATCGGGTCACGCTGTCGATGCGATCGTCAGCCTAAATACGATCGAGCAGATGCTCCAATTTGCGCAACGACAGGGACTCAGTCCTAACGACTTGCCAAGCTTGAGGCGCCCGACTTCAATCGATCTCACCAGAGCTCTCATGCGCGCTCCGCTCGACATCATCGAGACTTACAAACGTACGCTGAATGCAGAGTTGACCAGTTCTTCCAACAGCCGGTCTTCATCCGATTCCGACGGCTTATTGTCGACGTGGAAGCAAGTAGCGATCGATTTGGGCGAACAATATTGGGAGCGACGTCACGACCTCCAACTTCTAAAAACGATGCCCGTTGACGAGGCGCCCTATTCGTTTGTGATCCAAATTGCGGATCTATTGGAGCTACAGACGCCGCACGTGACTCTCGCTCAATCGAGACTAGCCTCCCGAACCGCCTCAATCGTCGAGCAGTGGGAAAGTGCCTTGAACCGAAGAGAAACCATCATTCGGGCAATGAACGCCACTGCCTCGAATGAAACTCTCTCAGATTAAGGCAGACGCGAGACCAAGGAATACACCCATGCTCACGGCATCTGTGATCGTCGTGAGAAAGATACTCGAGGCTGTCGCTGGATCCGTACCAAACCGTCGAAGGGCCAACGGAATAACGGCACCGCTGAGGCCACCGACTAAGCAGCTCACGACCATCGCCAACCAAACGATTCCGGCGAGTTCGAACGCGCGTGGATTCTCGGAGAGGCGGGCGTAGAAGAACATTCCCAAAGCTGCCGATAAACCGACTAGCACCCCGTTGGTGAGTCCCAAGAAGCACTCTTTGATTACCAAAGTTCGTTCATCGCCCGCATTCAGATCGCCGAGCACGATTCCGCGCAGCGTGACGGCTAGAGCTTGGCTGCCGGTGTTCCCCGCCTGCCCCGCGACGACCGGCAAAAAGGCCGCCAGTACGACAACTCGATTGAGCGTGTCTTCAAACACGGCTACGACTGCCGCGGCGATAAAGCACGTCAGCAAATTCATCTGCAGCCATGGATGACGAAAGCGCAGACTGCGCATGAAGGGCGCAGTCAATCGCTCGACCTTCTCGACACCCACCATGGATCCCGCTTGGGCGCTGATGTCGATGGCGTGCGCTTCGAACATCGCCTGTCCACGAACAAGCCCGATCAATCGCCCGTCGTCATCGCACACGGGGTAAATCGGAAAGTGGCGATTGATCGCCAGGTTCATTGCGTCCAGCAGGGGCATCTCTGGCTGCAACGTGAAGAGTTCGGTGAACATCATGTCGCCCAAGCGCGTGTTCGGATCACTCAGCATCAAATCGCGCATCACGAGCACGCCCAGCAATCGGTTGGATTCGTCGGCAACGTATCCGTACGTGATAAAAGCTCGCTTCGTCAGTCGACGCAGCGCCTCGATCGTTTCCCCCACGGTCATCGTCGGACGGAAGACGGCGCTGGGAACTTCCATCAGCCAGCCCACGCTATCTTCAGGGTATTCGCGGTTGCGAATCCATTGCTTGGCCAGCGCCGGCGGCGCGGCAGCCAAAAGTTCTTGCCGGTGTTGCTCCTCCATATCCTGGAGCACCTGCTGCGCCACCATCGGATTGAGCGCCTTCAAAACGAAGAGCGCGTCCGCGTCGGACGCTTCCTCCAAAGCATCAGCGGCATCACAGGGCGCGAGTTGGTTAACTCGCTCTAGCAGGGCATTGGGATCGGATTCCGTCATAGAGTCGGCACGAACGATTCACGATTCGAGACGTCATTGCTAGATCGGATCGGAAAAAAATCGTCTCCGAGTCGCGCATTGGCTTCCTCTTCGTCTGCGGAAGGAGCAAAGAGTCTTCAACCGCCTTCTCGCAATGAAACTGATCGGACCGTAGTCCGCTAATGGCGCACGCCGTTTGAGGGCACTAGCCCGGATTATTCATGAACCGCGAGGCAAAACGCCTCGAATTGGTTCCTGCTGGCACTTTGCAGATACTTGCCCCCGCAGACGACCTTGTAAGGTCGTCGAGGACGCCAGTATCTGCAAAGTGCCAGCAGGAACCAATAGACCGGCAGTGCCGGTCGTTCGTGGTGTTTGGTCCGCGTGTTCATGAATAATTCGGGCTAGAATGCTCCGCCCTCGGCCCTCCCCCCGGCTACGAATCCATGATTCGCGTAGAAAACGTATCCAAACGCTATGGATCCACACTTGCTGTGGACTCCGTCTCCTTCCAGGTCGGCCCCGGCGAAATCGTCGGCTTCCTGGGCCCCAACGGTGCCGGCAAAAGCACGTTGCTCAAAATGATGAGCACTTGGCTTCCGCCGACCAAAGGCACCATTACGATTGCGGGTCACGACGTCGTCGGATCCCCACTCTCGGTCAGGCGTTCGCTTGGCTACCTGCCCGAGCACAACGCCCTCTACGACGGAATGCGCGTCGACCGGTTCTTGGAATTCATGGGCAAAGCGCGCGGCCTAAAGGGCGCCCTGCTCAAGGAACGGATCGAGTGGGCCGTCGACAAGTGCTCCTTGCAAGCCGTGGTCGGCAAGCGTGTTTCCCAATGTTCAAAGGGCTTTCGCCAACGAATCGGCGTGGGCTCCGCACTGCTCCACAATCCGCCGGTGATCTTGCTCGACGAACCCACCCACGGATTGGACCCATTGCAAGTGGTCGCCTTCCGCGAGTTCTTGCAAGGCTTGTCCGAGGGTCGTGCCATTTTGTTCAGCAGTCACGTCTTAGCCGAAGTCACGGCCATCTCCGATCGCCTGTTGGTAATCAATCACGGCAAGCTGTTGTGCGACGCGTCGCTCGAGCAACTTTCGATAAGAGCGCAAAGCAACGGCGTCGATCTCGAGCAAACCGTGCTCGAAATTGTTCGCTCCGAATCTGAATTCAAGCCCACGCAGCAGACGCATACTGATGAGGCAGAGGTATGAGTGCTTCGCAACCGACCACAGCGCTCGAGCGCGTTTCGATATCCGAGTTCATTTCGCTAACCCTATTGATCGCCAAGCGTGAACTCGTCGCCTACTTCGATTCGAGCATCGCCTACGTCTACACGATTGCCTTCGTCGTGCTCACAAACTCGATCTTCATGAACGAGTTTTTCCTGACCGGCACGGTCGACATGACAGGCTTCTTCGACTTGCTGCCCTTCTTGCTCGCTTTCTTTCTACCAGCCATCACCATGCGCCTATGGGCTGAAGAGAAAAAGCAACGCACCATCGAAGTGCTGCTAACCCTGCCGATTCGTACGATTCAAGCCGTCATTGGAAAGTACCTGGCCGCCTTCGTGCTGTTCGCCCTCTTCCTACTCGGGTCGATTCCCATTCTCGTCATGCTCTTTGCCTTGGGCGATCCCGACCCGGGACTGATCGCGAGTGGCTACATCGGGGTGTTACTTTTCGGCTCGTTATTCTTAGCCCTGGGCTCCTTCCTCTCCGCGCTCTCCAGCGATCAAATCGTGGCTTTTGTGGTGAGCACAGTTTTGGGTTTCGCATTGGTCCTCTTTGGCAACGATCAGTTCGTCGCCGTCGTCGACGGCATTGCGCCCAGCCTCGCCATCGGCACGCTGCTACTCGAAACGATTTCAGTTATGCCCCACTTTGATGCATTCGTTCGTGGCGCATTGGATCTTTCGAGCGTGCTGTTCTTCGTTCTGTTTACGTGCCTGTTCCTGTGGTCCGCTTCGCTGGTACTTGAGCGCGACCGCGCATGAAGCTTCGGAACCTCATCGCCGTCGCGGCTTGCCTATTCCTCGGAATTGGCATCGTGATCTACGCCTCGCGCGTCGCGAGCTATTACAACGGAACGCGGCTCGAGCTAGGCCGCGTCAAGTTGTCGCATGTTGATGAGGCAACCGCTCAGCGTCTACGCGACTTGCCGAACAACGTTCTGGCGACTTACTACGTTTCGCCGCGCGTCGAAATGCCCTCGCACTTGCGTCAACTCGAGCGTCAAGTCACGGATCTGCTCGAAGCATTTCGCGTCGCCTCCGAAGGCAGCTTCGACTACCAGATACTGGATCCGCACGAAACCGAGGTGCCGATCGACGGTCAGGTGAAAAGCAACGCGGAGGCCAAGTACGCGGCACGTCAAGGCATAGCGCCCTTCCGCGTGCGCAGTGTGAAACAGGATTCTTGGAGCGAAGAGACGATTTGGTCCTCGCTGACCATGTCTTACGGTGCTTACTCACCTGCGATCATCAACGGACTTTCGCGTGAACACCTGCCGCGCCTGGCCGCCACGATTCTCGCTCATCTCGATCAGATGGAAGCGCCGGAACGACCGACTGTCGCGCTCTCTGCGCCACCGGGATTCAGCAAACTGGAAACTGAACTTCGCAAGCTCGCCGATGTAGAGCGTTTTCAGTTCGAGAGCGGAACCAGCATTCCCGCCAATTCCGACCTGCTCTTTTGGGTGAGACCCGAAGTGGTCGACGCCGCCGTTCTCCGAGAAGTCGATCGCTACCTCGCCAGCGGTCGCAGCATCGTTTTTGCCGGGAGCATGCAACGAGTTCAGTCCGGCGCGCGCACCCCAGACGATCAATTTTTGCCGGCCGCCTTTCAAGCTGAACCAAGCGACTATGACGCCGCTGCGCTACTCGGTCACTTCGGTCTGCGCCCGACGCCCGGACTGATTTGTGACGAACGCTCCTACACCTACGTTGAAGGCGACGTCCGCACCAACATTCCCTTCCTGATTCGATGCATTGCCCCGAACCAACGCTTTGGCTTGGTCTTGAAGGGGCAACCGAACGGAACCTTGATGTTCGAGGCACCCACAACCTTCGACGAATTGCCCGAGGTCTTGAGCGATCGCGGTTGGACCCCGGAGGTACTCGCGCACACTTCCGATGAGACCTGGCATCAACCACTCCCAAGCGGGCCAAGCGATGCAAAGGATTTAACTAAGGCGACGGGGACCACTCTCTCGCGGCAAGCCTTGATCACTCTGTTGCGTCCGAGTGATTCGTGGCGGGGTTCGGTGGTCGCGATGGCCTCGGCGAGTAGTCTTCGCGATGACTTAATTCACGCCGATGGGTTCGCTCACCGACGCCTGGTCGATGTACTCGTTCGAAACTTGGCCGATGACGATCGCCTCGTGATCAACCGCACCAGTCAAACCTTGCCCGAAGCCCTGCCCGAACTCACGAACATTGAGCGGTTGAAGTGGCGCACGGTAACCGTCTTTCTCATACCCGCTGCGCTCTTGTTACTCGCCCTGGTACGCGGAGCTTTTGGAGCGCGGTCCAGGCGCCAACTCCCGATTGGCAAGTCGGGAGTGCGGACTTCGGTTTTGGTTGTAGCCGTATTCATCGTAGGTCTGGTGGTCATACGCCTTGCCGGGAATCTGTCCCTACGTGCCGATTGGACCGAGAACGGCTTGAATCAGTTGGCCTCCACGACTGCGGAGCTTGCGCGCGAAACCGGATCCCAATCACCGCTCGTCGCCGAGATTTTTCTCTCCAAGTCGGAAAGCTTGCCGCCCAACATGCGGCGATCGGCCGCGAAGCTCGATCAATTGCTAGGCGATCTGCGCCGCGCCGGTGCCAACGTCAAACGCACGCTCATCGACCCGAGTCAGCTCACGTCGGACGAGCGCGACGCACTTCAAGAGGCAGGCATTCGTCCAAAGCGCATGACCTCGCGCGAAGAAGGAGCCACCACGGTTCGTACGATCTATTCTGTTATGCGCCTCTCTGGAAACTTCGACGGCGCAGCCCGTTCCGAGTTGCTAAACCTCACCAATTCGACGGCCTTCGACGATCTCGAATTCCGTGTCGCCTTCGCGCTGTGGCGCCTGAAGACCGGACGCACTCCGCGCATTGCTTTTGCCTCCGATACTCCGCGACTCTCGCCCGCCGAAGCACACATGGATTATCAACTCAAGGGCGGCTTCGCTCCCGCGGGTGACGATCCGTATGGCGCAGCGCGCATGAGCTTGCACGATGTCGGCTTTGAGATTCTGCACGTCAATCCTCGCGAGCCGGACCTCTCCGGAGAATTCGACGCGTTGGTTTGGCTTCAGCCGCGGCGCAACGCATCGGCCATGATCGACGCCTTAGCCAATTACATGCACCGTGGTGGTCGCGCCTTGTTGTGCGCGCAACATTACAACCTGCAAGCGCGACAGTATCGCGGCACCAACTTCGACACGGTCTATTGGCCCCAACCCCAATCGCCCGATATCGACCGGCTCTGGTTTCCCGAACTGGGTATCGATTTGGTTCGCACGGTGTTGTTCGACGAACTCAAGACGAGTCGCACCATCGAGACGCAAGTCAATCGCAACGCCGATAACCGCGACTACGAGCTGCAGACCTCCGCTTTGCCCTTCTTGATTCGCGCCTCGACCGCCAACTTCGGTGACGATCCCGTCATGAACGGCATCGGTGACTTGTCATTCATCTGGGGCAATCACATCGATTGGGATAGCGATCGATTGCGCGAGCTAAACATCCAAGTCGAGCCGTTGATCAAGAGTTCAGAACGCACTTGGTCCTTCGATTGGCAAGGCGGTTATCTTCCGCAAGAGGTCTTCGAAGGCTTCCCGACGGCGGACAGCGAATCCGTCAAGCGTTTGCCCGAGCGCACTCTGGCCGCACGCTTCACCGGCCAATTCCCGCTGCCCGTCGAACCTCTGGGCGAAGGGCTGACTGCATCTGTTTCCGATGCTCCGGCTGCCCCCGGTGAATTGGTCTTGGTCGGCAACTCCGAGATGTTCAAGAACGGTCTTTTGCTCGGGCCCGAGTTTAGAGCGGACACCTTCCTCATCAATGCCGTTGCCGACTTGGTGCTTCCTCCAAACCTGGCGTCGATCGCCGGTAGGCGGCAGGTGGCGCGCGGCCTCGACTACATGGATGGTGATGAAAAGGCGCGTTGGCGCGGCTTCGTGATTGCCGTCGGTCCGATCGCTCTACTCGCCTTCGGCTTGCTGCGATTGGTTTGGCGCGGAAGAAAATCGGCATTCGCCTCGGTAAGCGCGAAAGGCGTGAACTGAAATGTCGCTTCGAATTTTGGCTCTCGCTGCCCTCCTGTGTGGACTGGTTTACTGGGAAGACTCTCTGGCCTCTGAACGTTCGCTTGATCGCTCCGAGAGTAGTCGGCTCAAGCCTTTGATGGAGGACGAGATTCGCGAGGGCTTGGTCGTCGCTGGAGTGCGTATTGAAACGGCCAGCGGTGAGAACTTCCTCTACGCTCGCTCCAAGGGCATTTGGCGATTACTCGAACCCGCGCTAAACACTTACGCTGCGGCGGGAGCGATTGAACGATTGATGCAGAGTTTGGTGGAATCCACGGGTGTGGTCGTCACCGACGAAAAGCATCGCGCCAAGAGCTACGGATTCGGAGGCGATCAGGCCCTGCGAGTCACCTTTCACGGAACGCAATTGCGCAAAGCGGAAGACGGCGACGTTTTGTATGCCATCGATTTGGGCTCTCCAATTCAAGGGACCGAAGGAGCCTATGTTCGCCCCGTTGGTTCGCACGCAGTCTGGTCCATCGATCACAACCCGCGCACCAATCTCGCGCGTCCTTTTGGCTCGAGCTTCCCACCCATGCTCGATACGAATTTGATTCCCGGAGTCCAGGCGGCTCAACTGGGCGGTTTGGTCTCCATCGAAGTCATTCGAACTGACGGCGAACACTTCGGTCTCCGGGCGGTGCCCCGGGATCCGTCCGAAGTTGAACCCGACGAGCCGAACGTGAGCTGGGAGGTTCTGCGCGCCTCTGGAGTACGCGAACCGAGCGACACCGTCCCCGCACGAGGCTTTTCGATTTACCTCTTCCGAGCACCCTACTCCAAGGTTCTTTTAGCAACCGAAGTCGAGCCCGAGATGCTGAAGCATCCCGACGCGCGTTTGGTGCTAACGCCCGCTCGCGGGGAGCCCTTTCAATTGCTCTTTGGCGCAGCCAATCCCGACGGTTCGCGCAAAGTCGCGAATCTCGGCACGGGTACACTGTTCGAGGTCGATGGAGAGGTCGCCAATTTGTTGTTGCCGACTCTGGCGCAAGCCACGCGGGAGAGCGAAGGCAATCCGTGGCATGACTACATTCAATTCAATCCGATCACCGATCTAAATCCGCTCCTCACCCCCCTTTCCGGTCGCTGAGGATCGTCGTTTCAAACTCCTGCGCTCGCCCCCATTGCCCATGACCTGTTCAAAATTGATCTCCCTGTGGATGCTGCTATTCGTTGCCGCGTGCACAGAAGCGAGTGACCCCGTTATTGACGATCTCGAACCCGAGTCCAGCGCGACGGAGCCTGCGGTAGAGGTTGATGAAGTGCCGTCGATCGCCGACGAAGATTGGTACGACCCAACGCCCAAGGAGATCCAGCAACTGCCTCCGAAGTGGGAAGCAGCGGGCATGCAACTGGAGATGCTCAACCCGCACTTGGCCCGTGAAAAAGCGCCGGAGACTTTTCAGTTTGAGCTCAAAACCACCAAAGGTGATATTGTCGTGGAGTGCGTACGAGCCTGGTCTCCACATGGAGTCGATCGCGTTTACAACTTGCTCAAAATCGGATTCTTCAAGGACGTCGCCATCTATCGAGTCGTGGAGGATTTTGTTGTCCAGTTCGGCATTCACGGAAACACCGGAGTATCGACTATCTGGAACAAAGCGAACATTCGCGACGACCCTCCCTTTCAATCCAACCGCAGGGGATACGTAACGTTGTCGAGCATGAGGGGACGACCCAACACTCGATCGACTGAGATCTTCATCAACCTCTCAGACAACACCATGCTCGACGAGCGCGGTTTCACCCCGGTCGGTCGAATCGTAAAAGGCTTGTCGATCGTCGACACCTTCAATGGTGAGTATGCCGGCCGCGCGCTCCCGAAATACATTCGGGAAGGCAACATGTCCATCCGGGATCGATTCCCAAGGATGGATTACCTCAAATCAGCGGCTCTCATCGAATAGAGCCTCAGCCGATGGGTTCGGCGTCTTTCAAACCAAGGAAGTCCGCGCTCTGAAAGTCGTCGAACGTACTGTCTTTAGGGCTCGCGACGCGGTTACCCCGCCGATCCACTCGGCTAGGAATTCAGAATCTCTGTCCCTCGCCTTGAAACGGCGCCAATTGCTACGCTAAGCCCTCGACACTGGCTTTTCCAACGGCTCCCCAGCTAGAGAATTTGATGCTCCACCTCCTCGCCGCCCTCTCGCTTTCCGTTCTTCCTAACCTGGCTCTGCCGCCAGAGAACGAGGACAAGCCCGAGCTTCCGTACAGCGAACTTGCCCTTCAGTTTCGAAAAAATCATCAGATCGAGAACGTGCAGCCGGGCAACCTCACGCTGCAAGAGCTTCTCGATGGCGATCGCTATCGCAAGTTCACCTTGGGCCTCTTCGACATTCGTTTTTTGGGCGAGGCGCTGACCAACAAGGCTACCGCCAAGAAATTTGTGACCTGCGCAACCGCTACGCTCGATACGCAGAGAGCGTGGGTCGAGTGGAACGCTCGTCATCATGAAAAGTATGAAATCATTCTGGAGGATTTCGATTTGCTTCACAAATGGGTGAAGTCTTGGAGCACGAGCGCTCTCTCGGCAATTGGCAAGTTTCCGGAACGCGACATCATGGAACGCTTGGGCGCGGGAGATGAAGTTCGCGAAGCCCATGCCCGCATCGAGGTCTTCATGTGTCGGGCCGAATACATGGGCATTCGTTTGCACGATGTTCCCGACACGCAGATCCTGTTCGTTCCCGACCGAATAACGATGCTGCAATTGATGTGCTTCGCGGGCTGGAATTCAGAACGCGATCAAGATTATTACTGGAAGGAGGGCATCATCAAATGGACCAGCTTCTGGAACGAGGAAACGCAGATCATCGCGATGGATTATCCCGGCTTTCCAATCGACGTCGAAGCGCCAGGTGTCGGCGCGGAAATGAACGAATTTGAACAGACGGGTTTGGGCCAGCACGCTTCTGAAAAGACGGCGACCTCGATCTTTTGGCGTTACTACGGCAACAACGACGCTCTGTTTTATGAGGCGGCGATGGGCGTCAACTTGGCCATTTCAGTCTACAAGGAAAACAACGTGCGCACCGGCGCACCCGTTTTCAAAAACATGGGCGCCTCAACTTCGGCTTATAGCGTCTTCGTTCCAGGTGGCAATCCGTCCGGCGGAACGTTGGGTGCTCGCGGTGCGATCGCCGTCATTATCGTTCCGCTATGGCGCGAGACAAAGGGTCGCGATCACTACGTAAAGCCGCTCGGCAAAGCGCAAAAGAAGGGCAAGAAGCTGGCCCGCAAAGACAAAAATCCCAATCAGGACTCGCTCGCTCACTTCATCATCTTCGGACCCTCGGAAAGCCAAACCTCGTACGTGACGGCTCCCTTCTTCGGTCCCTTTTCCGAAAACAAAGAGTTGCCCGAGAAAGACTTCCTAGTCGACTACGAAGACTTCTTTCGCGCCTACAGCGCGGGCTTTTTTGACTGGATCAAAAAGCGCGCAGGCGGCAAAGATGCCGAGGCCAACGCGAAACTCTTCGCTACGCTCAACCATCGCTTGGCCACGCGCGACAAATCAACCAGCTTCGCCGCACTGATGGAAGACATCTACGGCCTTCCACTCAGTGCTGAAAACGGGCACACCGATAGTCTCGAGTGGCGCTTTTTGACCTATATCAGCAAAGGCGGTCGCTAGCCACGGTTATTGCGGAACTGCTCGAAGGGATCGGCGCCCGGCTTGGCCGGTTGCGCGGCGGGCTCGGGTGCAACCGGAGCCGGAGCGGCTTGCGGGAAAGGAGCCGCCGGGATTGGCGCCGGAGGAGGCACGGGTGCCGATTGAACCGGGAGAGCGGCGGGCGGAGTGGATTCGGACATCGAGAGGCCGGGGCTCGACATATCGAGTGTCTGCGCAGAGGGAGTAGGAGCCGCCGGAAGCGCGGCCGCTGGCGCGGGCGCAGCCAAGGGCTCTACCTTGTTCAGTTCGGCAGGATCAAATTTGATTCCCGCAGAGGTGTACTGCGACAACAACGCATCGCGATCCACCGACTTGCGATAAGCCTCGCCAGCGGCGACATCTCCCGACTGCACGAGTTCGAGTAACGCATCGTTCAAAAGCTTCATCCCATGCTTACCACCGGTTTGCATCGCCGAAGGAATTTGGTGCGTCTTGCCCTCGCGAATCAACGCCGAGACGCCCTTGGTACAAATCAAGAGTTCGAGAGCAGCCAAACGTCCCTTCGACTTCTTCTTGCAGAGTGTCTGCGCCACAACGCCTTTAAGCGAGCCGGCCAACATCGTGCGAACCTGCGGTTGCCGCGCTTCCGGGAATTGATCGATGATGCGGTCCACCGTGGAAGCGGCTGTTGTCGTGTGCAAGGTTCCGAACACCAAGTGCCCTGTTTCTGCAGTTTCCATGGCGATTTCGATGGTTTCGAGGTCGCGCATCTCCCCCACCAAAACGATGTCGGGATCTTCACGCAGGGCAGCGCGTAGGGCCTTTTTGAAACCCGTAGTGTGCTCGCCAACCTCGCGTTGGTTCACAAGGCAACGCTGATCCTGATGAACGAATTCAATCGGATCCTCAATCGTGATGATGTGGTCGTTGCGCGTCTTGTTGATGAAGTCCACCATCGCTGCCAACGTCGTCGACTTGCCGCTTCCAGTGGGACCGGTCACAACGACCAAGCCTTTCGACAACTGACACAGGTTCAAGATCGACTGAGGTAGGCCGAGTTGCTCCGCCGTTAAAATGTCCGAGGGGATCACGCGGAAGACCGCTGCTGGGCCGCGGTGGTCTTGGAAAAAATTCACCCGGAAGCGCGCTTGCCCAGGGAGTTCGTAAGCGAAGTCGACATCGCCCGTGTCCATGAAATCTTTTTCGTGGCGCTCCTGGGCGATCTCCATCAACAGCGGCAGCATCTTTTCGGCGTCGATCACCGGAGCGCCCTCGACGAGGACCATGTCCCCATCCAAACGAAACATCGGTTGACGACCCGAGGTCATGTGCAAATCGGATGCGCCCACGGTGAGCATTTTTCGGAAGAGAGCGTCAAGCTTGGCCATGTCGGAGAACCCTTAGAGAAGAAACGGAGAAGTTGATCTCCGGTCTTATTCGGCCTACGACCCTTTGCGACTCAATTTCAGCCCAGTTCTTTTGGGCATAGATTCCATTCGGCTACGAAACAGTCCGGCAATCGCATCGCGGTTGATGCGGCTAGCCCGAATTATTCATGAACACGCGGACCAAACACCACGAACGACCGGCACTGCCGGTCTATTGGTTCCTGCTGGCACTTTGCAGATACTGGCGTCCTCGACGACCTTACAAGGTCGTCTGCG
>JBLINP010000035.1:0-23771 GCA_047639415.1 Planctomycetota bacterium | reverse complement strand
GACCAAACACCACGAACGACCGGCACTGCCGGTCGTTCGTGGTGTTTGGTCCGCGTGTTCATGAATAATCCGGGCTAGGTCCGACCAATACGGCGAATCAATCGCCACATATCCCGATCGATTTGGAATGATTCAGGCATGTCAGGATCCACCCGCAACTATTCGCTTCCGCTGCGTATCGCGCGAGCAATTCTCGGATTCCTGATCGGATGTCTGCTCGCCTGCGCCACTGCTGAAGCCAGCTTTCGGTACATCCTGTTTAGCGATAGTGAGTTCGCTCTCGCACAGAGCGAGCACATTCGGATACCTCGCTATTTCGCCGATTCCGATGCGGATCCCGATTACTTCAAACTGAGAGAAATCTGGAGCGACGTTCCGCCGGCGGAGAAGTTCAACCCTCGCGATCCAAAGCTCGGATGGCTGAACTCAAAAATTCGAACGCCCAATTACAGGCACGCGCAGGCGCAGGGCATCGGAGATCGGCGACCGTTCTTGTTTTACGGTGACTCGTTTACGGCCTGTGTTATGCCGCCGAAACATTGCTGGGAAGGTCTACTGGCAAATACTCCCCTCGGAAATGAAGTTCACCTGCTGAACTATGGAGTCCGAGCCTTTGGGTTTGGCCAAACAAATTTGCTCTTCGAGGAATCCATCGATCAATGGATGCCGCGTAAGCCGATCGTCGCCATTGGCATTTTGGTGGACAACGATTTAGATCGAACGATTTTCAATTTCCGCGGGGCTCCTAAGCCACGCTATAAAATCGAAGACGGGCAGCTTGCTGTTGAATTGCCGGGAGAATATGACATCGCTGAATGGTTGGCTGACAACCCGCCCAACATCTCAAGCTATGTCATCCGCTATCTAACTTGTCGCACGAACTTTCTTCCGGACGACTGGAACCCGCCGAGATCGAATGACCCGACCATTGTTGCTCGGAAAAAAGAATTGAATCTCGCGGTTCTCGAATCCCTGCATCAAAGCCTTGAATCGCGTGACCTTGATTACTTCTTCGTACTCTTCTTTGGTCCGAAGTCTTGGCGACGTGAAAAGCCCACCGGTTGGCGCGAAAATTTCATCATCGACGCTTTGGATTCCCTTGGCATTCCGTGGGTTTCGTCACGGAATGCAATGCGCGCTTCCATCACCAAATATGTGGGTAAAAATGGCAAGCCGCCGGAAGGAGGGCTCTTCTTCATGGGCGACCCCACTACGGCCGGTCACTTCACAAGAGCTGGCAATCTAGCCGCACTGCCAGCGATCACGCAGGGATTGCTGGGGCAGTACGACGGACTCGTCAAAGAGCGCGACACGCGTATCGAACTTCAGCCCGCTAAGCCTGCCACAGACGAGCACTCTCAAACACAGACGGAGCAAACCGAAACGTCTGCCCCTTGTGATTGACTCTCAATATTCGTTTGAGCACAAAGTCAAAGAGCAGCGGATTGGCGTCGAAGATTTCGGCGACCGGCGCGCGATCGTCCGGATCTAAATAATCGCGGTACTCCAAGAGATGCGTGCTAACAGTCGGGTCGATCGCAATCACTGGATAGTCGGATCCATTGATCAAACGGCCGTGGATCTCTGGGGTCAAAAGCAATTGCCGAAGTGGATCTCCGCAACGATTTGAAAGCACCATGGCGGAGATTTCGCCGAAGAGCAATCCGTCGTACTTTGACTCACGCATCAAGCGCATGAACAAATCGAAGTTGGGCACTTGCTCTGCTCCGGCCCCCTGATCGAGATCCAATGACGTACCCAATCCCGCGCAATGTGCCACAACAACTTTGACACCCGCATCGAGCGCTCGACGCAATCGCAAGGGATTGCCCAGTCGTTGATTTTCTTCCGCGTGAACCGCCTTTTCAATTCCCGCGTGCGTGATCAGCGGTACGCCAAGCTCCGCTTGTTTGGCGTAGTAAGCATCGCACAGCGGCGAACTCGGATCGATGCCCATCGCATTCGGCAACCACTTAACCCCGATCGCACCCGCACTGACGGCGGTTTCCAATCGCTCTGCTGCGTCCTTGCGATAGGGATGAATCGAAGCGATCGGCAAAAGCTGGGCATGCTGCTCGGCTAACTTCAAAACGTAATCGTTGGGCGTGTGAAAGTTCGACAGCTCAGGTCGCTCAATTCCCTTTTCATCAACGGTGTAATCGAACGCCAACACCAGGAGTTTGCCGGCAGGATTCATCGCTGCTTGCAACGCTAGCAAGCGGCGCAAATAGTCTTGGTCAGCCTGCTCCCAATCCCCGACCCCCGACGCCGCTAAGTACAAATCAAACTGCAGCCTTTGAATCGGGTGCCAGTGGCTTTGCATATCGGGGTGCACATAGCAGCCACTTCCACCGGCGCCCAACCCGACCACGTGGACGTGTGAATCCCAGATTAGCTCGCGATTCAGACCTTCAAAGGCGCGATTCACGAGAGCTTGCGCCTCCAACGAAAGCTCCCCGATCGAACGAACTGGGTTCGGTTTAAGGAGGAGCGGCAATGCGAAGCGAGTCGCAACGGTAGCGGCCGTTCCCACGCCACAAGCCATCAAAATTCGGCGACGAGTGATTCGTTTCGACATGGTGAACCACAGTACGGGTTTGATTGCTTGGTACGATAGACAACGTGCTCAGGTTTTTTGCCTTTCACCGCTCCAAGCTCCATGCTCGTCCATCCCCCGCTCCAGTGCCCCGCCTGCAATCGAGGCAGTTTGGTTCTCAACCGCCATTCGCTCTGGTCCTGCAATGCATGTTCGCGGGCCATTGAGATTCAACGCACTGTTTTCAACATGCGCACGGATCGCGATCCGTTAGCGCCACGTGCATTGACCGAATCAGAAGAGGAACAGGCTATGCTTCGGGCCCTGGCTACGCTCGAGCTAGGAACGGATTGGAAATCGACGCTGGAGGAATTGCTGTTGGAACTCTCCCATGACGCTGCGGGAGAATTGATGCTGATTCTGCGCGAAGGCCGCGGCGCGTGGGCACCACTATTGTTGGGCAAAGGCGGTTCCGCGCTCTTTTTAGGTGATCCACTTTCGGGCACGGTCATCGCCCTTACGCGACACGGCTACGCCGTTACATGTGTCGACTCAAATTTGGAGCGGCTCGCCTTCGCAAGCTATCGCAACCGGACGCTAGCGCCAGCAAACAGTACGCGAGCACTATTGTGTACGTCCGACGAACCGTTGCCCTTTGCAGACCGAAGCTTCGACCTGGTCGTTCGGGAAACTCCTTTTCACTCCACGGAGGGAGTACCGGAGACTCACCTAGATGAATGTCGCCGCGTTTGCGCCAACGAGATTTTGGTGACAGCGGACAATCGACTCGGCTACAAAGAATCCGAAGGCAATCGCGGTGACTTTCGCGTTCAATCACCATTGAAATGGCTTCGCAATGCCGTCTCTCCCAATGGGCGACCAACCATTGATGGATTGACCCGGCGCGTCGTCGGCTCCCAAGAAGAGTTTAAAACTACGAACACATTTGCGCTCTATCCCCACTCCCGCGACTTTACGCATATTGCGGGATTGGATTCGGGATCGCCCGAGTTGTACATCGGTCCGAAGGAGCGCAAGAACTCGCTCAAACTGCTCGGCTATCGAATTGGGCTATTTCCTCTTCTGGCGCCGTCCTTCGCCGTCCTGGCCAGTCGCCATTCAAAGTCTTCATCGAAAGCGCGGATTCATCGCATTTTGCTCGAGATCTCCGAGCGACTTTACGAACCACGGCCAGAGGTTCAGCACTTGCTGGGAACGCGCGGGAACAATGCGTTGGTCATGACGGCGCTGCCCGATTCCGATGATACCGATCCGCGAGGTCGTTGGATTTTGCGCATTCCACTGCACCCGACTTTGGAAGAGCGCGTATCCGACGAGCAATCGATGCTCACTCGCCTTGAACATCAGTTCCCCGAGTTTCCGATTCCACAACCGTTGCTCGAAGGTCAATTCGATGGAGTCTTCCTAACTTGCGAACGTCGACTACCCGGGCAATCCGCTGCTCAGCATTCGGGCGAACACCAGATCATGGCGCGTTTGTTTCGCGAAGCCGGTGAGCACTTCGCGAGTTTGGTCACAACCGAAAGCACTGAAATTACCGAGACGGATTTTGAGACGTTGGTCAGCCTCAAATATGAATTGGTGATGCGTCATTCCGGCTGTCCCGATGCGCGCAAGTCCGTTGAGCAGATGTATCAACTTGCTCGAGAACGTCTAATTGGGCGCAAGATGCCGCGCGTGCTGCGTCATTGCGATCCGCGCAGTAAACACATCCAAATCGACGCAAACGGCCAAATTCTAGGCTTTTACGATTGGGGATCGGCGGAGACTAACGACTTCCCCATCGCCGATTTGTTGCACTTGATCATTCACGAACGCTTTCATCAAAGCCTTCCCAATGCTGGTGCGGCTTGGCAGTTGGCTCGGAATTCTGGCACGGGTTTACGAGCAGAAGAACGAGCGCCCATCGACGCTTATGTGGAACAACTTGGGATCGATTCCGATGTTCGATTCGCGATCGAAGAAATCTATCCGCTTCTCGTCGGAGCGATGGCCGAGAAAAATTGGGACTACAGCCGACCGCGATGGCTGCAACAGTCGTTCGGACTTAGAGATAGCTGATACCGAAGCTCACCGCGACGATCAGCAACAAAAGCATCAAACGGTTTCGACGTCTAGCGACGAAGGTTTTCGCGCTGCGCAAATTGATCCAATACGAATGCTCCGGAGTTTCCTGAAAGACTCCCTGAGCTAAGAGCACCTTGAAGACTCGCGATTTCGAAAGCTTCAAATCATCAAGTGTCTCAGCACATTCAGGCGAAATGGCTCCGGCTTCGCGGAACTTTCGCATGGCTTGATTTTGTTTCGCGATGATCATTGATCCTGCACTCATATAAGCAGCCTCACCACAAATTGACGACCTAGCCCGGATTATTCATGAACCGCGAGGCAAAACGCCTCGAATTGGTTCCTGCTGGCACTTTGCAGATACTTGCCCCCGCAGACGACCTTGTAAGGTCGTAGAGGACGCCAGTATCTGCAAAGTGCCAGCAGGAACCAATAGACCGGCTGTGCCGGTCGTTCGTGGTGTTTGGTCCGCGTGTTCATGAATAATTCGGGCTAGCATTAGACGCGGACACTTTCCTGTCGCGCTGGAGCAGATGCGACATCGAACTCACACGCGGTTCCCTGCTTCATCCAAGCTATAGGCTCGCTCAATACCTCCTTCGACGGGATGGGTCGCACTGTGACCAAAAAGTTCCAGTTCGATCGCAGCTCTGGGAAGGCGAGGGAATGGGCCCAAATTCCAGATTGGTTTTCATGCCCTCTAATAGTGGAAGTGCCTCACTTCCTGGACACGGAAAATTAGGATTGGGCTCGCCTCCCTACGAACTCCGGCTCACCTCCCGACAACTCGACGCCTGGCTCCAGAATTCGGATGGCCGCCCCTCACCGTTTTTTGATTAATTCGGCTTAGTAAGCCCTTGAATCCACAGATTCCAGGCACAGAGCAAACGCTCGGGCATGACACGGTTTAGAGTGGTGCGAATTGCGCCCTCTGATTTCAAAGTAGCGGCGCTCGCCGCCATGCCATCACAAACTCCGCCCCAATCTACGGTTCCTTCGGACACCACGCCGCGAGCCTCAGGTCGATCATTCTCCTCCCTCGATCGGGAGCTTTGCACCAACCTCGATCAAGCCCTCGGCCTGGAGTGGCTCTTGACGGATGGCTGCGGAGGCTACGCCTCGTCGACGGTGGTTCAGTGCCCCACGCGCAAGTACCACGGCTTGCTGGTCGCGCCACCGGCTAGTACAGCTAAGCGCTACCTTTTCCTCTCGCGATACGAAGAGCATCTGGTCGTCGACGGACATAGCTTCCCGCTATCGATCGCGCGTTACGAAGACCTTTGGTCGCCCGAAGGACATCTGTGCCAAGAAAGCTTCGACCTGGTGCCCTTTCCGAGTTCGCTGTATCGCATCGGCGAAGCAGAAGTTCGTCGAGAGATCTTGATGCCCAAGGGTCGACACGCCGTACTCGTCAAATATTCGATCACCGGAGTCGACGAAGCGGTTGAGCTTCAACTTCGCCCGTTGCTGCCCTTTCGTGAAGCCGACGCGTTGACCGTTGAGAACACGCACCTCAATTCAACCGTTACCGAGTTCGGGTCGGGCTTCAGCGTGCAACCTTACGATGGCCTTCCCGGAGTTTCCTTCTCTTGGACCGGCAGCGACACGGAGTTCGAATCGGACTCCGGTTGGTTCAACAACATTGAGTACAGCGAGGAAATCGCACGGGGCTATCCGGGTCGTGAAGATCAGTGGTGCCCCGGAATCATCAAACTGCGGTTGGAGCCGAAGAAGGACGTCATCGTTGCTTGCGCAATGAACTTGGCGATTGAGAATCCCGCCGAGCTTTGGGACAGCGAGAGCGAGCGGCAAGTGCGCGAAGCTGCCGCAGTACTTGGCGATCTTCCCTCGCGATTGGCGCTAACCGCCGACGCGTTTATCTATCGAGCGACAGACGGACGACCGGGCATCATGGCCGGCTTCCCTTGGTTTCTCGAATGGGGTCGCGACACTTACATCGCTTTGCCCGGCTTGACTCTTGCCCGAGGCAAACGCGAGCTTTGTGGAGAAATTCTAGCGGCCGCTCTGCCCTTCTTGCGCGACGGATTGCTACCCAACATCTTCGCCAACACGCCGGCGGATAGTCACTACGGTTCGGCAGACGCCGCACTTTGGTACGCACGCGCCGTACGCGCTTATGACTTGGCTGGCGCGAGCGAGGAAGAGATTCTCGAACGCTACCTGCCTGCGCTCACCAGCATCGCCGTCGGTTATCGCGATGGAACGGGACTCGGAATCAAGTGCGATGAAAGCGGGTTGCCGCGCATGGGCTCTGCGGATCTCAACGCCACCTGGATGGATGCGGTCACCGAGTTCGGACCGGTTACACCGCGCCACGGCTTTCCGGTTGAGACCTGTGCGCTTTACTACTTCTTGCTCGCGTACCTCGAGGATCTCAATCATCGTCGCGGCGACCTTCAAGTCGAAGCCGAGTGGCGCGAGGCCAAGCGCTTGGCCGGTAGGGCCTTCATGGAACGCTTCTGGATCGAGGACCAGCGTTACCTCGCCGACGTTTGGGACGCGGACGTTCGCGAAGAAAGCGTGCGGCCCAACATGGTCATCGCGGCGGCACTTGAGTTTAGTCCGCTCACGCGCGAGCAACGCACCGATGTCGTTCAGCGCGCCGAACTCGAGCTACTAACTTCACGTGGACTGCGCACGCTCTCACCCAAGCACGCCGATTACATCGGACATTATGGCGGCACACCGCTCGAACGCGATGGCGCCTATCACCAGGGCACGGTCTGGCCTTGGCTACTCGGCTTTTTCACCGAAGCCTGGCTGCGTTCGATCGGAACGCGCGTGAAAGACCTTCGACGCGTGCGCGAAGTGCTCGACGGCTTTGAGGAACACATGAACGAAGCGGGCTTGTTGCAGTGCTCGGAAGTCTTCGATGGCGACCCGCCGCACACAGCCGGTGGTTCCATCGCCCAGGCCTGGAGCACGTCTGAATTGCTGCGTGCGTTCAAAATGGTCGAGGAGCGCAAACCATGAAAGTCTTGATGCTCGGGTGGGAATTCCCGCCACACATTTCCGGTGGCCTTGGAACGGCTTGCCTTGGAATCTCTGAAGGCCTCATTCAAAACGGCGTCAAAGTCGCGTTCGTCGTACCTCACCTTCACGGTGATGAACCACAGAATGGAGTTGATTTGGTTTCGGCTTCGGATGTCGTGATCACCGCACCAACGACTCCGTCGCCGGCTCTCGCTACTCCAATCGCACAAATCGTTGCAGCTCTGTCCGGTTCGGACCAATTCGATTTCGAGCTGCACGCCGTCGACAGTCCCTTGCGTCCTTATATGACGGAATTGGAGTACGCGAACAATCTCGCACTACCTCAGAGCAAGCATCAGAAAGCTCAAGCTTCTAAACTTTCCGCCCCGACCGCAGTTCTCGAGCAACCAAGTACGGGAGTCGAAGTACAGCTTCAAATCGGCGGTGGTTACGGACCCGACCTCTTCGATGAAGTCAATCGCTACGCGCGAGTGGTCCAAGACCTGAGCGATCGAGAAGACTTCGACGTCGTGCACGCACATGACTGGATGACTTTTCCGGCGGGCATCGCTGCAGCTGACCAGAGTGGCAAGCCACTTATACTCCACGTGCATGCATGTGAGTACGACCGTTGCGGCGACCGCGTTGATCTAAATATCTGCGCCGTGGAACAAGCGGGTTTCGATCGTGCTGATCGGATCATTTGCGTGAGCGAGTACAACAAATCGCTCCTCTGCAAAAACTACGACATCGACTCCGCCAAGATCGACGTCGTGCACAACGCGGTCACTCAGCGCGAACAACGCGTCAAGCTCAAAGTCGAGAAGACCATTGAAGGGCCGATCGTGTTGTTTCTCGGCCGCATCACTTATCAAAAGGGGCCCGACTACTTCCTTGAAGCTGCGGCTCGCGTTTTGAAAGTTATGCCGGACGTTCAGTTCGTCTTATCGGGCACTGGAGACATGTGGCCCAAAATGGTTGAACGGGCCGCTCAGTTAGGCATTTCAGAACACACCCATTTTACTGGCTTCTTGGAAGGCGACCAGGTCGAGCGCATGTTCGCCTTGGCCGACCTTTACGTGATGCCTTCTGTTTCGGAGCCGTTCGGAATTTCAACGCTCGAAGCGATGGCTTCCGATGTGCCCACGATCATCTCGCGCCAGAGCGGCGCAGCCGAAGTCTTGCAAAGCGCCCTGAAAGTTGACTTTTGGGACGTGGAAGACCTAGCCAGCAAAATCTTGGCCACATTGCTCTACCCCGCACTTACCGATGAGCTATCGGAAACCGGTCGTGTCGAAGTCGAACGCATGAACTGGGAAGAACGTGGTTCACACTTTCTCCGCATCTATGAGGACATCACTCAATGACCTCGATCGCCTTTTACTTTCAGATTCATCAACCCTACCGCCTGAAGCGCTACACCTTCTTCGACATCGGTCGCGGTGGCAGCTACTTCGACGACGACGAAAACAAACGCATTCTCCAACGCGTGGCAGACAAGTGCTACGTACCGATGAACGAGTTGCTGCTCGAGCAAATCGAAAAGCACGACGGCAAGTTTCGGTTCGCGATGGCAATCACGGGCACGGTGCTCGAGCAGATGGAGCGCTGGCATCCGGCCGCACTGGAAAGCTTCGTTCGTTTGACTGAAACCGGTTGCGTCGAGATCGTGTGTGAGACCTCGCACCACTCCCTGGCCTTCCTCTCCGATCCGGATGAGTTCGACGCCCAGGTTTTGGCCCAACGCACTCGCATCGAAGAACTGTTCGGCCAGCGCGCCGTCACATTCCGAAACACCGAGTTGGTCATCAACAACGAGGTCGCCGAACACGTCGAGGCCTTGGGCTTCAGCGCTTTGCTCGGTGAAGGCGCCGATCAATTGCTCGGGATTCGCAGTTCGCACGAGGTCTATCGCCCAGCAACCACGGAAAATCTTTCGCTGTTGCTGAGAACCTACGAACGCGCCGACGACATTGCCTTTCGGTTTAGCAACCAGGGTTGGGACAAGTGGCCACTCACTGCCGCGACCTTCGCCAAGTGGTTGGCCGACGTGCCCGGACGAGCCAAATACACCGGGCTCTTCATGGACTACGAGACCTTTGGCGAGCACCAATGGCGCGAAACGGGCATTTTCGACTTCATGGAGCAACTGCCCGCTTTAGTGATCGCCGAGCCGACCCTCGACTTCAAAACGCCTTCCGAAATCGTCGCAGCCCATCCGCCCAAGCTGGAGCTCGACATTCCCCGCACCGTTTCCTGGGCGGATGCCGAACGCGACCTGACCGCTTGGCTCGGAAACCACATGCAGCGCGAAGCCAACCGCCTGCTGTACGAACTTGGCCCCGATGTGCGCCGAGCCGCCGAACGCGGGCATCCCGAAATGCTCGAAGACTGGCGCAGATTGACGACTTCCGACCACGTCTACTACATGTGCACCAAGTACTTCTCCGATGGAGATGTGCACAAGTACTTCAGCCCCTACTCCACTCCTCACGACGCTTTCATCGCTTTCATGAACGTGCTTTCTGACCTCAAGTCGCGCGTCCGCGCTGCTTTGGAAAGTCCCGATTCAGATCGCGAAGAATTGAAAGCCGCCAAGAGGTTGGAGACCACCACCCCGCCCGAGAATTCGACACGAAAACTCGAGCCCCCCACCAAAGCCCCCCGCAAAGATTCGCGCAACTAGAAGATGAGCAAGAGAGTGCAAGCACCCTACCACCTGTTTGAAGTTAGCTGGGAAGTGTGCAACAAAGTTGGGGGGATCTATACGGTCGTCTCAAGCAAGGCCAAAACCCTGACTGAGAAGCTCGGAGACAACTACGTGGTGATCGGCCCGTGGTTGCTTTCGGATGAAGAGGATTCGCCGTTCGACGAAGAGCCTGGCTACGAGGCCTTTAGTGAATCCTGTCGTGCGATGGGCGTTCCGGTTCGCGTCGGGCGTTGGCGTATCAAAGGCCAGCCGCTCACGATCTTGGTCGAGTTCTCTGCGCTGTATGAGCACAAGGACGATCTGTTGACCGAGCTCTGGGATGAGTTCGAAGTCGACTCCATGACCGGCGAGTGGGATTACGTTGAACCCGTCGTGTTCGGCAACGCCGCAGGCCGCGTCATCGAAAGATGGTGGCAAGAGTTCATCGCTCCGCATCATGGTCAAGCCGTTGCTCAATTCCATGAGTGGATGACTGGCTCGGGCATGCTTTACCTGCGCAATCACACTCCGGAGGTCGCGGGCATCTTCACGACGCACGCCACCATGCTCGGCCGTTCGATTGCCTCCACCGGAGTCGCTCCGGTCGAAGGCTTGGACGGTCGCACTTCGGCGGAAGCCGCTGACGAACGCGGCGTGACTGCCAAGCATTCACTCGAAGGCACGTGCGCACGCTTTGCGGATACGTTCACAACGGTGAGCGGAATTACAGCTGTTGAAGCGGAGGCGTATCACGATCGCAAAGCCGAGCCGCTGCTCACCAATGGTATCGACTTGGATGTTGTCGATGGATTGACTGCCGCACACCCGCGCGCAGAAGTTCAATCGATGCTTCGCGAATTGGCCTCGAGCTTTTTCGGAACCGACGTTTCAAACGCGGTTCTACTGGCGACGTCGGGACGTTATGAGTTCAGCAACAAAGGCGTCGATCTACTCCTCGATTCCTTGGGACAACTGAATTCGGAAGAGGGTCGCGAAATCATTCTATTCGTCCTGATTCCCGCAGAGCACGCAGGCTTGTTGCCTGAATTCGCTCAGCGCCTCGACGGCAAGTTGACCAGCGACGGCCCGCTCGGAATTTCCACCCACGAGCTTCCCGATCCCGGTAACGACCCTGTACATCAGCGTTGCGCAACACTCGAACTGGACAACGCGCCCGGCAGTCGCGTTCGTGTGATTCAAGTTCCGCTCTACATCGGTGAGGATGACGGCCTGTTCAACATGAGCTACGAAGCCGTCTTACGCGGTTTCGACCTGACTTGCTTCCCCTCCTTCTACGAGCCCTGGGGTTACACCCCGCAGGAATCGATCGCAGTCGGAGTTCCGACGATTACATCCGACTTCGCCGGCTTCGGTGTTTGGGCTCGCGACGCGAACCTCACCCCAGCCAACGGGATCACGGTTTTATCGCGCGAGCACAAAAGCTTTGACGAAGCACGCGACGAACTAAGCGAATGCCTGCGCAGTTTTGCAAAGGCTCCCATCGAAGACCTGACCGACGCTTGCCGTGCCTCTGCACTCCTGACGTCTTGGGCGGGATTCGGTGCGAATTACTTCACCGCCTTTGAGTCCGCCATCGCTGCGGCCAAAACGCGTTGCGCCGAAGCCAAGGTCAAACGCTATCAGCCCAGCATTCCGGTTCACCGCGAATCCGATTCAGCTGCTTCAAAGCCGCGCCTACTCGACTTCGATGTAACCGCAACTCTGCCGCCTGAACTCCAGGGCTTGCAACGCTTGGCCAGCAATTACTGGTGGTGTTGGACACCCGAAGTCAGCGCTCTGTTCAAAGAACTCTCTCCGCTGAGTTGGGAAAGCAGCGGGCACAGCCCGATTCGTTTCCTTCGCAGTGTGTTCGAAGAGGATCTCCAGCGCTGTGCAGCGGACAAGACCTTCGTCAGTCGATTAGACGCCCTGGTAAAACGCTTCGACGCGTACATGGAAGCCAACGTCACCGAGTTGTCGCTCGGCGACGGAAACTCCATCACCGCCAAGAACCCGATTGCCTACTACTGCGCTGAATTCGGAATCCACGAGTCGCTTCCGATTTACAGCGGCGGTTTAGGAATCTTGGCGGGCGATCACCTCAAATCCGCTAGTGATCTCAACTTGCCGTTAGTCGCTGTGGGCTTGTTCTATCGCAAGGGTTACATGCGACAGAAGCTCAACTTGGCTGGCGAACAAATCGCCGTTGAGCAATCGAACGATCCCCGCAATTTGGCGGTCGATCTCGTCCGCGACGCCGATGGCCAGCCGCTCGAGATCAAACTCACCCTCCCGTCTTCGCAATTAACACTGCGCGCCTGGCGCGCCAAAGTGGGACGCGTTGACCTCTATCTGCTCGACGCCGACAACGAAAAGAACCGTCCCGAAGATCGCATCATCACCGAGCGACTTTACTCGGCCGAACCCGAGATGCGACTGAGGCAGTTGATCGTTCTCGGCCGTGGTGGCACGCGTTTCCTGAAGGCTCTAGGCATCAAAGCCGCCGCGACGCACATCAACGAAGGCCACGGAGCCTTCGCGGGTATCGAACGCGTCCGTGACCTCATTCACGACGAAGGGCTGACCTTCAAGCAAGCGCAGCAACTAGTTCGCGCGACAACCGTGTTCACCACGCACACTCCAGTCCCCGCCGGACACGATCGTTTCAGCGAAGATCTGATGCGACGCTACTTCTCCAACCTTCCCAATTGGACGGGACTCGGTTGGGACGATTTCGTTGGACTGGGCCAATCAGGCGATGACAACGACTTCAACATGACCTACTTGGCGCTGAACTTCAGCGACTCGGTCAATGGCGTCAGTCGCTTGCACGGAGCGGTCTCGCGCGAGTTGTTGCAACCCTTCTGGAAGCAACTACTGACTTGCGAAGTTCCCGTTGGTCACATCACCAACGGCATTCACTTGCCCACTTGGGTGAGCGCCGATCTGAAAGCCCTAATTGGGGCTGAAGGTCGCCTCGTCACCGGCGATGACTTCGTGAAAAACACACAGAGCATCGACGACAAGCAGCTTTGGACGGTTCGCCGAAAGGCGCGAGCTGAACTGATTCTCCACGCCAAGAGCGTGCTGAAGAAGAGCTTCATCGAGCGTCAGGACAGCCCGACTCTGCTGCGCCGCATGCAAGCCGGACTCGACGATGAAAACGCACTCTTGATCGGATTCGCAAGGCGCTTCGTACCGTACAAGCGGTCGGCCCTCGCTTTCCGCGACCTCGAGCGCTTGAAGTCGATTCTAAATAACGCCGATCGCCCCGTGCGTCTCTTGTTTGCCGGCAAGGCGCATCCCGCCGACACCAGCGGACAGGAACTCGTCAAACAAATCGCCGAGCTCGCGCGTCACGAAGATTTCATCGGCAAGGTGTTCTTCCTCGAGAACTACGACGTCGAGATCGCGCGCTACCTCGTGCAGGGCGTCGACGTTTGGCTCAACAATCCGATTCGTCGACTAGAAGCCAGTGGCACCTCGGGCATGAAGGTCGCCGCCAATGGTGGCCTCAACCTCTCGATTCTCGACGGTTGGTGGGTCGAAGGTTATAACGGGCAAAACGGTTGGGCCATCGGCAACGAGCGCACCTTCGTCGATCAACCGTTGCAAAACGAGTTGGATGCCGAGAACTTGTATCGCTTGCTTGAGGAAGAAGTCACTCCGCTCTTCTTTGATCGCGATGCCGATGGCATTCCGAAAGCATGGCTCGCACGAGTGAAGAACTGCCTCGAAACTTGCTCGCCAATGTTCGACTCCAATCGCATGGTGTCGGAATACCGCGATTGGGCTTACCTCGACAACTCGCGCAACTACTTCGAGTTGACCAGCGATAAGAACGCGAAAGCCATTCAACTCGCGAAACGCGCCCGTCGCATCACCAAGCAGTTCGGCAATATTTCGATCGTCAATGCGGTCGTTACCGACCTCGACAACTTCCACGTCGGCGACGAGCTACGTGCTGCCGTGGACGTGGAGCTAGGCGAGCTAGCTCCCGACGACGTCGTCGTCGAACTGGTACTCGGCCACAAACTCGACGACGAAGACATCCACGAACCCAAAATCGTGGCTCTCGATGTCGACGGCCAATCCGATGAAGGCCACCATATATTCAAAGGCCACACCGAAATGATGAGCTCAGGCAACTACACCTATGGCATCCGCGTTCGCGCTCGTGAGGGCGCGGATTGGGACCATTCGCTAGCGCGTTTGGTGCACTGGGCTTAGCTCTTACTCGCCCTCGACAATAGGTAAAGAGCTGCAGAGTAGCTGCTTATCTCTGCCGCTCGTCTTCGGCATTCGGTCGGCGCAAAATGCCCGCGCAAAGGTTTCTTTCGAAGCTCTTTGCGCGGGGCACCAGTGCATAGAATAAAACTGCGAGCATTCTCTCCACCTGGGCCTTCGCCTCTTTCACCATCTGGTGAGTGTCACTCGCGCGGCAAATGGTTGCGAGAAACTCGACTTTTATTCGGTGTAGCTACAGACTCTCGAAGTAGCCGGTCAAAAGCACATCAGCGGAGCTTGAGTTTGTGATTTCGAGATAGGTTCGGCTTTCCTCTCCCGACACAACACGCAGGTTGCCTGTCCAATCACCCCCATGACTCTCGGACAAATTAACCTCCTGCACGAGAGTCTCTCCAGCGACGACGAGAATAAATTCGCCACCTCCATTGGAGTCCCCTGTCGAACTCGTAATCCAAGTAGCCCTGGTCACAACGAAGATCCGGTCCTTGCCCACTTCGCCACCTTCCAAATACACAACGGATTCATAGTTTTTGGGAGGCGCGTCTACGAAGCTCAATGGAACATCACTAATCTTGTCGATGTAGATGCTCGCGCGCCCAATCATGTCTAGTCGATTCGGATTCCCCCCGCCCGCAGCGGAGCGCGCTTGCAGGACAATCCGAGGTTGCTCCATTGGGCGAGCATCGATTTCTTTCGTTGCGTTAGAATCGACATTTAAGAAGCCCATGTTTTGCGCTCCGAATCCACCTTCTATTCGACGGTCGACAAGCGAGCCTTCCATCAGGACTTCTCCCGTGCTTGCGCCAGTAATCCCGAGATAGGTTTTACTCTCATCGCCAGGCCTAAGCTCGATCTCCCCAATCCAATCTCCTTTGATCGGATCTGAGCAATTTTCGAGATCCACCAAGACTTCACCACCGACTACAAGCTTGAACTGTCCACGACGTCGACGGTCTCCATAGGCCGTACCCGTGTAGCGAATATGCTTGACGATGAAAGCCTTATCCGCAGGGATCCAGCCACCCTCGAAATAAGAACTGGAACGTTCACTCTCGGCAAGCGGCACCGCGAAGTCGATGGGCTCCCTACGGCATTCGCCTAAATAGCTACCCGGACCATTCATGTGAAGCTTGAGGATGTTTGGATTGCTCTTCCAATCTGCACGTGCTTGGAGGAACACTCGCGGCTTCTCTAGTAATCCTTTCTGTTCGATCGCTTCACGCCGCAGACGAACTAGAGTGTTCGCAAGTTCGTCGTTGCCCGATGGATTGACTAAGGAGCCCTGACCACTTCCGGTTCCGTCCGTCACATACCAATCCAACGTACACTTCCGCTCCGGAGTATGCTTCCGGACGTAAAGAACTCCGGCTAAGCCCGTGTTGGCGTCATAGCTATAAAAAAAGTAGGAATGGCCCTCGACGACGTCGAAGAATTCCACAAGCGGGCGATCGATTGACGTTTCGTCACCCAAGCACTCAGGTGAAAGCTCTCCCAAATCAAGTCCAAAGCTGCGGTCGTTAACAGCGTTGTTTAGCCAGATTTTGCCGTCACTGAACCCAATGTCCCAATCCCCACGAAGGGTGTCATACGGGTCTTCGCGACGTGCATCCTCGAAGCTAAAAGACCCAGGATATACACGATCAAAAAACTTGATGTCGAAGAGATCGACAGTGGGCAGACGCAGTTGACGAACTTGTCTGTCTTCCACAACCGCAACTTCTTCCACAATCTCAACTGGTTTCGCATTCGCTGGAACTTCCGTGCGTTGAGACCGACTCCACACGGATAGAGCTGGGTTAGGCCGCAAAATCGAACCTGAGGCAAGTGTAGGTACACCCACATGTGGACCGTTCGACGGTTTCATGTTCATTAGCGTCCAAGTCAACACTCCGACAACGCTTACCGCCGCGACTCCTATGGCGATCGGCAGAACGCCCCTGATTGGAATCGCGAGTGGAAGAACGAGCGCTCCCCATACGCGACGGTCTCCAAACTCCTGATCGAGCTTCTCTCTCAATGTCCTTTGCGCTCGACTGAGTTGTGAACGTACTGTCGCTTGAGTACGCCCCAACTTCTTCGCAATCTCCGCTGTCTCTAAATTCTGCTCATACCGAAGCAAGATGACCGAGCGATAGGGTTCCTCAAGTCCCACGATTTGATCCACGACCTTTCGCCGAGTCTCAATGCGCACAAGGCTATCTTCAGGCGATCCAAGTTCACCCCGCGCTTCCGCAGCGAGCTCGCGTCGCGCCCGGCTTCGATTTGTTCGGCCCGTAGACAATGCAACGTTACGTGCGATTCGTGCGAGCCACGTACGAGGCTCGCGTACCGAATCAAGTTCCGAAGCTGGACGACCTAGAACCTTCAACCAAGTATCTTGGAGAGCGTCTTGAATCTGCCCTTCGTCAGCGAGCAATCCCCGAAGAGTGCTGCGAACGAAGCTCTCGTGGTGGATCAAGCCCTCTACGAGTGTATTTGAAGCGTCCGGTGACATGAATTTTCCTGGGTTAGCATCCTCTGATCTCCCCCTTGACGCCACCGTCCCGAAAAGCGCGGCACTAAACTAGATAAAAGATCTGAACGCCATGTTGGCGCTCAGAAGATTGGTGTTCCTGGCGGCAAACTCCGATTCGATGAAAGCGATCAACTCATCAATCGTTACACGGTCCTGAAGAGCGTCAGCAACCGTATTTGTCCCCCCCAATAAAAAAAAGCCACGCGGCTTCGAGCCACGCGGCGTTTTTCAATGGAATCAGAAGCTGTTCTACTTACCGCTCGGAATGCGCAGCAGCTTCGAAGCGAAGTCGGATTCATCGGGGCAGTACTCGTAGATCCACTGTGCAGCGAAGTCCAGGAGCTGATGGCGATCGGCGAATTCGACAACTTCTGTATCCGAACCACTCAAGCCCTTTTCGTAGGCGAGCTCGAGAGTTGCTGCCGAAAAGGCTTTGGCTCCATTCTGCCGCGCCAGGCTTAATTCGGCTGAACGCGTTGTCGCGTCCACGCTCTCGGGAAGCGCCGCCGTACCGAAGTAGATCGGAGCGCTCGACAAATCCACGCGCTTCGGAACGATGACGATCACGCGTCCGGATTCGTCACCGCGATTGATACGTTCGACAGCTTGATCGCCGACGTAGAGCACCGGATCCGCAACTTGATGCGGAACCAACATCTCGGGCTCGACCTCCAGAGCTAGCAGCCAACCCGTTTGTACGGGAGCGCGCTCAGCACTCCAATCGTGCGTAAACGGCTTGGTCAATTCGATCGGCAAAGCAGCCAGAATCGAATGTACCTCCGCGGAACTACCAGCAAAGGTCTCGCTCGCGACTTCACGTCGTTTGTCGAAAGCCGTGACAACGGCAGTAGCGCAAGCCACTACAAGCACAGTTCCAAGCGCGAAGCGCTTACGATTGAATCGGTTTGAATTACTCATTGGTCAACTCCAGGTCATCGATGCCCATGCGGCCGAGAGCCGAGCCGGAAGAACTACCGAAGACGAGGCGAACGGCCTCAATGCGCGAGAGATCGATGGGTCTCCCGTCGGTTTGAAAATCGGTCAAACTAATACGAATGGTCTCAAAGAAGTTGCTCCAACCGACACCGGTCCCGCAACTCGTACGCTGATAGGGTTCTTCAACTCCGCCACCGTAGGCGCCGATGTTGATCGCACTAACGTTGCCCAGATCGTCGCGCAGTTCCACGTCGAAGGTTAGATCGCCGAGAACCGCAATTGTATTGGGGTCGCGCGTAACTTGGGAAGCGCGGAACGAGAGCCACTTGTAGCCAGTGAAATCACTGTCCGTTCCAAGTACTTCCCATTCGATGGATTGCCCGTCGGCGCTCCAGCCAAAGACCATCCCTCGGGAATTTTCGGTACCGATTGAATACAGCATGCCGTTCATAGGCTCAGCTCCACTATGAGTGAAGTTCGTATTCGAATCATCCATCACACCTTCGAAGGGCGTATCGACATCCAGGATCACCTGACCGCCTGAACTACTTTCGATGAGCGTGTTGGAGGTTTGGAAGTTATCGATCACGACACGCCGTTGAGATCGCCTTTGATACGTCTTGTTCAGAACGTAACAAGGATCAACGGTCGGGACGGGTGGAACGAATTCTTCGTCCTGGCGCCAGAGGAATTCATCCGCAGCTGGCGCGCCATATAGGTAGTGATGAATAAGCGGAATCAACGTCATCTTCATCGCATCGTGCGTTCCTCGGCGATTCAGCTGGCAAGGTCCACTAGCAACTAATGACCCCGTACCGTTGTGAAATGCTCCGTGACCCGCACCGTGCAAATAAGTGGAGAAGCGATCTTCTGTCGCGCGCTCGTGCGTCAGGAATGAATAGACGACGGAACTGCTCGCGCAACCACTAACGTCGGCGTCCGCGGCTCCAACCCATAGGTGGAAGGGCACGTCATGCGGGTTCGTATCGTCCTTACTGAGGAAGATCGTCGGCGCGATGCTCGACAGTCCCTTGATCGCGTCGATTACATAGTTGGTCGGCACATAGAATCCGTCCACTATCTTGTCGTAAGCGCGCACGATGCCCTCGGCACCACGTGAGTGACCAATCCAAATGATTTGACTGGCATCGACATGTCCGTCAAGGATTCCGCCATCGAGCGTGTCGAGGCTACCTAAAAACGCATCCGTGTGCTCGAGTGTCGTTTGCGATGCGGTTTCAATTCCCGGCACCGTGTCATTCCGGTGACTCATCACAACGAAGCCCCAAGAGGCGAAGTGCACTCCCAGATGGTCGTACCAATTGTAATTGTGCCCGTTGCCGTGACTGATCACGACCAAAGGCAATTGCCCCATGCTGGAGATCGTCTGCGGATAAAACAGGTTCTCGCCTTCGAAGCCAGCCTTAACGCCTGTCACGAAAACGTCGGATTCCGTAACGAGCAGAGGTCCGCGTTCAGCGGGATCACGAACGACATAAAAGCCCGCTTCTTGACTGTAACCGTCAATCAAGTCGCCGTCCGACAATCTGCCGTTACCGTCGACGTCGATGACAATGTCGTATCCGACACCCAGTGCAAGTCCGGCGTCGCCCGAGAGCAAACCCGTGTCGATCGTCACCGCGTTCGCGGCCAAGGTTCCACCAACCCAATTAATGGTCTGCGAACCACCGCGCTCATCTACGAGTAAGTTCTGCGCGGCCCATTGTGCGGGCGTTTTATGAGCAACGACATACCCCTCAAAAGAACCGCCAGTCAAGTTAGGGTTGCTCGCTAGGTCGAGCGAAATTTCGACCGGCGTACCTTCATAAAAGGATTGAACGAAAGAGAAGCCCGGAAAGGCTCCCAGTGTGCGACCAGCCAGGTCCACTTCGATCACGTCAAATGGACTGGTGAAGAGTTGCCGTGTGCTCACGCTTGTACCAGGAGCTTTACTGAATTGCGCGCTGGCAATACCTGCAAGCAACAGGCTGGTGAGCGAAACGGTCACCAGATTCTTGAAATTCATACGGATGGGTTGGGTGAGGGGGTGAGGGAGAGGCTGAACCGTAAGCGCCCTCTCAATTTATGTCAACGCGAGGAGGCTTCAGAGGCCTCATATGGGGCATTGATCTGCAGACTCCGCCAAGTGCTCGCGAACTAGTCGACAATCAATTCGAGATCATCCAGCGCTAACCTGCCAACCGCACTTCCGTGCGATGCTCCAAAGTCGAAGCGAATCGCTTCGATGCGTTTCAAATCAACTCCGCTTTGCTCGCTGACGAAATCCTGAATCGGAATGCGAATGCTCTCAAAGAAGTTTGCCCAGCCTGTGCCGGTTCCACATCCAGTGCGTTGATACGGTTCTTCCACACCGCCGCCGTACGCTCCAATATTGATTGTGCTTGTCAAACCAGATTCGTCACGCAACGTGACGTCAAAGGTGATCGATCCCAACTCGGCGATGGTGTTCGTATGCCGAGTAACCTGACACGCGCGAAAAGTGAGCGTATCCCAAAGGCTGAAGTTACGTTGCCCAGCAACCACTTCCCACTCCATGAACTTGTTGTCGGCCGTCCATCCAAACGTCGTCCCCCGCCGCGCCGCACCATTGATTGACATGGTCATCCCGTTGGACGGCTGACTCGCCACGAAGGTGAATGTCGTATTCGGATCATTTAGGCTGTGCTCACCTACACCGCCTACGTTTTTCGAAACCGCGCCACCCGAACTGCTCATGAAGAAATCGGTCGCGTCTTGAAAATCGTCGACTACGAATCGCGTCGAGCTTCGCACCTGATAAGTCTTATTTACAACGACGCAAGAACTGAGCGTCAGGTTGGGTGATGAAAAGTCCTCATATTGCCGCCATAGAAACTCTGGAGCGGCAGGCGAAGCGAACGCGTACTGATAAACCAGCGGCAACAAGTACGAACGCATGATCGCGTGTGTCTCAGCGCGTGTCAGCCTGCAAGGCCCGCTCGCGACCAAACTGCCGCCCCCATTGTGATAGGCACCGTGACCCGCTCCGTGCATATGGATTGAGTAGCGATCGCCGATTGCGCGCTCGTGAATCAAAAAGGTGAACGTAATCGGAGTACTCGCGCAGCCATTGACATCCGCATCCGCAGCTCCCGTCCAAAGACTAACCGGAACGTCGTGAGGATCGCTCTTGCTGGCGTTCAAGAAGACGGTCGGCGCAATGCTCGACAATCCAACGATGTCATTCGCGTCGTAGTTGGCCGGAAATACTTCCTCGTCAACGATTTTGTCATAGGCGCGCACAATCCCTTCTGCGCCACGACTGTGCCCAATCCAAATAATCGTGTTCGTATCGATGTGTCCGTCGAACACACCACCTTCGATCGTCGCCAAACTTCCTAGGAATGCATCGGTATGATCGATGGTCGTTGTCGACGCCGTTTCAATGCCAGGCACCGTGTCATTTTCATGACTCATGACCACGAATCCGTAAGATGCAAGATGCTTACCAATGTGGTCGTACCAATTGTAGTTATGCCCGTTGCCATGACTGATCACGACCAATGGCAACTTCCCCATCGAGGCAATGTTCGTGGGATAAAAACTATTTTCCCCTTCAAAACCCGACTTGACGCCCGTCACGAAGTAACTGGTTTCGGTTACGGCCAACGGGCCCACGCTAGCTGGATCGCGAACGACATAGAAGCCGGCAATCTCGCGACGCCCATCTATAAAGTCACCGTGCGACAGTTGCCCGTTGCCGTCTACATCGAGAACTACGTCGTAGCCGACTCCAAAACCGATTCCTGCATCACCAGACAGTGCGCCGGTATCGAGCGTGACTGCATTCCCCGCTAGCGTTCCGTTGGACAGCACTACGGACTGCGGCATTCCACGCACATCAATTAGTTGTGCGCCAAGATCGAAATCTTCCCCCGTCGTTCGCAAGATCACGTAGACATCGTAAACCCCGGGATCGAGTCGAACGTGATCGGCGGGGTCGATCGCAAACTCTACGGGGGTCCCCTCGAAGAATGATTCACTAAAGGTGAAGCCGGGGTATTCAGGCAAGCTTCGCCCAACCATATCGAGCCGTTGAAAACGCCGCTCCAATGCAGGCGAGACGTCCTGTTTTGTCGTTCGAGCCTGCGCCTTAATCAGTTGAGCATCACTCACTGAGCTCGACAGCACCGTGACCGCAAGCAGAGCGATCGCGCGAGACAGAATGGGCGAGAATGTAGAAGCGGTGAGGTGAAGCATTCGATCCGAGTCGCGGGATGATGGAGAGGTAAGTCCTTAGGGACCGTAAGCGCCACCCTCAAAACTGTCAATCAGGAGCGCGGCGGCACGCTCTAATACCTATTGAGTTAACTTTTTGGGCATCACTCCCTCAACGACCCAATCCAGCGAACGACCTGCTAATTCGCGGACGCGGCGTTCGACAACTGGCGATGCTAAAAAGCGCACGGCCGCCAAAAGCGGAATGGCCTGATCGGAGAGGCCTTCGAGTGCGTCGTATTCCTCCCACGCTGCGAGCGTGGTTTTGATGCCATGCGCGACAACGATCGGTCGAACCAAACCATCCGCAAGGCACAGTTCGTCTAGCGCAGCTTTTAACGTCGACAAATCGCTTTTGCTTTGGAGGTAGGCCTCGGTTTGCGCCACGGCAAGATCCGCTTTCCTCGCCGCAATCGAGGCAACGATTTCTGTCACACTAGCGGGTTCCGATTTCTGTGAAACACGCAGTGACTCGTCTAAATCCATCGCTCGACCTGAATGCGTGAACATCACGCTTTGAAAGAGGAAGCGCAGCGCTAGCGGATCAGAAAACCGCTCCATGGCGTTGCGAACGGCGCTTGCAAAGGTGAAGCGATGCGTCGCCCACAACCAATTCTCAGTAACGCCCGGATCGCTATCCAAGGCAACGTTGAATCGAAGAAGGCGATGCGCCGCGGCGCCGACTAGAACCCTGGCCAACTCGGACGGTGCGACACCGGTTTTCAAAGCGTCGAGCACGGAGTCAAAGGCTTCGCTTGAGGTCCCATCGAGCACGGCGTTTCGAACGAACTCGACATCGACTTCGGAACTTCCGTCCGCAGCTTTCCACAAATCCACCAAGTCGTTTTCAAGCGCTTTGAGACGCTTCGCATAGGAGGCCATGTAGGGCAGGGTGTCTTCGCGGGTTGAATACATCATCCCGAACAGATGGCCCGACAGGATTTCATACGCGCGTTCGTCCCCCGCGCTTTCGAACAACTCCTGAGCTTTGACTAAGTAAATCAGAGGGTGCCCGAAACTGAGGAAGTGATCGGAGAGAGCCGCGTAGATCCAGGATTCGATTTCCGCTCGGGGAACACCGGCGTCAAAGGCGCTCAGCAAAATTCCATCGGCGCGCGCAACATCTTCAGCTTCGATAGCACTGCGTAATTCGCCCCCCATCAGATCACGCGCACAATCCACCGGCTCGGGGTAGGATCTGGCCGGCATGCGTTGATTGCTTTCGCCGCACAGATCGAGCACCGGTCCCAAGGCGTAGAGCGCAGCAGTTCCTTTATACCGCTCCAGCAAACGCATGGCATCGGCTGCTAAAGCCAAGGTATGGGTAGTGCCATACTCAGCATGTCTCCCGTCATATGCTGCGACATCTGCTGCAATTTTAGCTGCGGGGTAACCGGCCTGCAACAAGCGCGCAACATCGCGAAAGACGCGACCGTTGTCGTAGCGAAACAGTCCCTCTTCGATACTTCCTCGAAGCTTGTCGTGCACGCTAGCCGGATCGGGCTCGC
>JBLINP010000034.1:0-23986 GCA_047639415.1 Planctomycetota bacterium | reverse complement strand
CGGGTGCGTTAGAGGCGGAGTAGTCGGGAACAAAACAGCCACGCTTCTGTCGGCTCTAAACAACGTGACCGCTCAAGTCATGCCGCGTGCGTATTGAGCGGAGACGAGCTCTTCCAGCACATCCATAGGTGCGCCCTCAATGCGTGAACCCAGGCCGTAGCGGATATTGCGAGGGAAGGTTCCTACCTTTGGTATTGCCCATCGCAAAACGTCGCCCGCCAGAACCACCGCTTGGGGTTCCAACTTCCGCGCAGCGGGCGAGCCACGTCCCACCTTTCCCGCCGGGACTATCGACGGTTCTGAATCCCGATCCTGATTTGGCAAGCGTCACCTCCCTCAAAAAATCGCGGTAGAAAAAAGGAAAGATAAAAAGGGCAAAGGGAATCAAGGAATCCTGGAAACGCGGAACCCTAAGAAGTAGTTGCCACCACCGGGGCCGCTGTAGCCGCGGTAGGCCGCGCGGAGGTACCTCGGGTCGTAGTACCAGCACCCGCCCCGCAGCATGCGAGAGGACGCGCTGGAGGAACCTTTGGGGTCCCGTGCGGGAGATGAACGACTACCACTTGGATAGTCGCCAAAGCCATCGGAGCACCACTCCCAGACATTCCCGTGCATGTCGAATAAGCCCCACCCGTTCGCGGAAAACGAGCGTACATCCGTCGTTTTCTCGCGATAACTCCCCTTTTCACCGGAGCCATAGGTGTAGTTCCCGTTGTAATTTGCCTGACTCGTCGAAATCGTTGCTCCAAAGCTAAACGGTGTTGACGTTCCCGCACGACAGGCATATTCCCATTGCGATTCAGTCGGCAGAACTCCGCCGATCTTCTCGCAGAACTCTTTTGCTTCAGTCCATGAGACCTGTTCTACGGGCCGATTACTGCCCGAGAAATGGCTTGGGCTCGTCCCCATGACCTTGCGCCATTGCTCTTGGGTCGTTTCCGTTTCGGCCATGTAGAAGGGCTTTGTGATCTTCACCCAATGTTGAGTCTCGTCGCTCCCACGACTTTCCTCACTCTCGGGCGAGCCCATCAGGAACGTGCCTGAAGGGATCAACTTAAAGACAATCCCCGACTTTGGGTCCACGACCGTCTCGAACCAACCGTCCTCGCCCACCGATTGTCCAACTGCATTCCATCCCGATGGAGCACGCTCTTTGGTGAGACTGACTCGGAGAATCCCCTCCTTCGAGTTGCCGAACAGGTCCGTAACCTTCCACGGCAACTCGCTCATTGCACCTGAAAGGCTCAAACGGCCTTCGGCGATCTTGCCGGTGATGGAGAGCGACTGTCCGGCGATGCTGGCCGCGCTCAGGGCTTCGTCGAAGACCAGTCGAACCGTGGGTTGGTCGGAAAGTAAGAAGGGGCCACTGGAAGGGGTGGCCGTTTGGAGGCTAGGGGGCTGGTTGTCCAGTTTATTAACCGCGGCATTGAGCGTGGTCGTGGCCGATCGGAGTTTTTCTACTCCTGCTGTCAAAGCGGCGGGCGTTCCAACTTCTAGGTCCTCCAACGCCGATTCTCGTGAGGACTGGGCTCCCTTGATCTCACTCCCGAAGCTGGCTGCCTGGCTCGTCATCACCGCTGATCCGGCGGGGCGGGAGAGATCCAGCCAGGTTTCCCAGGTGGATTGCCAGTTTTGCTCTGCTTTGGCGTAAGGCCGCATCGATTTGACGCGAGAATTCAGCTCGTCCGTCATCCGCGCGAGCGCTCGATAACATTCGGTCGATTGACCGTTTTCGCCGAACTCTCGGGCCTCGATTAGTTCTGGAGCGAACTTCGAGATGGCGTCCAAGCTCTCCAGATTCAGAGTTGCAAGTTCCGTGCGCGCTTTGCGGAAGTCAGCACGACTCGCGATCAGTTTGCCGACTTGAATCAATGTCGCTTCGGATTGTTGCGCGATGCGGGCCAACTCGCGATAGGCAATCGATGCGTTTCTGAAATGTCCCTCCGCCAAGTCGGTGTCGGCGATTTTGGTCTTCTCGGTTAGTGCCAAATCCAACTCCGCTCGACTCCAGTTCAGCGCGGTCCAGTCGAGGTCTGTTCCCAAGCCTTGGTACTTTGAACTTTGTGCTTCCCAGGCAGTCAGAGCGGAGAGCACTCCAGCATTGGTATTCAGTTCGGAACGTGCCCCCTCCAAAACCTCTCGCGCTTCCTCTAACTTAGTTTGAGCAGTCTTCGCGGATGCCCCCCTCCAATTCGAACGACCGCGCGCTTGGTCTTCAAAGCGATTGAGCGTTGCACGCGCAGTTGCAACGGATCGGCCTGATCGAAAAGTCTCGATGGCTGGACTAATCCGCTGTTCGTGCAAGCGCAATTTTGTCTGCGCATCGGCTTGAATGCGCCCCGTCGAACTGCTCGCCTCACTGCGCACTCGAATCAAGTCTTGGTCGTAAGCCAACAAGGCCTTGTCCAAGAATCCGCGTTCGGTGTCCGCGGCAAACCAAACTTCGGTGGCCAACGGCCCTTCGATTGAAACGTCAGGCCCGCTCGGAACCGGATCCGGTTCGGCTACCTGGTCACTGTCAGGAACTTCCGGTTCCGGCTCAGTCTTGCCAGCCTCCGCTTGCTCTTCCTCATCGCCAGCGGTCGGATCTAAAATTCCTGGCTGGCCCTTTTCATTCGGGGTGACGATTTCAGAACCTGGAACCGGCGAGGGTTCTTCGCTCTGTTGATCTTTCCACCAAAGTCCGAACGCGATTGATGCGATGACCAAGGTCGCAACAGCGAGCTTCCAAATACCGGACGTTTTCGAGCTTGATTCGGCTGTTTCAGACTCCTCGCCATTTCCGAAGCGCACGCGCAATTCGGTCAATGTCTTCTGCGGTGGCGGAGAGACGAGCGTCTTCGCAATCACTTGCGATCCGCACCCCGCGTCGACCAACGAGGTCTTATTCGCGAGCGTAACCGCCTCCAACGCTTCGACCAATTCGACTGCACTCGCAAAACGGTCTTCGGGAAGCTTCTGCGTGCACCGCTGAACGATTTCGACAATCTCAGCCGGAACGTCCGGTCGCGCTTGCGCCAAGTCCGGAAAGGCTTCGTTCGAAACGCGCTCTAATACTTCGAGTGGAGCGCCGCCCTTAATGGCGTCCCGACCGACGAGTAAAAACCACAAAGTCGCGCCCATCGAATAGACGTCCGCCGGAGGACCAGCCGCTTTCGCTGAGCGCCACTGTTCGAGCGGCATATATTTGGGCGTACCCAAGACCGTTCCGGTGTGTGTCATTCCGCCTTCGGCCGCCGCGGACTTGGCCAACCCCAAGTCGGCCAACTTCACCTCGCCCGAAGGTGAGATCAGAATGTTGTCGGGCTTGACGTCGCGATGAACCAAACCGGCCTTGTGCGCCGAAGCCAATCCCCGCGTTGCGTTGAGAGCGATCTGCAAGGCTTCCGAAATGTCGAGCGGGCCTTTGCGCCGCACGCGCTCGTTCGCCGTCTCGCCCTCGACATACTCCATGACGAGGTAATGCAAACCATGCGCCTCGCCGATCGTGAAAACGCGCACGACGTTTTGATGATTGATCTGCGCGGCGGAACGGGCTTCTTGTTGAAAGCGCTCGATGAAGCTCGGATTCGATTTCGCCAGCGCCGGATCGAGGCACTTGACCGCCACGTCGATGTTGAAGTCGATGTGCTGCCCGCGATAGACAACACCCATTCCACCCCGACCGATAGGGCCACGAATAGCACAAGGTGGGAGCAGGCAGTAGCCGTCGAAGACAGGGAGATCGCTGAGCAGCGGATCGGTGGAAGGATCGAACTTGGCGTCGGCAGACATGAGGTAAGAGCGAGCGGGTGACAGGTGGCGAAAGTAGCTGGGGATTCTACATGAACTCCCTGAACGGACTGACCGCGGCAACGTCGTGGACACGCCAGCGATACGGCGGCGATACGGCGATACGGAGCCAGGACAAAATCCACCGGGGCAAGACAATGGGGAGCGAGCCGTTTGGCTCGCTCCCCATTGTCTTGCCCCGGTGGATTTTGTCCTGGCTCCGTATCGCCGTATCGCCGCCGTATCGCTGGCGTGTCCACGACGTTGCCGCAGCGCTACTGATGAATCGCTTCTACGAAAATCTAATGCGCGCGCCCGCGGAAGGCCTGCCCATCGCGAAAGCACTCGATGAAGCGCGCGAATGGCTTCGTTCTGCCTCGCGTCCTGAGATCCGCGAAGCCTCGAAAGCATTCCAAGACTCATCATCCAGTCGCGAACGAAGCGGTGGCGAATCGTCGCAATCTACTCGCGTAGATTCCGCACAGTTGACGCCCTACGCCGACCCTTACTACTGGGCCGGCTTCGTCGTCATCGGCGCACCTCTGTAGAAGAGAACAAAAAGTTGCGCCTCGAATCCGTTGGTCGCGCTATGAACGGCTTCTAGCTTGGCTCCGGCGTCACGTTGCTCTTTAGCGTTCGGACGTCGTCCTTCATGAAGTCTATGCCGAAGAAGAGACCGAGGAAGAGATCCGCGATCTCGGCGAGTTCTACGTCGGCGTAGACGAAGGTTGAGGAGAGTGCCGCGTGCGCGCCTACTCGGAAGCTTCGGTCTTTGTTTCTGACGTGGCGCTTGCTTCGTGAAAGCTTCAGGCTTTGGTCTTTGTCGAACAGGAAGTCGAGATCGAGCCCCGAGCTGGAACTGATATTGGCATTGGTCATCGCGAGCAGATAGAGAATTGCAACGGTCGCCGTAGTCGTAATTACCGTCGCGTTTTCCACGCTGTATTGAGTCGCTCCGAACTTGCGCCCCACCATTCCGTAGGCTGTTCCTTCGGCAACGCCGAGTCCGAAAGGGAACGGCCCTGGAAGTTCGATGCCGACCGCTAAAGATGTTGCGTCTCCTGTGCCTGGCGCGATAGCCAAGGCGAAGCAATCGCGGAAATCATCTACGCGGCGCTTCGAGTAAAGCTCAACGCTTTGGCATGCCGAGCTGAAACAACAAATCGTCAGAACGATGGCGATGATTTTCATACGGTGTACATGGTCTGGGAAGCGATTGCCCCGATGAGATAGATCTTGCGAACAATCAACGAGGCCTAGGCATGAGGGGCTGGGAGGTCCGTTTATCGGCAGCCAATATTTTGAACTAGATCCACGTTTGGCATTAGATGGCGTCAGAACCGCTGGATTGGGCCGCCTCCCGCGCACTAGGTCGATGCGCGCGACCTCGACTACATTGTGAAACGAAGAAGTTTGAAGCGCTCCAATGCCAGTATGCTGGTAGTTACGAACGTGCACGGATTGCCAGCGCTCATACTGAATGGCGAGAGCTTTTTCCTAACGTGAACCAAGAGCAACTCATGACGCCCAATTCACAACCGTCGAAAATCCCCACTATGCTCATGATGCTGGTCGGCGTTTTCGTCGTCTTCGCCTTGATAGTCGTCGTCAACAAACCAGATCGTCCGGTCCCCACGATAGTCCCCGGCTCTTCGTCGGAACCGACCTTCGTCGTGCAGATCATTCGTCCGCGCATGGGCCTGCCGCTCGGCGGTATTCTGCCGCCCGAATTGTTCGACCTTGAAGAGCACTTGGGATTCGATTCCAGCAGCCCGGGCGCTTCTATCGGCGACGTCGGCTATGAGCGACTCGAACTAAGCTCTGACGACTGGAACCTCGTCATCGTCCGCGACGGTGAAGGTCGCGTTACTTCTGAAACCCACGTGGTTTTCGACCTCCTATTCGAAGAGCGCCCGCGCAGAGTTCGCTGCCGTCCCGACGACTACGCCATCGGTTCGTTCAGTACCACCAAACTGTCCGATTCCACCGACCTCAGCGGCAACTTCGATATCGAGGTCGCTCACTGCGAAGATGCAGAAGCCGGAACGCCTCTCGGTTGGCCGCCGCAACCGCTCATCCTCCACGGAAGTTTCGATCGGCTGCCGTTGGACTCGAGCGTGAAGTGACATTTTGCCACGCGCACAATCCACTTTCAGATCGAGCTCCCCTATCGTCAGGGGCGAGTGAATAAATCCCGCAGAGTGCATCGTCTGCGCTACGTCTCTTCAGCTCAAATAAATTGCCAGTTGAACTTACCGAGAAACGGCGACTGACCGATTGTGAGACGCAAAGCTCGAGTACGGCCTTCAATTGAGCCAAGATCGAATGAGCATGAAAGCGAGTAATTCAGGAACGGCGGCGCAAGCCATTCAGTTCCTGATAATGAACTTGCTCGTTCGGTGCGTGCGACCTAGTCAAACTCTTTTAGCACAACTTCGAAGGTCTCTATTAAGTCGCATCGTAACTTGCGCCAAGGTGCGGCGGGGCCGAGCGGAAAGGCTTGTGAAATTTCGAGTTCGATGCCCACGTAACTACGCGCACTGAATCGCGAACGCAGCACGGGGATCAAGCCCGGATCGATTCCGCGATAGGGTTGGTTACGCCGCACGCGAAGCGCGGGAGCACGTTGACGGATTTGCTCAATCCACAGACCGGCGAACTCGCGCTCCAATTGGCGACTTGGGTCATAAAGAAAGCCGACGTCCACTTTGCGCGCTTCGCCTTCCCATACGGGCACGAAGGAATGCAGCGAAAGGTGTAAGCTGGGTCCGCGTCCACCCGCTTCGATATTTTCGACGACTTGGGCGTGATGCGGTTGCCACCAACGTCGAATCAAGGTTTGGCGTTCCTCGTCGGGAAGCGGGCGGGTCCACTCCGAGAACAACTTGCGATGCGTGAGTGGACGATTGAGATCGACGATCAACCGCGAAGTCTCGCAGTAGGCAAGCGGGGCCCGCGTGCACTGCGCCAATTGCTTCGCGAACTGCAGAGAACCCGGATCCCATCCGCGGTGTGAATCCAGAATCGTTTCTGCCCCCTTGAAGAGCGCGCGATAGCGAGCCGGAATCCGATTGCCACCGTGTTCGTTGGAGAGGACTAAATTCACGGCAGAAAGATTCTTCCCGAATCAAGGCAATCGGCCAGTTCCCGATAGAGTTCGCGACAAGCATCGCGGTCGAATCGAGTTCCCAAGCGCTGCAAAATGCGTTGCGACAGCGTGCCTTGCTCGAGCACGACGTCAAGAGCCGCACGGGCTTCCGGCGCGCCCTCGAAGTTGTCGGGAATCAAATGGCGAAGCAACGCGCCAACCGACTTCAACTTGGCCGGGTCCCCACCGAGGGCGCGCACAAAGTCGGAACTAGCGAGCTCCGCATCGGGTCCGCGTTCAATCGTGTCGATCAACAGGTTCACCAAGGGCTTGCTCGAAAATGCGCACTGATCCTCGAACGACATCCAGCGCTCCTCTACCATGGACTGGACCAACTGACTCACCGCTTCCGCGATCGCCAAATCCGCCAAGGCGTTTTCTTGCGCGTCGATCAATCGAATCTCGATCGCCATGCGATCAAAACGCGCGATCGCTCCGCGCGCGTTGGTCCACTCGTTGCCCATCAGGACTTGGCTCGCGCCGCGCTCCTTCAACTGAACGTCGATCGCACCCAGCACAACCTTGCGATACGTTTCGACGTCGAAGATGGCCTCGGGAATGACTTCGCCCGTCATCGCCGACACGCGCTCCGAGTTTGTCCGATAGAAGTGCAAGCGGTTGTCCAACATGCCCGTGGCGTTGCCTTCGACGATGGGCGAGCTGGCCGCCAGAGCCGGAATCAACGGCAACACGAGTCGAATCGCCGCCATCAACTTCGCGAACTCCCGCTCGTCGGCGAAGGGCAAGTTGAGGTGCACGCTCTGCAAGTTCGCCCAACCGTGTCGGCGCGCATCGAAAAGCGCGTGGTAGGCGCGGTAGATCGGGCTGTTGTCGTGAGACCAAAATTCGGTCTCCGCAACTGGATTCATCCAGGGGTGCATGGCGGTCGGCAACAAGCGAGCGTTCCATTCTCGAAGCAACTCGTTCAAGCGCGTCGAACAGCCTCGAAACTCGCTCTCCAAGCCCGAGTAACTTTTGGCCGGTCCGTTGGTCTTAAGCTCCACCACATGCGCGACGAATTCATTCGAGATTGCGATCTCGCCCGCCTCAACATCGCCGACCCACTCATCGCTGCCCGCGAATTCGCGCAGCAACAAATCGACAATCGAACGCACTTCGAGTGTGTCCGCATCCACCACCATCGACTCGATCTCGATGCCATAGCCCTCAAACAAACCGAGTGAGCGCGTCATGATTCTTATCCCTGCTTGCGCGCTTCGACGCGCTTCAAGATGCCGCGCATGATTATCAAATACAGCTCATCTTTCAGCACCGTGTCCTCACAACCCGCATCGATATTGGGATTGTCGTTCACTTCCGTAACCACCACGCGCGAGCCTATTTGCTTCAAGTCGACTCCGTACAAACCCTTCCCGATGGTGGCCGCGGCGCGTAGCGCGATTTTCAGCACCTCATCCGGAACTTCATCAAGCGGAACCGAATCCACGCGGCCATAGCGGAACGAACCCGCCTCCGTCTTCTTGACGATCTGCCAGTGCGCACGCGCCATGTGATAGCGGCAGGCAAACAGAACTTCGCCGTCGAAGGTACCCACGCGCCAGTCGAAGTCCGATGGCGTGAACTCTTGTATCAACAGCAAATCGGAATCGATCAGCATTCGCGCGGACTCTCGCTCTAACTCAACGACGTTTTCGCACTTGACCACGCCCTGCGAAAAGGCGCTGTCCGGCACTTTCAAGACGCAGGGAAATCCGATTCGCGACTCGACTTCTTCCGCTGTGACCGAATCCGTAATCCAGGTCTTCGGAGTCGGCACATTGTTGTTGGCGAAAACCTCGGTTTGAAAAACCTTGTTCGTACAGCGCAGAATCGAAGTCGGATCGTCAATCACGACCAATCCTTCGAACTCCGCTCGCTGCGCAAACCTAAAGGTGTGGTGGTTGACGTAGGTCGTCTCGCGGATGAAGAGCGCGTCAAACTCGGGCAAACGGGCGAACTCGCCCTTTTGAATCATTTCGACGGAGAAGCCAACCTTTTCGGCGGCACTCTGGAAGCGCTTCAGCGTCTTCGGAGTCGAGGGAGCGAGCTCTGCTTCTGGATCGTGGAGGATTGCTAGGTCGTATCGCGACGGCTTGCGCTTCGTCGTAAATCGCGGTCGCGCAAAGTATTTGACGGCCGATTCACGCACGAAGTCGAAGTGGGATTCGGGCACGTCGCAGAAGGCGATTGGTGTGACCGACGACAACCGCCAAACGTTGGTGTGCAAAAAACTGGCGCGCAGCAGCGGTGCCGGGAACTGCGCGAAGAGTTTGGAAGCCAGTCGTTCATGCCGCTTCGCCATGTTGCGCCCAAAGTAGACCGAGAGTTCGAATTTGTCGGACTTCACCGTCGATAGGCCTTTTTGAACCAGTTGATCGAGCTCTTCATCCACGATCCGCACCACGGCACGATTCTTCATGTCCAGAACGGTCATCAAGCTCGGAAAGGGTCGATGTCGCCTCGCTGCTGCCAGTAACGAGACGTAGTAGCCCTCGTTTTGATAGCGGTAAGAGCGGCACAAGTTGTAGACGCGAATGTTCTTGGCGGTCGCCCACTCGGAGCGCACGAGATAATCCCGCGCAATCACCACTTCGACACCGGAAATCTCCAACGGCCAATCTCCGGCACGACTCACAATGACGATGGTTCGCATATCAGGCTTTGCTGGAACGCTTGCGGGGTTCGATCACGATCAAGTTGGCGTCGTAGGTCAAAACTCCGAGGTAGATCGCTCCGATCAACCTTTGAATGTTCACAAGATAGGCGTGCTCTTCGGCAAGGGGGTTGGGATACAGCGGATCGTTCACCTCCACCTGCTTGCTGCCCTTTTCGTAACCGGTCAAAACCACGAAGTGTCCGGCCGGATCACCTGCAATGTCATCGGGCTGGTTATCTTCGGCCCGCTCGCGTGATTCGCGATACAAGAACGTCGCCGATAAACCGGTCAGGATCGGAACATTGCGATTGAGATACTTACGCAGCAGTGCCGGCTCCAGGTCGTGGTACTCGATCTTTCCGCCCTCATCGAGAAAGTCCACGTACGCATTCACCGCCCGCGTCATGCGAGCGTCGTTCTTCACTTCCGCGCGCCGCCTCAACTTTTCTTGCAACGGTCCCGCATCCTTGTCGAACCAAGTCGGGTCAAAAACCTGAATGTTCCAGGTGATCAGCTTGACCGTATAGCCGTGCCGCAGCGCGTGCGTAGCCAACAAGACGCCCAACGTCCCGCCACCCTCGAGCGTCGGTACTTGCTCCAACAAATCGTCGAGCGCCACAGCTTGCCCGTAGTACTGGTAGACGCCGTGCAAGCAAGTCGGCCCGCAGGTCGTGTCATCCGGTTGACGATGGATCTCGAAGTTGGAGAGGTCGCGTTGGGAACTCATATCAGATAGATCGCGATGTCGATCGCAATCAGGATAATGATGATCCACTCGAGGCCTTCGGCGCGACCGTGCGCCGCCACGTCGGAGAGACTGGAGTAGATGCTCTGCAAGACTCCCAACTTGCGCTGAATCGATCGATCCCAATCTTCAAAGTGAAAACGCTTCGCTGAAGTGCGGTGCAAACGCGCCAGGTAGTCGTCCCCGAACAATTTGAGCGCGTTGTCGATGCCCTCGTGCAACAGCGCTTCGTCCGCCTGCATACGCGCGATCTGTTCCAGCTCGCGGCCTTGGCCCATCAAGCTTTTCAAGATGTTGCGCGGGCGCGAGAGCAACTCGTAGGCCTGCTCAATCCCTTGATCGAGGTTCGTATCCAAAACGCGCAGGAGCATCAACTCGACAATCGCAAACTCGAGTACCAGACGCTCGTCCTCCGTGTCGGTCCCCATCAAGAAGGCGGCCAACCAGTCGACTAAGCACAGGTCGCTGACCTCGTAAGAAACCGGATGCGAAGTGGCGTCGTTGATTTCTTGCTCGGCCAGCTCCGAAGACTCGGCGCGCAACAATTGAGCAAGTTCGGCGCGCATCGTGCGGTGGAAGGCCTGCGGATCCTCAACCGGCTGGACCTGAAAAATGACGTAGTCTTCGACTAGGCCGGTGGAGCTGGGCCGGTCGATGGCGGCTTCGATACTAGCGGCAACTTGGTCCGCGAGGCCGCGCGAGTTTTCAACGAAATCGGCGCGGGCATAGAGCTGAGCCGAGAGATCCGCCAACACATCCAGCGTCGTCTCGAACTGCAGTATCCAAGTCAGCCCGATCACGCCTTGCCCGTAGAGCACCACTTCGACTTCACTCTGAGTCTTGTAGCTGCCCACGGTCATTTCCGGCGCGGCTAGTGCAAAACGCAGGGGAGGCGGGCCTTCCCCGGTCGGCACCTGACTCTTGTGCTGAAACGTGGTTCGGCGAACCTCAGTGAGTGATGACTCCGCTAGAGCCAGATCAATGCTCCGCCCGATGTCGAAGACATACAGTGCGCGGCAGACTCCAACGTGAATATGAGACGGCATTTTTTAGTGACCAGTCCTAGCCTTAACTCCCGCGCTGAAAGATTCGAGGCGAGTTGTCCCGGATAGGATGAAAAGTTTCCGCATTATAAGTCTCCGACCAAGGCCCTCTACGGCGAATTAAGTTTAATCGAACTTGTTAGCCAAACCCTAATTGAGTTGGCGCACCCGTCCGGCCAGTTATTTTCGATCCGTTGGCCCGTACGCGTTCAGGGTTTGGGCCTCCTCGACCAACTTTCGCCCGCCCGCGGCAAGTACGCCAGCTTTGCGCTCCACCGAACTCTAAGTCCTCCCGACGCCGAGAAAGCCCCCGCCCTTCCAAGCGATCCAGGTTGGAATTTAGCGCTACCATACGAACCCTTCCGAATCGATCCGGACTGGGGCACTTTCCATTCGATCCATGGATGTGCATTTGTGAGCAGATTCGGAGAATTTGGGGGGTACACACATCGTCTTTTTCTTGATATCAAGATTCTTTACGTCAAACACTATCCTGAGCCGGTGGGATCAAATCCTCGCGTCAGTGCGCGAGACCTGCCCGCTCCCACAACCCAGGTTTTTTGCGATGGGAAAGAAGAAGAACAAGCGTAGCGGCCAAGGCACTCCGAACGAGAACCGAGATGAGTTCGACGATTACGACGAGCGCCAAGCCTACGACGAAGAGCGTTTTCCCGAGGACGACGACGAAGACTTCGAAGGTGGACGAGCGCAGTTCGACCTAGATCGTTGGGATGAAGATCAGGACGAGGGCCACTACAAGCGCAAGGGTCACGGTCCATTCGATTTTAACCGTGGCCGTAGCTCCAACAATCGCCGACGATTTACCGTCGAACTCGAAAGCACCGAAGAAGAAGAGTAAGCCTATTTTTGATCCACGAAACGCAACGACGCACGAAGGCAGGATCCGCGCGGTGTGACTTCCGCGCGGTGTGACTTCCGCGCGGCATGACCATGAACTCCTCATTGCCCGGAAACTACAAGCTGAAGGAACTTTCAGAGTGGTTCACGACTGCGAACCTAAGGCGCGACGAAGAACCGCAGCTCCACCTTCGTGATGGATTGGTCGACTGTTTTCCGGGTCGCATTGCGGATAGATGCCCGGCTCGAGCGGGCATTGACCCCGTAGCGTTGCGATCCGTCAGAGAGTCTGCGCACAGATCGCGTTCGTCGCCGAGAAGCCCTGCACGGCGGCCGGATCGACAATCCACGACTGCATCCAAAGCGAGACGCCGGGCGGAAGCCCGGACACAGTGAAGTTGAACTGAAACGCGCCCATTGGATTGGTCGTGCGCAGAAGATAAACGTCCGGCGTCGGAACGAGAATGCCACCGAGAGTCGGTGCACCGGAGAAGCCCAGACCGAAGAACGTGAATGAAGGTGCCGAGGGCGCGGCGTTGCTGATAGAAAGCGAGAACGGCTGGCCGTTCTCGAGTTCGCAGTCCGCGGTCAGAGACGGAACGTTGGCGACGCCGGCAAGTCCTCCGATGGCGAGCGGTACCACTCCCTGGCTTCCACGGTGCCAGGTTGCCTCGATCGCCTCGCTGGACGAAATGGCTCCGCTGGGATTTGCCTGCCTGTCGTACACGAGGACCACGTCGGTTCCGCTCTTCGCCATACGCTGGAAGCGTGAAAAGAAAGCGCCTCCGACATCTTCGCTGATTCCCGACCAGCACAAGCCGTTCGACTCGAAGGATCGCAGGTCGTAGTTCGGAGTCACGAAACTGACGAAAGCCCGATCGTTGGCGAGCCAGGCAGCTCCGGCTGTCAGGCGAAAATTGAACACGGAGGTTGCAGCAACCGCCCCTAGATCGACTTCCGGTTTCCAGCCAGCGACCACGTCGTACTCAGCGACGCGAAGTACTGTGCGCGCTGGCATTTGGTAGGCGAACGCGCACAGCACGTCGCCATCCGCGTTGCTCGTGGGCGAAGCGCCTTCTGTCCAGACCTTCCCTTGCGAAAAGCTAGTGACGGGCGCGATTACGTGCGGAGACGTCCAGATTCCTGCGACCGTGCGGCTAGCCACTTGGGCGAACATGTTCGTGCCGAGAACTTGCTCCCAGAAAATGGTCAGCTCACCGTCGCCGCCCGCGACCAGCGCCAGGCGAGTGTCGGGCGAGGACTGGAATTGGAGGTCCTCACTACCAGGCACAATCTGCGCACTGTCGAACGTATTCGCATTCGCGTCCCACTTGCGAGTGTAGAGCCCGTTGTTGGCTGCAAGGAATCCTAGGAAGAGTTCAGATCCGTCCGGAGTGCACGCCAGCGTCGTGTGAAAGGCGCCAAAGTACGCCCCGCCCGGCTGAGGCGGTGGATTCCCGGGGCCGACGAGAACGCCGCCGAAAGCCCAGGTAGACGTGTCCTTCTCATAAACCAAAGCCCAGATTTCCGGCGAGCCCATCCAGCTGACATCCGGGTCGTAGCAAAGCACGACGTCGCCGTCCGCATCCAGGCAAAGCTCGATCGACGTAACGTCGGACGAGGAACCCGTGATGGATTGAGCTGCGGACCAAACCCCACCCACTCGTCGACTCGTAAAGAGTTCCGCCGCGAAGCCGCTAACGAAATCATCCACGAGCCAGGCCAGCGTGATCTCGTCGTCCGCGTCGATCACGACTTCGAGATCGAGTCGAATGAAGCTGTTGGTCGATGCCTGCGCGATGAATTGGGGTGCGCCCCAAACACCGCTCGAACCCACCGATTCGATGCTTTCGATTGTCGCGTCGTAGCCCGTCCCGCGTGCGAGTTTTCGCGCATAGACCACGGTCACATTGCCGGCCGAATCGACGATCGGATCGGAGAACTCGTGAATGCCACCGGGGAACGCGGGCAGTACGACTTGCGGCGTCGCATCCCAGGTTGCGCCTGTAGAAGAGCCGCCCGGAACGAGCACGCGAGCGTGCAGGTCGCAACAAAGCAGGCTGATAGCCAGGGCGGGCAGGAGCGATTGGATGCGTAACACAGGTGCGGTTCTCATGTCTGAATTCTACGACGATCGTTGAATCGCGCGGCCCTCGATCCATTTTGGTTCTTAGAGGTTTTGCAGGCGCTCAGTCCACATTGCCGCCACGAGCAAGCCCCTGTCGACCTGTAACTGTATCGAGCACGCTATATAGCGACGTTTGCCAGAATTGAGTGCGCTGAGCGCTTCACTCTTTTCCGATTCCAGCCGAAAAAATGACCATGTTCCGTCTTACCTCTACCCTCGTCGCGCTCCTCGCTCTCTTTGCGCTCGGACTGTCCGCGCATACGCGTCAATCAGAGTCCGCTACCGATCCTTTCCTGGCCTTTGCTATCCAGCTGGATCAGGAGATGAATGCGCACAATTCGAATCTCTTTGATGAGCGCTTCGACACCGCCGCGATGATTGCCGTCGCCTCGAAGGGCATTGAGTCCGAAGCTGCCTTTCACGAAGAGTTCATAGCGGAAGTTCGCGGCGGTCTAAATGTTGGCGAGCAGATCGTTCAGACCTTGGCCAACTATGACGGGACCTACCACTTCCTGCGCATGCTCCCGACCCATCCGCCGCGTGCGCTCTTTCGGCTCGCCAGCGATGACGGTCTGAATTACCACGAGTTGTATCTCGCCAAAGATGCGAACGGTCACATCTCGATCACCGATGTATACCTCTATGTCAGTGGCGAACGAATGAGTTCGCAAGCAAGGCGCAATTACATCGCAGGTTCACTCTCCGCCGATCGTGGAGTCTGGGACCTTTTGCTCGGCAGCGAATCGGCCTACATCGAGTCGGTGCCGAAAATCGAAGAAGCCGCGAAGTGTCTAACTGAAGAACCGGAACGCGCTCTTCAAATCATCGATGCACTACCTAGTGAAGTTCAAGCGATGACGGAGATCCTCATGATTCGCGTTCGAGCAGCTTCCAACTTGAGTGAAGATCAATACGGAACAGCGATGGCAAACCTGTTCGAGAGCCATCCGAACTCGGCATCTTTGGACTTGATGATTATCGACCACTACCTCTTGCGCGGGAAGTTCGACGCGGCGCTCGCATGCATTGACCGGATCGACTTGCGAGTGAAGGACCCCTACCTCGACATCCTGCGCGGCGGCATACTGCTCCAGAGCGGAAACGCAGAAGCTGCGCGCAAGCTTCTCATGGGCGTCGCCGAGCGCGACCCACGGATCGAATACGAAGCTCTTTGGGCAATTCAAGATCTCGCCCTTAAAACGCAAGACCACGAATTGATGCTCAATACTCTGATGAAGCTCGCTGACGAATATTCCGTCGAGTTCGAAAACCTCGCAGACTACGAAGCGCTCAAGGCCTTCGTGGCTTCACCGCAATATGCGATATGGGTGAAGCGAGTCGCGAGTGCTGAAGTGAGCCGCTAGAGCACCGGGGGCGGTGCGACCGCAACTTTCGACGGAAACCCGCAGTTGGTGTGCGACTTCGTCGCGGCGAACTTTCGACCATCGATCAACATTTCATGACACAAGTACGAGTTGCGAGCTTTTGACAGGCCGCTAGAATCGCCCTCGCATCAGGAACGGCCCCCCCTCGGGGACCTGCCAACCTGGCCCGGAGAGCCAAGGTGGTTCGACCCAAGTGGGTCGATGCGCCCCCAGTCGAAAGACGAAGGGAACAACTTCTCCGTCGGGGCCTGATGGCGCCCGAGTTTCTGGTGCTCAACCATTCTTGTGAGCACCATGCGGAACCAACTTTCGATTCGCGTTAACTCGTCGAACCCCAATCACCACCTGTGGAATATCCACGGCGTCTGGTGGATTCACTACACCATTTTGATCGACGGAGCTTGGCAGCGGCGGGTTCGTCGTTCGCTTGGAACGAAAGACCGAGCGGTCGCGCGGAGGAAGCGCGATCGAATTCTGGCTTTTGAAAAAGGCCTAGCCCGGATTATTCATGAACCGCGAGGCAAAACGCCTCGAATTGGTTCCTGCTGGCACTTTGCGGATACTTGCCCCCGCAGACGACCTTGTAAGGTCGTTGAGGACGCCAGTATCTGCAAAGTGCCAGCAGGAACCAATAGACCGGCAGTGCCGGTCGTTCGTGGTGTTTGGTCCGCGTGTTCATGAATAATTCGGGCTAGGCATCTCCAGTGGCGTTGAGATCGGATGCGGCGGCGCGAGACGTCAGTCGTTATCAAATGTGGCTTCATCGTAAGGAACTCGCGAGTCTTCCAGATTTCCGCCAATGGCAGTAGCCACTTCACAACTCCACATGCGAGCCTCGGTTCCTCAAATCATCCGCTTCTATTCCTTCGCATCACCCGCCCATGAATCTGCTCCTACTTGGCGGCACCAAATTCCTCGGCCGCCACCTCACCGACGCTGCGCTTGCTCGCGATCACACCGTCACGCTCTTTCATCGTGGCGAAACTGGCGCGGACTTGTTTCCTGAACTCGAACACATCCTTGGCGATCGAACCGAAGGTCTCGATGCACTCGCGGGTCGTGAGTTCGACGCTGTAATCGATACGTCGGGCTATTTGCCTCGCGTGGTTCGGGACTCGGCTCGCGCGCTCGCGGATTCCGTCAAGCACTACACCTTCGTCTCTTCGATTTCGGTCTATGCCGATCATTCGAAAGCCGGCAATACGGAAAACACAGCGGTCGGAATACTCGAAGATGTTCGCGATGAAAATGTGGCGAAAAATTACGGGCCGCTCAAAGGTTTGTGCGAACAGGTGGTCGAGCGCGAGTTCCCGGGTCGCACTTTAGTCATCCGTCCGGGACTGATTGTGGGCCCGCACGATCCGAGTGATCGCTTTACCTATTGGGTCGATCGCATGGCACGCAACGGCGAAGTGGTCGCGCCGGGGGATGCGGAGCACGCGGTGCAGTTTGTGGATGTTCGCGACTTGGCGAGTTGGATGACCGAATTGATCGAGCGCGAAACTGTCGGCGTGATGCACGCGACCGGACCGGAGTCTGCTACTACGCTTGGGGAAGTGCTCGACTGTTGTCGCACGGTTGCGAAAAGCGCGGCGGGAGAAAGTGACAACGAACTGGTTTGGATGAAGCCTGAGTTTTTGGCAGAGCAAAAGATCGGCGAGTGGATGGACATGCCGCTTTGGATTAACGATCCGGCCTTCGCGGGACACTCGAAAGTGGATTGTTCGCGCGCGTTAGCGGCGGGCCTTCGTTTCCGCAGCGTGGAAGAGACGGTGCGCGATACGCTCGAGTGGTGTCAGTCGCGGCCAACTGACCACGAGTGGAAGGCGGGACTTACCAGCGAGCGTGAGGCCGAGATCTTGAAGACTTGGAGGCAGGCGGAATCCGCTCGTTAGGTGTGCTCGCTTAGGTGAAAGATAGGGCTATTTGAGCAGTCAGCCCCACCGTTCGGTGCACTGAATCCTGACGCTATGGCCGAGTGAGCGAGTATTTCCGGTACTATTTGACCTTCTAATTACAACGTATCTATTTACAATAAAGGTAATTAGGGTCACATGACTCCTATTTCATGCGCACGCACATTTTTGTGTACACGAAAACCACCGTGCACACGAAACACTAGGGCAGGATGAAACGTTCAGCGAAAGACGGAGAATCGAACGCGGGCCCGAGAAGCCAGAACCAGGGGCTGGAGGAGCAAGCGGTTCGCGCTCTGGAGGCCGCCTTCTTGGCGGATCGATGGAAGGCCTCGCGTTCTCGCGAGAGCTCCGACGGCTACGACCTTCTCTGCAAAAAAGAGGGCCGCACTTATGCGCTTGAAGTCAAAGCGGCTGCGGGGCGAGCAAGGCGATCGCAACTCCAAGGGCTACTGGCCAATGCCATCCTTCGGGTACGCCATTACGCCGCTCAACATGGGGCGCAGCCGATTGCGATTGTCGTCGCACCGATGATATCCGAGGGAATTGCTCGGGAGCTCGAAGAGTACGTGCAGAAGTTTGGTGACGGCATTGCATGGGGAGCGATTGACGGTCGAGGAAGATTCGATCTGCACGGACCTGGATTGGATTCCATTCAAGCATCGGAGCAACAGCAGCTCTTCGAAAACGCACCGCAGAATCGAGAACGTTCGAATGCGGAAGCACTGAATTCATTTTCAGACCTTGGTCAATGGATGTTGAAGGTGTTGCTTGCACCTAAAGTTTCGGAGCGTTGGCTAAACGCACCGCGCTCCCCTATCGCAGGAGTCGCGGACCTTGCGCAACACGCGGGCGTTTCACCAGCAAGTGCATCACGCTTTCTAGCAAGCTTGGAGCAGAGCGGGCACCTCGTGCGAGCGATGGCTGGTCTTCGGATCGTGCGAGTGAAAGCACTCATGGAAGCCTGGCGGTCCGCCTCGCAACGCCCGGTCAAAGAGCGCTTCGTTCGATTCTTGATTCCATCTCCCGAGCCACGCGAAAAACTAAGCGAGGTACTCGAGCAATACATACAAAGCATTGGCAGTCTGTCCGAAGCCGACGCCAGTGAGGGAGACTCCCAAGGCCCAGGCATGATCGGGAAACGAGCGTGCCTCGGACTCTTCTCTGCAAGTGATGCCCTGGGAGTTGGATTCGTTCGCGGCGCCCCAATTCATCTCTACGCAGAGAACTTGACCCCCGGCTTCCTCAAAGAGTTCGAACTTCAATCCGTGCAACATCGCGCCGAGGCCGACCTCATCGTGCGCCAACCAAGGTTCCCCGAATCCGTGTTTCGAGCGAGTGTTCAAGCGAATGGCGTACCCGTCGCAGATCTGCTCCAGTGCTGGCTCGACCTATTCCTGCATCCCGCTCGCGGAGCCGAACAGGCTGCTGAAATTGAGAACCACTTGCGATTCTCGGAGTGGGAAGAGTGAACGAACAATCGCTAGTTCGCGCGCTCAACTCATTGGCCCCATCGAATGACCATTTGATCATAGTCGGCGGTTCCGCCCACCGATTGTTCGTGTTGCATCCACTCGGTCGCGAACCAGGCTTTGAGCTTCTCACCACCGAAGACGTGGACATCGCAGCGCCGCTTGAACTCCGTTTTGACAAAAGTCAGAACCTACTGAGTCAATTGAACGAAGCCGGCTTCGTCGAAGAAGTCAGAGGGGCGGATGAGCCCACCTACATCTACCGCTCGGTTGACGAACAAGAGTCCTACGTGCAATTCATCGCACCGCTAAAAGGTAGCGGAATCAAACGCGACGGCACCAAAGATCGTTTGCTGCGCTTCTCCGGAATCAACGCGGAAAAGCTCCAATATGTTGACCTCTTGTAGCATCAGCCATGGAAAGTCCACTCCTCCGCGAGTGGTTTTCAGTGTGACTTGCAAGTCGTCAACCCAATCGCTTACCTCGTTCAAAAACTGCTCGTGCTACCAACTCGCGGAGAGAAGCAGGGCAAGGATTTGCTCTACATCTTCGACACCTTAACGATCTTCGGTTCTTCCCTAGCGCAACTCGGTGACGAAGCCCCGGGTCTCATTGAAAAACTAACGCCAAAGCAAACGAGATCGATTCGAAGTTGCGCTCAAAGGCTCTGTTTTCTTGAGACCAAAGTTTCTCACGAAGCAGAAATCATCGCCGCGTCGCAGCGCAATCGCGCACCGAGTTCGAGTCAGATCGTTGGCGCTTGCGAACTCGGTCTCCGCCGTGTCCTGCAGAATTTGATCAACGATTTATAGGAGACAGAGGTCGGCGAAGCATCGCCGACAAGCAGTTCGGATTCGGCGTCTAGCCCGGATTATTCATGAACCGCGAGGCGAAACGCCTCGAATTGGTTCCTGCTGGCACTTTGCAGGTACTTGCCCCCGCAGACGACCTTGTAAGGTCGTCGAGGACGCCAGTATCTGCAAAGTGCCAGCAGGAACCAATAGACCGGCAGTGCCGGTCGTTCGTGGTGTTTGGTCCGCGTGTTCATGAATAATTCGGGCTAGCAGCTCACTCGAAAGTGGATTGTTCGCGAGCGCTGGCGGCGGGACTCCGGTTACACAGCTTGGAAGAGACAGTGCGGGATACATTGGCGTGGTGCCGGTCGCGGCCGAGTGACTATGATTGGAAGGCGGGCCTTCGGAGCGAACGGGAGGCTGACGTATTGCGCGCTTGGAAGCAGGCTGCAAGCGCTACTTAGTCGCACTCCCACATCCAACCAGTATTGCCATGCCCAGCTTCGAATGTCAGGTCTGCCACACAGCTTTCAACGTGCCCCAAAGTTCCCTCGACAAGTACCCGGGTTGGAGGCCGAAGAACTGCCGCATTCATCGCGCTAAACCGAGCACCTCAGGGGTTCGGAAAAAAAAAGGCGGCGGAGGGAAGCTGTTCAAAGGCAACAAGCGCGAGGAGTGTTTGACTCTCGCCGCGGTTTTGGAGACTTACTCGGATGGTCCGGCGACGGGGCTCTTTACCGACGGAAGTTCCGTTCCGAATCCGGGGCGCGGAGGCTGGGGAGTTGTGTGGGTCAAAGACGGTGAAGTGCGAGCGCAAGAGCACGGCTACGCAGAACAGACGACCAACAATCGCATGGAGCTTCAGGCATTGATCGAAGCGTTTAAGCTCATGCCCGAAGACGCAGTGGAAACTGTGCATACCGACAGCCGACTGTGCGTCGACACGATCACGAAGTGGGCGCCCAACTGGGAAAAGAACGGTTGGAAGAAGAAGGGCGGCGAGATTAAGAATCTCGAACTCGTGCAGGAGTTACTCGCGCTCTTTCGCGCGCATCGCGACTGTCAACTTCAGTGGATCGCGGCGCACGCGGGCAATCGTTGGAACGAGTACGCCGACAGTCTCGCGACGGCTTGGATGCGCGACGAGCTTTAGGCGTGTCAGGCTCGATTACAGGAGAGATCGAGCCCGAAACGCTGCATATGCAATCACATGTGGATGATTAATGTCTTTTATTGATCAGTATCTATCATCAATGATCGATAATGGCCTCACCCTGGGTTTGCAAATGCCCGCTTTCTGAGTAGGATGGCCCCCGGATGCACTCATTGATCATAAATGAGCGTAAATTAACGATAAAGACAAATTTCATATCACTAATGAGAGCATGGAAATCGACGGACTCACACCTGACGGCGCTATCTTAACGGAACTCGGCGAACGACTCGCTCGGGTTCGAAAACGGCAGAAACGCTCGCAAGACGCGCTGGCCAAGGAGGCGGGGATTGGAGTCGCAACCGTTCGTAGAATCGAGGACGGCTGCGATAGCCAACTCGGTTCGTGGCTCAAGATCCTCAAGGTGCTTGGCATGGAAGCCGCGATCGAAGCGCTCTTGCCCGAGTCGTTTCATTCGCCGATGGAGGAAGCGAAGCTGAGCGAAAAAGGGGTCAAGCGCTTGGGTAAAAGTCCCGCCAAGAAGTTCGCATGGGGTGACGAAGAGGCATGACAACAGCCACTGTCAATTTGTGGGGAACCACGATCGGTTACGTCTCCATGGGACCGGACGAACCCCACGCACGCTTCGAGTACGACCCTGGATTTGCGGGAGCGGGCATCGAGCTAGCGCCGCTCATGATGCCGACCTCGCCAGGCCGCATCTACCAGTTCCCGGACCTCGCTCGGCATTCGTTTTACGGGCTGCCCGGATTGCTCGCGGATAGCTTGCCGGACAGGTACGGCAACAAATTGATCAACGTATGGCTCGCGCAAACGGGTCGAAAGAGTGCGGAGTTCAACGCCGTCGATCGGTTGTGTTACACCGGGTCGAGAGGCATGGGAGCGCTCGAGTTTGAACCTGCCATTGGCTTGGAAGGCTCGCAGGATAAGCCGCTCGAGATACAGCAGTTGGTGGAATTGGCTTCGCTCGCCTTTGCCAGCAAGGAGACCCTGGACACGGAACTCTCTGGTGACAAAGGCGACCGAGCATTGATGGATATCCTCAGCGTGGGAACTTCCGCCGGTGGCGCGCGCGCCAAAGCGGTGATCGCTTTTCACCCCGAGACCAAACAAGTTCGTTCCGGACAATTGCAACTGCCCGCGGGCTTCGAGCATTGGCTGATCAAGTTCGATGGTGTCGAGTTCAATGGAGACTGGGGAGTGTCGGATCCGGCTGGCTACGGCTTGCTCGAATACAGCTACTCCCAAGTAGCTAAGGACTGCGGCATCGACATGATGGACTGCGCTTTGTTCGAAGAAAACGGTCGTAGTCACTTCATGACCAAGCGCTTTGACCGTGACACCGATGGAAAGAAAAAGTTCATCCAAAGCTTCGGAGCCATCGCGCACTTTGACTACTTCGAAAGCGGGCACTACTCCTACGAACAATTGTTTATGACGATGAAGCAATTGCGCATGCCACAAGAAGCAATGGAGCAGCAGTATCGCAGAGTGCTCTTCAATCTGGTCGGCTGCAATCAAGACGATCACGTCAAGAACTTTGCGTTCATGATGGATCGCGAAGGTGCTTGGAGTTTGGCGCCGGCCTACGACTTGTGTCATTCCGCGGGCAGCGACTTCACCCGCGAGCACCAACTCAGCATCAACGGCAAGACGACAGTCTTCACCTCGCAAGATCTAAAGCACTTAGCGAACTACGCATCGCTCCCCCGCTCCCGGGAAAAGCGAATTTTAGAGCAAGTGCTCGACGCCTTTTCCAAGTGGTCAGCGCGTTGCGCAGAGTTGGACATTCCAGCTCCGCTTAGAGAGCACGTCGAGCGGACGCTACGCATGAAGTGGTAACAGGCTTCTGGCGATACAGGCCCGTATCGCCGTATCGATTCGGCTTACTCCCTATCGAGTGCGGAGGAAAGTGACTGACGCGGTACTCCGCAACGAGTGGCTGCTTCGCGATGGACGCAGTGGCGCCGCTTGGTTCCGTCACCAGATGCGCGAGGCGAAGACGCAACTCGGAGAGAGTGTCGATGACGATCAACAAAACGCGCGACCGATTCGCGCGACCGAACTGGAAGACTCGTACGAAATCTTCAGCGGCGGGCGAGCGATCTCGGAGAACTTGCGACTCGACCGCGTCTGGCAAAGCGACATGGAGGCAGAGCGAGTCGTCGACATCGACGGGATCGCTGGTATTGAAATCGAAGCCTACGATTGGGAGCCTCGACTGAAAGGTTTGGAGCCGGAACTCGATCCGCTCGCTGCTTGGATTCCTGAAGATCAACACGCGCTGTTTTTCCCGAGCTTCGCCGGTTTAGTCGCAGCGCTCGACGAAGGCAAACGGTTGGGAACTCCGGTGCTGCGCTTCATCGATCCAAGGCCTGAAGATGCGCGCACGCGAGAGCGTTACGAGCGTCAGTTGTGCATCAAGTTGGATCAGGTCGGACGCCTGCTCGGTCCCGCGGTTATTCGCAGCGTGGCCATGACGGGTTCCGATCCGTATCTGCGAACAGGTAGTGACGTTGCGTTGATCTTCGAATGCAGTCAGCCGGAACTGCTATACGCGTCCATCGTCACAAAGCAGAAACAAATTGCCGAGAGCAATGAACTGATTGTGGAACTGCTCGACTCCGACGCCTTCTTGGCTGAACTCACAGGCGAGATGGATTCAGCACTGGACGAAAGATCCGCCGCGCGCACACTTGATCGAACGATCAGCTCCTACGTGATGCAACGAGGCGATACCGTGATCGTGACGAACTCGCTAGCTCAGTTAGAACGACTGCTTGCCACGTATGGCGGTGCGATTCCCCCGCTTGCGAGTTCATCCGAATATCGATTCTTCCGTGATCGGTACAAGCGCGGCTCATCAGACGAGTCCGCCTTCTTGATGTTGACGGAC
>JBLINP010000033.1:0-24597 GCA_047639415.1 Planctomycetota bacterium | reverse complement strand
CATGCCAATCCTTAACGTTGAAGTCGTCGGTGAACTCGCGTCAAACCTTCGCGTCGGATTGGCGGAGCGCTTGGCGAACGCTGCCGGGGGCGTACTAAACTCCCGACCTCAGGGAACCTGGGTCAAACTGTCTTTCCTTCCGGCAGGTCAGTACGCCGAGAACGAAGGAGGTTCAATGGAAGGAGCGCTTCCCGTTTTTGTTTCGTTACTTCGAGCTGAAGTCGCTACCGGTCAGGCTCTGAAGGAGCAGGTGCTCGAACTGACGGAAGCCATTGCGATTTGCACGGGACGTCCAAGCGAGAACGTTCATCTCATTATCGAGCCCGCCGCAGCAGGTCGCGTTGCCTTTGGAGGAACTCTGATCCCATGACTGCGTCCAGTATTGACGACCATGACTTGCACGAGCACTTGCAATCGTTGGAGGCCAAGCTGCTGAAGAACCCGACACGGACTTCGCGAAAGCGCCTTCTGGAATTGCTATCTCCCGAGTTCGTTGAATTTGGCAGTTCCGGTCGGACTTTTGATCAGGAGAGCATGATTGCCTCGCTCGTCCAATGGGACGGAGTGTCGGTGCACACCGTTTGTGATTTCAAGCTCATCCGGCTGGCCGAGGACGCGGCTTTGGTCACCTATCGCCTCGAAACGCCTTTCCCTGACGAGGACAAAATCGTCGAATCTCTTCGGAGTTTTTTGTGGGTACGTGCCGCTGATGGGTGGGTTGTTCGGTTTCATCAGGGGACGCGCAAACCATGAAGTCCTTCGAACAAGCCAAGAAGCGACTGGCTCTATTGGCGATCAATACCGGTGCGTTTCTCGTTGGAATTGAAGGGGCATAAGCATGCGAATCTGTACCGAACTACCAAACTGCTGGCTCCGGCCATGGCGAATCGAGGACAAGCCTGCATTGCTGCTCCATGGCAACAACCGCGAGGTGTGGCGCAACCTCACAGATTTATTTCTGCATCCTTATACCGAGGACGATGCGGATTTCTGGGTGAGGTTTGCCAATCAGAACTCGCCAAGTATTCACTTCGCGATTGAATTCGATGGCGAAGCGGTCGGCGGCATTGGCGCGATCGCAGGCGAAGGCATCGAAATTCTTACGGCGCGGTTTGGCTATTGGATAGGTGAAGCTCATTGGGGCCAGGGCATTGCAACGGCTGCAGGTCGTGCGATGGTGGCACACGTTGAGTCCACGACTAAGTTTGCTCGAATTGAAGCCGCCGTTTACGAGTGGAATCCAGCCTCAATACGCATTTTCGAGAAGCTGGGCTTTGCGCGAGAAGGCGTGCTTCGAAAGAGCGTGTACAAGGATGGTCAGTTGACCAACAGTGTGATGTTTTCACACATCCGTGAAGCCGAAAAATGAACTCAGTATCGAACGAGTCGAGTGCTACGCTGTCTGCACCACATCCACGTCGTGAAGAGAATAAGAATGAAGAACTACTCGCTGTTAATTGCTCCTTTGATTTTTTCAGGCGCTCTCAGCTGCCTTAGTAAGAACGCGCCGTTCGAAGCTTCTGATAGTCAGGAGAGTGATTGGGAAGAGCTTGCCGGGTGTTCGCTTGGTTCTGGAGCAACAGGAAAGTTCGGTGTTGAATTTGCGGCTTCAACGGGGGAATGGGAGGTCGTAAGGGACTCTTCTGCTCCGAATGACGAGCAGGTTTTTGCTCAAGTAGCTCAGAACGAGAAAAGTGTTTTTAACGTGACGTTCGCCGACAATTTGAATGCAAAAGACGGGTGCATTTCGGTTCATCTTCGGGCCGTTTCAGGAGTTATTGATCAGGGCGGTGGAGTGGTGTGGAGGGCGTACGATGAAAACAATTACTACGTCGCTCGCTTCAATCCGCTTGAGGACAACTACCGAGTTTACTACATCAAAGATGGAGAGCGCGTGACGCTCGCAAGTGCGACGGTTAGCCTTGAACCCACCGCTTGGCATAGTTTGAGAGTGGTTATGCGGGGGGAGCACATAGAGTGCTACCTCAACGGGACGAAGTATCTGGATGTGCACGACTCAACGTTCCAGGAACCTGGCAAAGTCGGCTTATGGACGAAGGCGGATGCGCAAACAAACTTCGCCAGATTCAATCTCATTGAGACCTTTGGCTTATAAGCAGTGAGCGGGACATCCGGTGTTGTTCAATGAATTGAAGCAACACTCTTCACGTCGGATGCGTGAGCGCATTCCCGCTGTGCACACTCTCACTGCTAAGTTTTGATCCAGATTGTGAACTACAAATGCGCCACGGACGAATGCAATGAATTCTAAAAGTACGGTAAACGTTCAGTGCCATTGCGGCGAGATTCAGTTGGCCTTGTTGACGGACAACTCGGTCGATGAGTTGCCTGTCCGACGTTGCCTCTGCGGTTTCTGCACGTCGCACGGAAGTGTCTACACATCCGATAGTGATGCCAAACTTGAGATACGACTTCGAGATCCGGATGGAGTCAGTCGTTATCGAAATCCGCACAGCATTTCCGAACAGACGATGTTCTTCTTGGTCCGTCGTACCTGCGGCGTCGCGCCAGCGGCGATTAGTGAAATCGACGGACGAGAGTATGCTGTAGTCAATGTCACGGCAGTTTGCGCTCCACCGTTATTGATGGAGAATTCCGTCGATATGGACTTTGATGAAGAGACGCTGGAAGGACGCTTGGCGCGACGAAAAAAGACTTGGATTTGAAACGTTGCTTGGGTTTGATCGCGGAAAGTTTCACCGCCGCGCTCCGTACAGAACCGCTTCGGATTCTCGTCGTCATCGAATGCCACTGCTATGCATATTGAATTTCTAAACGCGAAGGATGTGAATCGTTATCGAAGCTTGATGCTGCAAGCCTATGAGCAAGCTCCCGATGCGTTTAAGTCATCTGTGGAGGAACGCGCTGCGGAACCCGATTCCTGGTGGAAGAAGCGAATCGGCGAGCCCGGCGGGAATGGGGTTGCTTTTGGAGCTTTCGTTGAGAAGGAGCTTGTGGGGACGGTTGCACTTCAGTTTTCCTCAAAACCAAAGATCAAACATCGTGTACAACTGATTGGAATGTTCGTCTTGCCGTCGAGCCAAGGCGCAGGCATTGGAAGGGCTTTACTCGAGGCCGCAGTCCAACACGCGCGTGAGCGCGATGGAACACGCTCCATCGTTCTCACCGTCACCGAAGGCAACGCTCCTGCCATTTATTTATACGAGGCCTGCGGCTTTGTCGCCTTTGGTTCGGAACCCATGGCGATCCGTACGTCGAACGGCTTCAAGGCCAAGGTTCATATGTGCAAGATCTTGGTGGAGTGACTTAAGGCCTCGATTGATCGTTGAATCCGAGCGCTGAATTAGAGCGGCTCGGTTCCGGACTCGCCACCAAAGCGCGGGAGTTCATCAAGTATCGGGCACCACGGAACGGCGCGGTCGGAATAGGCATGCGCGCCCGGTGCACGATCGAGTTCGCCATTGATCATTCCGACGGCGACGTGGATTTCATCGGGCCAACGCTTGCCCCCAAACAGCAACGTCGATCCGCAATGACGGCAGAAGGTTCTTTGAGAACTGACGTCGGTCTCGTACGTCACCAATTCGTCCCTTCCCTGCGTGCAGGAGACGTTGGCTGCTTGGAAGCCAGCCCACGTTACAAAGGCAGCGCCGTGGGCTCGACGGCAGTTGTTGCAGTGACAGTGCGCCACCCACAAAGTGGGGAGCTGCAATTAGAACTGGACGCGACTGCAAAGGCAGGCCGCCGATAACGCATTGTTCATTGGTCACTCGCTTTGGTTCCCAGGCACCTTGGCGTGCAGTGGAAACGACGAGTGTAACAGGGTGCTAATGCGCGAAGAAGACCGGCCGATCTTCTTGCGAGTCGCTAGCCCGAATTATTCATGAACACGCGGACCAAACACCACGAACGACCGGCACTGCCTGTCTATTGGTTCCTGCTGGCACTTTGCAGATACTGGCGTCCTCGACGACCTTACAAGGTCGTCTGCGGGGGCAAGTATCTGCAAAGTGCCAGCAGGAACCAATAGACAGGCGTTTTGCCTCGCGGTTCATGAATAATCCGGGCTAGGGGATGAGAGCGAAGAGATCACAGGCTCGCTCGCTATCGAGTTCCCCGAGATCGTCGGTCGCGTAGACCAAGTAAAGCGTTTCTTCGCGAGCAATCGTCCAAAAAGAAACCTTGCGACCCACGCGATCCCAGGAGATTTCGCGCGATGCTTGTCCGCAAAAGTAAACCTCGCGAACATCGGGAGCGGCGCGCAACCAGTCGGCGTAGGAATCCGGTAGCGCAGATCGAACGAGCGAAGCCAAGAACGTGGGGTCTTCACCTTCTGACAAACCGGAGATGGCGATAACTCCGAAGCAGTCCTCTTCCCCGCGTGACCATTCGGCCAAAGCACCGGCAGGCCAAAAGCGCTCTTCACCTTCGTGATTCAAATCCCAGTCGTCACCAGGAGAAAGCAATTGGAAGCCAAGTCGATCGTCGTACATGGCGCCGGTACTGGTCACGACCGCGGAATTCGGCGAGGCGGAGATCGTAAAGCTCTTGAGCAGCGCAGCGACTTCGTCCTGTGCAAGTTTGAATGAACTAGGCGGGCCCCACAGGAGGATTTTGAATGCCCAACTGTCGTTGGTTGCTGTGAGCACGCGATATTCAATCGGCGAACTTTCGAGAGTAGGCAGTACTCCGGAACAGCGGCCGGTCAGGTCACCAAGTTGAACGGAGTGCTCTGATTCAGTGATCTCCGTGCGCATGCTCGCAAAGGTTTGACCGAGCACTTGGCGGTGCCAGCCTTCGGATTGCACAGATTGCTTCGGCGTTGGAACTACCGCGCCGCGCAAACTCCAGTAGGGGTTGTGAAAAGCGAGAACCGCATCGGGCAGTCGTTCGATGGCGGCCTGACCCGTTTCAATTTCCCACTCCGTCGTGGGGCGTTTCCATGCGAGCCCCAGACGGAAATCGCGGTAGACGCCGCTACGCAGTGAGTATCCATCTCCAACTTGATTGGGTTCGCTAAAGGCCGATTTAACGCGCGCGTCGATGCTGCGCGTTTCTTCGTGCTCCATGAGGCGCATGCTCGCAAAGGCTTGCGACAGGTTTTCGAGTGCCACCGATTCGCGCGCGATCGGATAGTCGATGCGGAACTGTACGCAGAGATCAGTTCGCGTTTCGCAACCGATCAAGGTGCGCATGCCAGGTGCGCTTCCATCACCGCCGGGTGCCGGATCGTAAACGCGCAATTCAATTTCGTGGCCGGCAAAATTGGCAAGGATGGCTTCGCGACGCTCAGCGAGCTCCGAAGCAAAGCGCTCAAATGTCAGCTTGTTCCAGATTCCACGGTGCTTTTTGTCGATGCGCTCGAACTGCAACGTCAGGCGCGAAGACGAATCGGCATCAATCATGCCGATGGCCGCCAACGAGTTCCACTCGCGAAGTTCCGCGCCGTAAACCAGACGCCAATCGTCCGTGGGTTGAATCTCTATGCCGTACGCAGCGCTCTTCCAAGCGCCTTTCGTAATCAACCAGCCCACGTTGTTTGCTTCGGGTGCTGGGGCGGTAGCTGCCGCGCTCTCGTGATCGATTGCGGAAAGCTCGAACGCGTCAAGGAAGGGTTGGAATGAACTACCGTCCAGGTTTAGCTTTTCGGTCGGGGCCCACGACACCAGTCGATACAGCGATTTTTCGCGAACGAAGATCACGAAGTGCTGCGTCCAATCCTTTTCGGAAGACTTCCCGCTCACCATCCAGCGGATGGCCGGTTCACCGCCAAAGCGTTGCTCTTCAAACAGATTGAGCTCTGCATTTTGGAGCCCCGAGTTGTCAGCCCAGTGATGCGCAAGATCTTTGAGAGACTGCGAGGGCAAGCTTTCGATAACGACGACGTTGTAAATTCCGTCTGAGTTGACGAGTCCAGCAACGGCCAGCGGCTGAATTTCTTTGACCTGTTCCTCGTCGAGAATTCTCCACGTGGAGTCCGGCGTGGTCAGGCTGAACCCGAATTTGCTTTGGTGGGTATCGAGAGGCGCAGCTTCAACGGTTGAAGCCCAGAGAGTGAACAGCAGAGTGAGGCAAAGAAGTCGCATGATCGGCCACAGATGGGGAGGCGTCGAAAAGAAGGCAATGCGGCCTTATCGGATCGTCGCGGCGCAGATCTGGGGCGAATTTGACTTCGCTGTGGAGGCTTCAGCCCATGATTCTCAATCTGGCCGATCGAGAAAGAAATTCCGGACTCGGGCTGCTACGGCAAGAAGCTCTTCTTGTTCGCCAACTTGCGAGGCAGGTATTCCTCGATCACGAAGTTGAGTCCCCATTTCGCCAAGGCCTGCTGCTCGGCGCGTTGGCCCATTTTGAGCATCTGATTGATGGCCTTGATCCAAGGCTTGTGCGCCTTGAAGAAGGGGTCGTTTTTGAGCGCATCCTTTGCTCGCTTGATGTCCACCGGTTGCAGCGGGTGGGTCGCATCCTCGAGTTTGAAGTCGATGATGTCCTGGGGAGTCACACCCAAAAATTGAGCTTGGGGCACGCAAAAGAAGCGATTGATGTGCGCGGCGTTGCCGGAACCAACCTTGAGCGTGCGGTAGATGTTGGCGATTCCGTACGGATCACAGTCGACAAAGCAGTAGACGGGGATCTTTTTGGAGTCAGCCAGCAGTCGTACGAAGCGCCGCGTTGCGCGCGTGGGCACACCACCCATTTCGATCAGGATGCAGTTGGCGCTCTTCCAAAACTTGTGGTTGTTCAAGCGCTGAAACATACCGCCAGTTTCGATCACGATGATGAACTTGGCTTTGGTTTCAAACTTGAGGTGTTCAACCGAGTGGGGGATTGAGTAGGAGCCCGTGCCGAAGCCCGTGCAGTCAATCGTGATCGGCAAGCCCGTTTCGGTGTCGCGATCGATGACTTTCAATTCTCCTGCGACCGAACCGCCGTGCTCTTCGGGGAAGTAGCGCAATTGCTCGCGCGACAATCCGTCCAAGCTGGCCAAGGCCTCGATGTCGTCCATCACCGCGTCCGACTCGGACTGCTCGTTGAACTTGCATTCGCCCCAGTTCTTACTGACGTAGTAAGCCTCTCGTTTTGTGGCGAAGTCGTTGTTCTCCACCATCTCTTTCGAGATCGACATCAACCGCAAAGTCTGTGCGAAATTCTTGACGGTGTTGACTGAAAGCGCGCGCGCTTTCCGACCGCTGCCAAGCTCGAAGTAGCCGATCTTCTTCTCGTACTTCACGTTGGATAATGAACGCACGGGGAACTTCAACTCGGGAAGAATGCGTTTCTCGATGGACGACTTCACGCGCTCCGCAGTCTTCGCAATCAACGCGAGCGTCTTCTTGTCCTTCGGACCGATCTCCGCAGCCGCGCGCTTGACCGTCTTGGTGGAGGCCTTGGCGGGAGCTTTGGCGGCTTTGGTCTTACGAGTTGTCTTTTTCTTGGCCATGTCGTTGATGAGTGACTCCGACGGAATCAGTTGGAGTCTGGGCTGTAAACCGCGGTGCTAATGACACACCACACCCAGGCGGGTGCGGCGATGATCAGTGGAAAGAGGAGGAAGCCGAACCAAGCGGCTGGCCAAAAAAGTATCGCAAAGAAAATAGAGGCGATGATGCGGCCTTGAACCAGATGGCCCAGGCCGGGAATCAGGGCGCTGCAGACGGCAGCAATAACGTTGCCGGTGGAACCTGCACCAGTTTGTGTGTTGTCAGTCATAGTTCCGGGTTCTTAGAGAACGGAGCTTAGAACTTTCGACTCTTGTGCAGCACGTCTTCTAGAGTTTCGACCGTCGCGTCGCGTTCCGTTTCCGACAGGTCGAGAATCTCTTGGAGGGCGATCCCGATGTGGGGGATGTATTTCTCGATGTAGGAGCGCTTTTCGAACTCGCGCTTGAGCTGCTTGCCCTTGCGAATGTGCGTGCCCAACTTGCGCCCGCAATCCTGCAGGGCCAGCTTGATCTCTTTCAAGATCTCGGGATAGCTCGCGAGCGCTTCCTTCGATTCCGAAGTGAAAGGCACCCAGACACTGGCGATGTGAATCATGATCGCCATCGGTCCCAATGGAATCGCACCGCGCGGATGCTGCAATCCATATTGACGCCAGTTGGTCTGCGTCACGGCCTTGGTGACCGCACATGCCGACTGCTGATACAGCAGCGGGACCCGGTTGGCCAAGCGCATCACGCGCACCGGCTCGTCCGCTGCGCCGACCAAATCTTCGGTCGCCTCAGCAGCACTTTTCTTCTTCTTGCGAATGCGACCCTCGTCGGTCACTTCGAGCCCCGTTCCGCCCGGCTTGCCGTAGGCGATGCCGACTTCGATCTGGAAGGGGTTACCGCGATAAACCGTCGGCGGACGAGTGATGGCGTGATAGAAATCCGCTTCGACTTCTTTCTTCAGACCATTGATGATCAGTTCCGGACCGATTGGCGCGATGCAGTCGGTCGAGGGCGCGGAAATCTTGGTCTTTTGAATCGCTTCGTGAAGGGCCGAAGCCTCTTCGCGAGCGATGCGCGACGGGTAGGACTTTTCGGTCAAGCCCTTGCCGGCCAACTTGATGACGTCCTTGACGACCTTGGTACCGACGCGACTAAATTCCTCTTTGAGGAAACTGGAGAGCGAGCGGCAAGTCGTCTCCTTGAGCATCGCAATCAATACACCGAGTTCGACGCCGTGCGGGTGCGGCTTGATCTCGATCGTTTCCGGCGGAAGCTCCTTCGAATTGCGCTCGTAGGTGACTTTCTCCTCACCGGGATCGGTGTAGTGCAGCGTCAGGTGCGGATTCGCAATGGCGGTCTGCTTGAGGTACATGTCGACCGAGCGCGCGCCCTTTTGATAGCGCGCCTCCATCTCAATCTCGACGCGAGTTCCGTGCGGTTTTTCCCACTCGACCTCGCCCGACTCGTGAATGTCCGGCTTGTTGCGCGCCGTATCAATCGTCAGCGAGAACTCAAGGGCCGGCTTGCGACGGCTCGTACGCGAAACAATGCGAACCGGCTTGCCGGTGGTGAGCTGCCCGTACATGCCCGCCGCCGAAATGCCGATGCCCTGCTGGCCGCGCGTTTGGCTGAGCTTGTGGAACTTCGAGCCGTACAAGAGCTTCCCGAACACTTTGCCGATTTGCGATTCGATGATGCCGGGACCGTTGTCCTCGACGGCCATCCGAAACCGGTTCTCGCCGGTCTGCGAAATCTCGACGGAGATCTCCGGCAAAATGCCCGCTTCCTCGCAGGCGTCGAGCGAATTGTCGACGGCCTCTTTCACGGCGGTCAAAAGTGCTTTGAGCGGCGAGTCAAATCCCAAGAGGTGACGGTTCTTCGTGAAGAACTCCGACACGGAGATGTCGCGCTGTCGCGTCGCCATCTCAGCCGCATCGCTGCGTCTTCGTCCGGCAGGCGCCTTGGTCGCACCTTTCTTGGTCGCACCTTCCTTGGATGCGACTGGCTTGGAAGTGACTGGCTTGGAAGTGACTGCCTTGGAAGCTTTGACGGGCTTGAGGGTGTCGGCCTTTTTGGCCGCCGCTTTTTTCTTGGTCTTAGCCACGGGCTCGTCGAGGTCGAACAAGGTGGGGGTATCGGAAGAGGCGCTTGGAGTCACGATGATTGCCTGAGTTTTGCGCTGTTGAAATAGTGCGCCGATCAGACGGTGCACTGCTTGGTCTGGATGGTCTTATTTATGGCCCGCGGCGTTCGAGATCAACCTCGAAGTGTCACATCGCGTACAACCGCAATTGAGAACCGATCTTGTGTCGAGGGATCCTACTGGATCAGAGCGTCTTCGCAGCCGATCGCTTTGGGATTGAGTTCCGCATCGCACAAATTGAGGGGAGCGGCGCGGTCCCGAAAAGCGAAGAGGCTGGGGCGCATGGAGTCGCCGGGCTCGTACAAGCATTCCTTTGAAAGGTAGTGCTCAGTTGCGGATTGGGGAAGATTCCAGTCGGCGGCGGCCTTGACGGCCAATTCCGGAGTTGCGGTCCGTCCGCGCGCTCGTGCTCGGACGAACGCCGGAAGCCACGCTGTGACTTCGACGCCGGGTCGGACGATCCAGGTGGCGAAGATGAAGGGGTGCCCGGTCGCTTTTTGCCAGGCTTCGGATGGATTGAAAACCGGGCGCGCGTTTGGCTCGAGATATTCTTGGAAGGCGCGGTCTCCGATTCGTAGCCAGGCGTCGGCTTCGACCGTGCGCGGGTCGACTCCCAGTGGTAGTTCGAGGAAGCGCGGGGAAAAGCCGAGCTCGGCGAGTGTGACTTGAACCAGAGTGGCGGCCGTTCGGCTGGCCGGATCCAAGGCGAGGGTTTGGACTTCAGCGATGGGCTTGCGCAGGAAGGCTTGGACGCTGGCGACGAAACTGTGACCGGCCACGGCCAATCCATCGAGGTACCGATAGCCTGGCTTTCGAAAAAGCTCGATGCTGCTGACGAGGGCTACGTCGAGTTCACCGGAGCGCAGCTTTTTGATGAGGGTCGCGGGTACCTCGCGAGTCAGAACGATGTCCGGCTCGTGTTCTAGACCGAGATCGAGGGGGCGAGCGACGAGAAAGGGCACGCTGCCCACGCGAAGGGGGCGATTTTGATGGAGCGAGGCAGGCACTTGAGGAGCTTAACAGAGTCGCGCGACCGCGTCGTACTGAAGCCGACTCAAATCGACGACCCCACAGTTGCGTCGAGCAGATTGCGATCCCCAGCCAGACGTGCGGGCCAAATGTAGAAGCCCAGGATGTCAGGAACCGAGTGCAGCGATTGTTTTTTGAGTCGGGTTCAGTACTGTCGCCACTTATGCAGCAGTCGATTTTCCCCAGCCCCGAATTTCCGAGCTATGCATTGCTCGATTCCGGCGATGGTGAAAAGCTCGAGCGCTTCGGGCCTGTGGTTTTGCGTCGGCCGGATCCGCAAGCCTTGTGGCGCCCTCGGCAAAAGCCAGAGGTTTGGTCGCGGGCCGATTTGAATTTTGTGCGCGAGTCGGATCGTGGCGGACGTTGGGAGGCAGCCCGAGGTGCTGCGATGGAGGCGCGGGGCAAGGAACCGAGTTGGACCATTGAGTATGGCGACGCGCGCTTTTTGATTCGGCCGACGCCTTTTAAACACGTCGGTTTGTTTCCCGAGCAGGCCGCGAACTGGAGCTTTGTTGCAGACCGCGCCGAGGTGCACGGGAAGGGCGCCAAGTTGCTCAACTTGTTTGGCTATTCCGGTGCGGCCAGCGTGCTAGCGGCGCAAGCGGGGTTCGATGTGACGCACGTCGATGCTTCGAAGGCTTCTTTGAACTGGACGCGAGACAACGCGCGCGCATCGGGTTTGGGCGAACGTGCCTTGCGAGTGGTTCACGAAGACGCGTTGGTTTTTGCGAAGCGCGAGGCGCGGCGCGGCAACAAGTACGCGGGTGTCTTGCTCGATCCGCCGCACTACGGGCGTGGTCCGAAGGGCGAGAAGTGGCAGTTCGAACAAATGTTCGCGTCGCTGCTCGAAGCGGCTGAACAGCTTTTGGACGAGCGCTCATTCTTGGTGCTCTCGACTTACGCGATTGGTTACTCGCCGCTCGCCTTTCACAACTTGCTGAGCGAATTCAAGGGCGGCCAAGTCGAAGCGGGTGAACTCGCGCTGGCCGAAGAAAACGGCGAGCGCCTCTTGCCGTGCGGCTTCTGTGCTCGCTGGTGGCGCGAGTGACCGCGCTCAACGTTCTGCACTGCGACAATCACCTACTCGCAGTTTATAAGCCCGCCGGTTTGCCGATCGTTCCCGATGAGAGCGGCGACCCATCGTTATTCGACATCGCCCGCGACTGGATCGAAGCCGAGTTCAACAAACCCGGTCGCGCGTTCTTGGGTGTCGTCCATCGATTGGATCGCCCGGTCAGCGGAGTCGTGCTTTTCGCACGCACGAGCAAGGCCGCCAATCGTCTGACGAGTCAGTTTCGCGAGCGAACCGTTCGAAAGCGCTATCTGGGAATCTGTCAGGGCCTACCTTCGGCGGACGAAGGACGAATCGAGCATTGGTTAATCAAAAACCGATCTACGAATCGCGTGAGCGTCTGCGCAGAAGGCCGCGAAGGCGCGAAACTAGCGATTACATCTTGGCGTGTTTTGCAGCGCGAAGCTCGCACAGCTTTGCTCGGACTTAAGCCGAAAACCGGCAGGTCGCATCAACTGCGAGTTGCGGCCGCCAGCATGAACGTTCCGCTGCTTGGCGACTTGAAGTACGGCGCTAGAGATCCGCTTCCGGATAAGAGCATCGCGTTGCACGCCGAATCTCTCGAAATCGAACACCCGACGCTGAAAGAACGCCTGACGTTTCGGGCGCAGGTTCCCAGCGGTGAGTGGTGGGATCTCGCGCGCGGCTGAACGAACTCGATTCAGTGCAATGGCTTGTAGCGGTCTCGGTTAGAGTGAATTCAAACCTCGCGCCTGATGAACGCTTGATTCAGGGCTCAGGAGGTTTGTCACGAGGTCGGTCCTGAGGGCTTGGTACGCAAAATGAGGAGTTCGCTCGTATGATCGCTCAGCTGTTTCCCTTAGTGTTCGTCCTATGCCTCGCACCTGGATGCGGTTTTACGAAGGATGTTGATCCTTCTGAATTGGGAGTGCAGCTGCCCATTTTAGAACTCGAGCATCCTGGCGACGGCCAAGCCATCGATCTCGTAGTTGAGCAGGTGCTTAGCTTGCCTTTCGAGATTACCGACCTACGCATCGGGCCATCATCGACTTCCGGCGCGCGTTTATTGATCGCCTGCGGTTGGGCTGGCTTTGCGATTGTCGACGAGTCCGAGGAGCGGATGTCGATCGTGAGCAACGGTACGTTTGAGGATCCACCTGAACTTCCATACAAGACGCAATGGGATGTCAGGGCTCGCGACCTCGACGGTGACGGTCGACACGAATTCGTCGTCTTCCCCGCGTCGTGGCACGGTCCGATCTATTGTTTCGACAGCGACGGTCAGTTTCGGTGGAAAGGAATCGAATTCGGATCGCCGAACTACACGATCGATTTCGACTACGATCTCGACGGCAGAGCTGAATTCTTAGTTGGTAGCAATCAGGGATTGACTCTTTATGGCGGCGATTCGAACGTCATCTGGAACAGTCCGCTAAGGACGAACGCTGAAGGCGTCGTTCTCGATCGAGGTTCGGAAAACAATCTGATCGCAGTGGCCACAGATCGTGGCCTAAGCTTTGTTTCGAAGGATGGCGAGCTTCAACGATCGTTCGAAATCCCCGGCTTCGATTCGGGCTCGCGAAGCGCTTTTTACAACGAAGTGGCTCTGGCGGAGAACGTACCGGGATTCTCGAATCCGCTCGTACTGATTGGGGCGTACCTGACTTCGGCAAGCAAGACAGCGCAATTTACGGCGGTCTACGATGCAGAAACCGATTCCTTGAAGGCTGTCGATCGGGGGCTAATGGCCCCCTTCGTTGAATCAGAGCGCCTGACCGGTGCGAGAGGCAATTGGCTGATCCAGGCCAGCGTGGAAATGGAGCAAGGGGCGGTGGCCGGTTTCAAGAGTTCGAAACTGAGGGTCTCGGTTTACACCGAAAGCGGAACTCGGGTTTTTGAGCGTGTACTGAAGAGCGGAACAGTCTCTAGCAAGTACGCGCTACTGCTCGACGAGGAAGCGTTCTTGGTTGGCTACGGCAAGCAGCTTTGGCGATTCCAGTTTGACGAAGGCTAGCCCGAATTATTCATGAACACGCGGACCAAACACCACGAACGACCGGCACTGCCGGTCTATTGGTTCCTGCTGGCACTTTGCAGATACTGGCGTCCTCGACGACCTTACAAGGTCGTCTGCGGGGGCAAGTATCTGCAAAGTGCCAGCAGGAACCAATTCGAGGCGTTTTGCCTCGCGGTTCATGAATAATCCGGGCTAGAGAGTCTTCAGGCCTCGGCGGGTTGCGATTTGAAACGTTCGCGAATTGATCGGGAGATCGTTGAACAACCCTCGCAACGCCGAATTGGTGTTGATGCAATGAGTCCGGGATTAAGTGGCGTGGCCGCGTATACAATTCGCTCATGACACATTCGCTTCTTCGATTGAAAGCACTGCTCGCGTCAGTTGGGCTGATTTCGTTGCTCTTTGCCTGTACGGAAGTCTCGGAGAACCAGGGTCCAGGTACCGCATCGGCGAAGCCCGGAAGTCCCGCTGACGTCACGCCTCGCTATGTGTTTCTGATCTCCCTAGACACGGTGGCGGCGCAGTACTGCAGTGTTTACGGATACGAAAAACCGACGACGCCATTCCTTGAAGAGCTTGGTGAATCGAGCGCGGTATTCAATCGACATGTCGTGAATTCGAATAATACGCTGATCTCGCATAGTTCGATCATGACGGGCATGTTGTCGGAAGCTCACGATACTTACGACTATGGATTCAAGCAGCGGCATCGTCTAGCTGGCGAATACGTCACCCTCGCGGAACGTTTTCAAGATGCGGGATTCGCGACGGCTGGTTTTGCAACTCATGCCCAGTGGCTTACAAAGCAGTTTGGCATTGCTCAGGGCTTCGACCACTTTGAAAGCGTTTGGCGCGCAGCGATTGGAAACGCAAAAGCGTTTCTGAAGTGGTTCGATGAGAGAAACCCTGATCGTGCTTTCGTTTTCCTTCATTTCTTTGACGCGCATTCGGATAAGTCGAAGCCAGGATCCGAGGCTTACGAAGCCTCACCGAAATTGGTCCAACAATTCGCGGGAGCACGCCCCGAGGACTACACAGGCTCGGCGACGGATCGCGAGGGCAATGTGTTTTACGGATCCAAAGCGCTTACGGTTCTTTCGGCAGAGCATCACATCATCCCTGCCGAACACCTGGCCTATTTGCGAGGAACCTATGACGCCGGCTTGGCCCAGCTGGATACTTTCCTGCGGCGTTTATTCCTCGAGCTGGACAAGCGTGGAATCCTCGATGAATCGCTGATCGTGATTACTTCGGATCATGGCGAAGAGTTCAAGCAACACACGGGGATGTTGCATTATCAATACTATGACGAAGTCATGCACGTGCCGCTGATCATCAAGCTCCCAAATGGAAAGCTTCCGGCTCGTTCTCGCGTCGACGAACTCACCCGTTCTATCGATCTTGCGCCCACGATTCTCGAGTTGTCGGGCCTCGAGCAGATCCCGCTGGCCCAAGGTCGTTCATTCGCTTCAACACTTTTGAATGGGGATTCGATTCCCTACGCGGACATCCTCTTCCAAAGCGGAATTCTGCAATCCAAAGATGAGGAAGGTGAATTCAAGTTCGTTTGGAGGAACGAACACAGCCGTTTCTACGATCTCGATTCGGATCCTGGAGAAACGAAGAATATCTACGACTCCATTTCTCCAGAGCGGCAAAGGCAAGCCAAAGAGCGGCTTGATGAACTGAGGGCGGAATCTCAAGCGATCAGAGCAGCAATCTCTGCCAATCGGGATAACGAACCCGAGATGAGCGCAGAGGATCTCGAAGAGCTTCAAGGCCTGGGCTACCTCGGCGATGATGAGTAGTTAGGCGAAAGCGGTTGGTTCGATTCTTCGGACCGCGGCTTCGAACGGCAAGTATTGATACCGGTAGGCTTTCCGAGCCGACGGCCGGCGCGCTCGGATCACGCCGTTACTCGTCTTTCTCTTGGCCGTCTTCTTCATCTTCATTTGGATCGTCGTGGCCGCCGCCGTATCCGATGTTATCGAGGTTGGCGGCTTCTGCTTCGGTGAGAGTCTTCTCGATCTGGACGGCGTCGTAGACGTTCTCAAGCGACCGAAAGGCTTCAAGCTTTGCGCTTAGCTCTTCGACGCGATCGATTTGGGTCTCGGCCAAGTTGTTGAGCTCGCCCCAATCGGCGTTGAGGTCGTAAAGCTCGGGAATCGTGCCGCGCTCATTTTCATTCACGATCAACTTGTCGGCCTGTTGAATCACAGCCCACTTCTTTTGACCGCCGAGGATCTCCAAGCGCTCGCGCATGGAATAAACGGTTCGGTCGTCGGGGATTTCCGCGGTGTCTGCGTAGTAAGACACGAGGCTGCGCCCGAAATCGATTCTTGAAGCGGGCGCACCGATGATTTGTCGAATCGTCGGGAGGATGTCGATGATGCTGACGGTATGCGGAACACGTGGGCGAACCTGCTGCGCAGTGGGGTCGACGATGAATAGAGGAACGTGGACGAGTTCGGAGTAGAGCTTGAACTCGTGCTGGTAGTCGTCGCTGCGTTGCAGCAGTTCCTCGCCGTGATCGGCCACCATGATGATGACAGTTTGATCGTCAACGCCAATCAACTCGAAAGCCTGGCGAATGTGATCGTCGGCGTAGTTGATCTCGCTGTCGTAAACCGCGTAAAGGTTCGAAATACTCTTCTCGCGCGCAGTCTTGTCGCGGTTTTCTTTACGACGCTTGTTGGGGTGTTCGAACCAAGGGGCGCGCTCTTGGTAGGGAAAGTGCGGGTCGGTGTATTGAAAAAAGACGAACCAGTGCGGGCTAGCGCGAATTTCTTCGGCCCAGCCGGCGAGAGTTTCGTTGACGACCGGCGCGTCTTTCAAATCGTAATTTTGAAACCGATCGAAACCCGCATCGAAGCCTTCTTCCGCGCAGATATTTGGATTGTCAGCAATGCCAAAGGTGCGATAGCCGCGCGACCGCATTAGCTCCGGCAGCGTTTCAATCGCGTCTGGGATTCGGTTGAGCGTCAGCGTTGGAGCCTTATCGCGTTGCACGCTTTGAACCAACTTCATGCCCTGCGTCAAACCATGTTGATTCGGATACAGCCCGGTGAAAATCGATGCAGTCGATGGCGCCGTCCACGAAGAGGTCGACCAAGCGCGTTCGAAGACGGCGCCTCGGCTGGCCAAACTATCCAAAAAGGGAGCGGTCTGTCGGTCGTGCCCGTAGAAAGGCAAACGGTCGGCGCGCAGCGTGTCGATCACGAGCAATACGACGTTCGGTCCGGGAGTAGGCGCGTCGTTCGACGAACAGCTCGCGAGCAGGGCTGCTAAGACGAGCGGTAAAGAGAAAGAACTGCGACGGATCGGCATCGGGTTGTGGGGGAGGAAAAGTGTCGTGTTTGAATCGAAAACCGGGCGTAGGGCGCTTGGCAGGAACTCTACGAACGAGACCGGGCCTGTATGAGTGGCAATCTAAACCGCTGCATTGGCCATAGATGCGGTTTCCGGCTCTTCAGACCAAACCACGTTGTAGAGCGTGTCGCGCTCAACGGGGACGCGCCCCGCATCGCGAATCGCCTGGACCAACTCTTCGCGTTTGGTCTCCTGCGGCGTGGTCGCGCCGGCGTCGTGATAGATCTTTTCTTCGACAACCGTTCCGTCGACGTCATCGGCGCCGAAGCTCAAGCAAAGTTGGGCAATGCCCAGTTCCATCAAGATCCAGTAGGCCTTGATGTGCGGAATGTTGTCGAGCAGCAATCGCGAGACCGCAATCTCACGCAACTCGTCGACGGCCGTCGGCCCCTTCGACATGTGCGACCACTCATTGTTGTCCGAGTGAAAGCTGAGCGGAATGTAAGTTTGAAAGCCGCCCGTCTCGTCCTGCAGCGTGCGCAGGCGATCGTGATGGTCGACGCGCTCTTCAAAGGTCTCGATGTGACCGTGTAACATGGTGCAGTTGCTTCGCAAGCCCGCGGCGTGCACCGTGCGAGCCGTTTCGATCCACACGTCGCCGGAGATCTTTTGGCGATAACCCTCGCGATGGATGCGATCCGCGAAAACTTCGGCGCCACCGCCAGGGCATGATCCCAGTCCGGCTTCAACCAGTTCGGGAAGCACTTCACTGAGCGGCTTCTGGGCGCACTTCGCGATTTGGTCAAGCTCGACCATCGTGAAGGCTTTGATGTGAATCTCGGGTCGTGCAACTTTGACTGCACGCAAGATCTCGAGGTAATACTCGTAGGGAATCTTGGGCCAGACTCCACCGACCATGTGAACTTCCGTGACCGGCTCGCCCAGCTGTTCGGTGATCTTCGTCGCCACTTGTTCGGGCGTCATTTGGTAAGCACCGGCCTGGCCAGGCAAGCGATCGAACGAACAGAACTTGCAGAACTTGTTGCACAGGTTCGTGTAGTTGATGTGCTGATTGACGTTGAAGTAGGCCACGTCGCCATGCCAACGTTCGCGCACGAAGTTGGCGAGTTCGCCGAGCAGGTGAAGCTCGGTCGTGTGATACAGCGTGAGGCCGTCGTCCCGAGAGAGTCGCTCCTTAGCGATTATCTTTTCAGCGATTGCGCCCAAATTGGCGCTACGGGCTCGTTTGAGCAAGAGTTGAGTGCTCATGCCGGTTGTCCTTTCGCGGCTGCGCGATGCGTAGCCGCTGCTTCGCGATCGCGAGGAAAGCAATCGCCTTCATGTCGCTCGTCCACGATGCCGTACCAACTGTTGCGTTGCCTCGGCTTGAAACCCGCTTCGGTGATTTGTCGTTCGATCGATTGAATGGATTCCAAATTGCAACAGCCGGCGGCACTCACAACGTTCTCCTCCATCATCGTTCCACCGAAGTCGTTGCATCCGAAGCGCAGTGTGACTTGCGCTATCTTCATGCCTTGCGTGACGTAACTGGTTTGAATGTTCTCGAAGTTGTCGAGGAAGATGCGCGAGAGCGCTTGAACCCTCAGGTAGACCCCGCTCGAAACCTTGGGCGGGTAGAGGTGCGCTTCGGGTACGCCATCGGGTTGCGTATTCCAGCACGCGAAGGCCGTGAAGCCGCCAGTCTCATCCTGCAAGTCACGCAATCTAGACAAGTGTTCAACGCGTTCAGCTGCCGTCTCTACGTTTCCAAACATCATCGTGGCCGACGAACGCAGTCCCGCTTCGTGAACTTTGCGATGCACGTTGAGCCACTGATCGGTGGTCGTCTTTTTGGGGGCGATGATTTTGCGCACACGCTCGACCAAAATTTCAGCACCGGCACCCGGAACACTTCCGAGTCCCGCCTGTTTCAAATCGGCGATGACCTCTTCGATCGGGCGCTTGTCGATTTTGGAAAGATGATCAATCTCCGGAGCCGAAAGCGCATGCGCATTCACCCGCGGAAACTGCGTCGCCAAGTCGGAAATCAAATCGCACCAATAGTCCGACTTGAGGTAAGGGTGATGTCCACCTTGCATCAAGATTTGGCGACCACCTAGCTCGGCCGTCTCGCGCACTTTGTTGACGATGACTTCGCGGTCCAGAACGTACTCGCCCTCCGCTTTTGGCCGACGATAGAACGCGCAAAAACCACAGTCCGTTATGCAGACATTGGTCGGGTTGATATTGCGGTCGACGATGTAGGTGACGACGGGCTCGGGATGCTTGCGCTGTCGAACCATGTCGGCCAAGCGCCCGAGGGTGGCAATGTCCGCGTGCTCGTGAAGCAGCAGTGCCTCCGTGCTCGAGATGCGCTCGTCGTTTTGGACCTTGTCCGAGATGGACTCGAGTTCAGAGCACAGCGGTTCGCGGCGACTGTCTGAAACCTTGGGGGCACGCCAGGCAACCGACGGCGAATCGAGACCGGTTCCGGGCGGCGTTGTCAGTGAGGGATTCATGGGCGACGATACTATAGCCCGTCGCCCGCGGAATTTGAGAGTTCAAACGGTTCGCTCTAATTGGGAATCGCCCCGAAGGCGCTCGACTACATCCCGAAGGTCATCACGACGGCGTTCGACAGGGTCGAGCCTTCGACATAGGCTTGGAAGCAGATCGAAAGGCCGACGATGCTGGGCGAATTCGGGAAGTTGTAGGCCGGATTGGCGGTGCCAGAGCCGGAGGTGGTGAAGAACTTCCAGAGTTGGGGAAGCACTGCGTTGATGAGGCTCACTCCCGCGATTCCGGTATCGACGACCGAGATGGTGGAGCCCAGCAGCAGCACTCCCGCCGAAGAGACAGGGGCGCCAGTAATCGCGAGTTGATAGGGCTGCCCGATGATGGGCGCCGTGACGGCCGCTAGGTCGATGACGTTTTGGTTTGCGTCGAGATCGTCAAAGTGCACAGAAACGCCCTCGCCAGGGAAGTTGGGTTGGAATGGCGACGGATCCAGGAGCCTGAAGAAAGTCGTGCTGTCATCGGGCAAGGTGCCGACGGAGATATCTGCGGTCTGGGCGCCGAACGTGAGTTCGGCGAGCAGCATATTGTCGAGCGCTAACGAGGTGTACAGCCCGACATACTCCCCGAGTGCGGACAGCTTGAAGTTCGCGTGCAGGGGCCCGTCGGTTCCATCCTCATCGGCCCAAACCACAACGCGTCCATCGATCGGAACGACAGTTCCAGCAGGGATTTCCCACTTGGTGGTGTTGAGCGGGTTGTCCGTCAAGAACATCCCACTCAGGTCGACGGCCTGTGTGCCGCCGTTGTAGATCTCGATGTAATCTTCGAACTGACCCAGCTCATCGGTGACCGTCGTCAGATTGTCGGCCATGATTTCAGAAACGCCGAGTTCAAGTCCAACGCCGAACGTCGCTTCGTTGAGCGCGCTCCATTCTAAATCGCCGAAAGCACGAGCCCGAACAGTCGTAACTGGATTGGGCAAAAGCACAGGTCCCATGTAGCTGATGGCCGTGGGGGAGATGAGTCCACCCACCGTACGGGGATCGGAACCATCGAGCGTGTAGGCGATCTCGCCAGCACCGGGCAAGGTGATTTCCAAGAGAAAATTTCCCGCGACGTTTCCACCGTGTTGATTGAAAACAGGTGCGTCGATCGTCGGATACATTTGCGGCGACGCGTTGCGCAGTTGCGCGAGGAGCACATTCGAGCGAATCGGGAAGAAGCTGTTCAGCAAGCGCGTTCTTTCCCCCAACCAAGTTGTGGGAGTATAGGTTCCCGACGGGTGCCAGTAATTGCCCCAGCGCGCGTACTCGAGAATGATCGCGCTTTGAACTTCCATGCCGCGCTTGTGATAAGTGCTAGCAGGACGATTGCGTTCAGGGAAGGCGGGGTTGAAGACCGTGCCGACTTGGTCATAGCCGGGCTCGACGTAAAGCGCACCGTCGTTGAACAACATGTGATGAGCGCGGTCGGCGAAAAGTATGTTGAAGCGCGGGTTCTGGCGTAACGCGGTGTAGAGGAAGGCGCAGTTGCCTTCATGGGTAGAAGAGACTCCCGTGCGATCGTAGAAACCGTCGCCAACCGCCGTGACGGCGCCGCCCCAGTGCAAGGTGACTTCCTCGTCCCAAGCGTGAAAGATGAACTCGAGGTCAGGATTGACGTCGAAGTTGTCGGCGCTCAATCGGCTGTGTGAGGTCGCGTACCAGTTCCGTTGAGGCCAGTCCTGATTGCCACCATAAAAGTTAAGCAGCATGTAGTCGGCGTAGTCTTCCAAGTTGACGTAGCTAGCCAGCGCATCGTAAGCCGGAACGCCGTTGTACATCACGCCGGGGCCAACGCCACCATCAACGATATCGATGACTCGTTTCCAGGCGCCGGGCGCCGGGCTGCCAACGTTGTTGCTGTTGCCTTCGACGACAAAGCCCTCTTTGACCCAATCGTACTCTTCAGAAGCTCCGCCTTGGTACTCGGCGGCAAAGCGCTCGTCCGGCCGTTCGTGCAGGTCGTACAGGCCCCAGTAAAGTCCATCGAGGTAGAGGTGAACGTAACGACCATGGGCTTCAAGCCCGTCCATGGTGCCCTGCATGTCCATCATGAACTGATCGCGTAGACCCTGAGCGTGGATCTTGGTCGCGTTATTGACGTTCTCGTGAATCGAGTTTTGATTTCCGCCGTCGAGCAAGAGGTAGTCGAACTTCGCGATTTCTGAATCGGGAAAGACCTTGAATTCGAGTTTCGTGGGTCCGTATTCCGACTTGAATTTGAGCGCGATGGAAAGTTGCGAGCGCACGCCGGTTCCAGGACTCGAGCCACCCTGAATGTTCACGCCGCAATTGATTTGAAAATCTTGACCGGTGGTCGGATCGATCCATTCTGCGGAGCATTTGCGCACCCATGCGGAGTCCGGGAAGTTTTGAGTGGAGTTGGCGTAGATGCCCGACGTTCCGTCGTTAGGTGCGTAGCCAAACCAGTTCTCCGCCCCCATTACCAAGCTGACCGAGGGAACCGCCATTAGCGCATCTTCCAACTCTTGGTTGGTGAATAGCCCGGTGACACCGGTATCCATATCGTAGGAAGCGCCGGGATGCGTGCCGTCATTGGCCGCGGTCCAGTTGGTTCCATCGACCTCTAACCAGTTCGCGGGAAATCCTTTCGATACGGCGCTCGCATTGGTTTGCGAAAAAACGTCGGCCGAGTAGATGTACGTCGAAGTCGTCACTGTGGATGGCGAAGAGAATGGCTTGACCGCAATCGCCCGAATGGAGGAGGTGTCGCTGATCAGGATTGGACTGGCATAAATGAGCCCGTTCATCTCCGAAGGTTCAGAACCATCGAGCGTGTAGTAGATCGTTGCGCTGGTGTCGATGTCGGCTAAGGCGACCGAAATTGGCCCGGTTTGGTAACCGCGCGGGTGACTGAACGTGACGTCGGGCACGAGCGAAAATGTGGGCGGATTGGGCAGTCCAGGAGTGGCCGGCTCGAAGTAACCTTCGAGTACGCTCATGGAGGCGAGGCCGTAGGAAACGTCGGACGTTTGAGCGGAATAGGTCGGGCTGAACTGCGTCGCGATAACGGCGCCACCCGGTTCTACGAGGGCCAGGTATTCGCCCGATGCACTCAACTTGAAGTTGGTGTGCAACTCGGAACCCGAAACGACTTTGTTCATGCTGGAAGCGAAGACAACGATGCGTGCGTCCGCTGGCAAGACGGTCGTTGGGAAGGTCCACTTCACAAGGTCGAGGGCGTCGTCGGTCAAATTCCAACCGGCAAGGTCCACGGCGCCAGGACCGCTGTTCCAAATCTCGATCCAATCGCTCGAAGCGCCGTCTTCATCCAAGAGAGTCGACGAGTTGGATGCCATGAACTCGGTGAGAATGACGTCCGCTCGAGCGAAGTCCGGTGCGAGTGCGAGGCCGGTGAGGGCCAGGCTGCCGATCGAGATACGACCAAGTGCGAGTTTCATATGCGGGCTCCAATGCTGAATGAACGCGATTTCCTGTCTTATGGGGCTTGCCAAGGCCGGTAGAACGTCCCCCGTTCCTCCCGGATACAGCCCAAAGACAGGCCTGCTATTTAAGATATCGTAATCTCAGAGCGGTGCCTCGGTAACTTGGAGTTGTGGGCCCTTTATCGCTGTAAAAGGCGTTTGAACGGTACTTACAGTTCGGACGGGCTCTGGTCGCCGCTTCGGCTAATCCAGGCAGTCCAAAAGGCGAGGAAGCAGAGGAACAGGCCCAGAGGGGCGCCCGAATCGCCGTTTTTGTCAGGGGCCGACGTCCAGCAACCTCCGCCGCCTCCGCCCCCGGAATCGCCGCCGCTAGTTGGTGGTGGCGTCCCACCGGTGGCCGCATTGATCGTCAACATGCTGTTGACCTGAGTTCCCTCGTCGTCGGTCACCGTTAGGGAGACGTTGAAGGTTCCAGCCGTCGAAAAGACATGCGTCGGTGCGGCGGCGGTCGAGAAGTTCTCGGGTCCGCTGCCGGGGTCGTCAAAATCCCAGGCGAAGGTGACCGATCCGCCATCGGGATCGGAGGAAGAGTTGGCGTCGAAGTGAATCGAACCGCCGGCGTTAACGGTCGTCGTGTTGGCCGTGAGAACGGCGATGGGAGCTTGGCCGACCGAGTGAACGAAGATGCTCTCTTGGGCGAGCGACTGAGCCCCATCGTTGTCCGTGACGAGCAGGGTCGCAGTATAAAGTCCAGGCGAGCTATAAGTGTGCGATGCGGAACTAGTCGTTACGGCGGGCGAGCCGTCGCCGAAGAGCCAAAGCACAGAAGCGACCGATCCGTCACTGTCGGAAGAGTTCGAGCTTGAGAAGTTTATCGTTACCGGTGAGTTGCCCGAGTTGGCATCGGCTTCATAGATGGCGAGTGGCGGTTGATTACCGGCTTGTGGATCGCCCTGCAAAATGAGTGTCGGATCCAAAACGAAGTCGTTGCCGAAAACCGTGGTATTGAAACCGACGATCGCCAACGTGTTAGTCCCGGTGACGAGTTTCGGAATTGCTTTGGAAATTTCAAAGCGGCGGAAGATTTTGGCCGAGTGACTGAGCGTCGCCAATCCCGTGTGGACAGGAGTGGGGGGAGCGTTTGAGCGTTCGACTTCGACGCCATTGAGATAGGCAATGAACCCGTCGTCGTAATCGATGTTGAGGATCATGCTGTTGACCGCACTGGCATCGTTGACGTCAAACGTCTTGCGCAAGAAGAGCGTCGAAGCATTGCCCGACATCGAATTGAGCGGTGTGCCGAATGTCGTTCCGCTGTAACCAAAACCGAAGTTGGCCGGGCCACTCGACCAACTCGTATCGTTGAAGCTGGAAGTCATCCAACTGCCGGGCGGAGCCGTCGAACCCACGAAGTAGCGCCAAGTCTCGCCTTCGGCGATACCCGATTTGGCAGCGGGTACCATAAAGGCCACTCGCGAATTGGCAGCGATGGTCAATGTTCCCGGTGAGGCTTCGCGCACATTGGTGGCGGTGACGACGTAGGACTGACCGGGAGTGAGCGTCGAAGTGGTCAATTCCACCGTGCGGTTATCGGCCAGCAAGCTCGCGCCCGAAACCGTAGCGCCGCCGCCTAAACTGTAGTTAGCAGCCAATTCAGAGCCAGAGGAGCCACTTCCCGATAAAACGG
>JBLINP010000032.1:0-24788 GCA_047639415.1 Planctomycetota bacterium | reverse complement strand
GTGTCGTTGAGCGAATAACCGATGATCGTCAAGAAGGCCGCGACCATGGGTAGGTTGATCTCGACCTCGAGTAAACCGGTCATCATGGCGACAGAGATGGCGCCGAGCGTAATCAACACGTCGTGTACCAGAGCGGCGACAGCCGCGAAGCCATAGCTGTACTCGGCGAAACGAACGCGGATGTACATGACGATCGCGAAGAGGCTGATCATCAGCGCAAGAATTGCTTTGTCCTTCAACTCGCCGACAACCTGTGCACCCACCAAGTTGGACTCGGGAATCGAGTTGGAGAGGTTGAAGTCCGTGCCCGTCGAATCGGTCTGGCTGCGGTAGGCGTCTTGAACCTTGGTTGTAACCGCCAACTCACTTGTCGCCAAATCACTGACCACTTTGGCGAGATAAGTATTCGTGCGTTCGGCGACCTCGGTAACCGAAACATCTTCGAAGCCACTGACGGTCAAACGATCGGCGATGTCACTGGTGCTGTGCGCCTCGTCGAAGTAGAGACGCAGTTCGGCTGAAGTGCGGCCTGCGTCGGTAGAGCCCATGGTGGTTTCGACCGGACCTTGTTGCAGCTTGTCGCCGATAGCGTTTCTGATCGCGCTGACGAATGAATCGATGGCGTCGTTGTCGCCGTCGTTCAACTTGTCCGGATCAATTTTGAACACGCCGCGGAAAGAGGTGTACCCATCGCCGTTCGCCGTGCTGAGTACGGGCTTCACGACGGCCGACTCACCAATCTCGCCTTCGATGCCCTGGATCAAGCCACGCACTTCTTCAATGGTGTGCGCTTGTTCCGTTCGGAACATGACCGAGCCACCACCGAGGAAGTCGATGCCTAGCTTTTGGTTGTTGGGCAACGAGACGAAGAGCGCCACGCCGACAACGATCATCACCGCGGACACAGACAGGGCGATCTTCGACTTAGCGAGAAACTTGTAGTCCGCCTTGACCAACCATTGGCCGACGTTGAATTCCTTCAGGCCCTTCTCCATCGAGAAGTGAACCATCAATCGCGTGATCACAAGCGCGGCGAACACCGACGCGGCGATACCGATCATCAAAGTCACGGCGAATCCACGGATCGGCCCCGTACCGAAGTTGTAGAGGATCGCGCCGGTCAGGAAGGTCGTGACGTTGGCGTCGATGATCGTGCTGAAAGCATGATCGAAACCGTTGATCGCCGCCTGTTTGATATTGCGGCCTTTGTCCATCTCTTCGCGAATACGGTCAAAGATCAGGATGTTGGCGTCCACGGCCATACCGACCGTGAGGATGATGCCGGCGATGCCGGGCAAGGTCAGTGTGGCTTGGAAGAAGGCCAAGCCGCCCATCAACATGAGCATCGTTGCCGCCAACGAGACTGCGGCGTAGGCGCCGAGTCGACGGAAGTAAAAGAGCATGAAGACCAGCACGACGGACAAGCCGAGGATGCCACTGAAGGCGCCCTTTTCGACGTAGTCCGCGCCAAGCGTCGGCCCGACGACTTCTTCCGCTTCCAAGATCGGCTTGATCTTGAGCGAACCGGTGCGCAGGACCGTAACGAGCTCTTTGACTTCTTCGTTGGTGAAGCGACCGCGAACGATGCCCTTGCCGCGCAAGCGCTCTTCGAGGTTCGGTGCCGTACGAATTTCGTTGTTCAGTACGATCGCCATGCTGCGACCGACGTTTTCACCGGTGAAATCGGTGAAGTCGGTGACGCGCGAGGGACGCATTTCAAAGCCAACAGCGGGGTAACCCAAGCTATCGGATGTGCCGAATACCTTGCCGAGGGCGTCGCCGCGGAAAGTCCAGTCGCCGACCGGAACCAAGCACGCCTCGGGCTGTCCGGTTTGCGAGTTGAAGTACCAACGAATCAACGCATTCGGTCCGCCGTTCTCGACGGCGACGCGATTGAAGTTGGAGACGTCGACGCCGGGATGCTCGGCAACCCAGTTGTCGAGCAGCGTCCGCTCGGAAGCCAAGTCGGTGCCGGTGCCCGTAAAGTCGGGCGAAGTGGCGACGATCAGAAATTGAAGCTGACCGAGGTTTTCAATCGCGTTGCGGATTGCGTCGTCACTGACCAACGTGACGACTTCACCGAGCGCGTGCACGACGGGCGTGGTTTGCAAATGTCCACGCGTCAAACCGGTAAGCTTGTTGTCCGCGCGTCCTTCGTAACGAATCTGCTCGTTACCAATGCGAATCAAGCCGCCGCCTTCGGGGAAGCCGTCGGCCGCAGAAGCATCGCCTTGCTGCAGCTCGAGAACACGCACGTTCTCGTTCATCTCCCCGGAGAGGGGAGCGGCAGCTTCCGTGCCTTTCAGCGAAGCTTGCCCCGGCAGCTCGAACACAATTCGGTTCGTGCCTTCGGTGCGAATCGATGCTTCCAAGACGCCGTCCGGATCGACCCGGTTGCGCAGGATGGCGATCGTCTGCTGAAGAATCTCAGACTGACTTTCGTTCTCACCGATGGTGCCGTCACGAATCGCGTCGTCGAAGTCGAAGCGGTAGGAGAGACGTGTACCACCCTGAAGGTCGAGACCCATACGGAAGGGCGGGTCCCCGATAGCGATCAAGAGGATCGAGACGGAGAGGAGCGTGAAGACCAGCGCGAGCTTGCGACCTAGGTTCTGGACCATGGCGTGGAAGTGACGGTGAGGAGACGGTGGGGGCTGAGGGGCGCTTGATCTCTACTTCGAGATTGCGCTTCCTAGCCGTGAATCAGATGAGTTGCGGACCGGTGCTCGAAAAGAGCCCGGGTGTGAAGACAGCGGAAGGCCTCGCGCGATTCGCAAGTCCCTCCGCTGATTGAATTTTCATACTCGTCGAGTGTGATGGAGCGCTGGTTTAGAGCGCCCGCAATCACGCTTCGTCGGTGGTTTCTTCGGAAGAAGTCTCGGCAGCTTCGCTCGCGGCCGCAAAAGCTTCGCGACGAGCGCGTTCGCCGTCACGCTCTTTACGAGCCTTGTCGCCGACGAACTCATGCACGCGCGTGGACTTGCCAACGCGATCGCGAAGGTAGTACAGCTTCGCTTGGCGAGCACGGCCACGGCGGGTGACAACCACGTCTTTTACGCGCGGGCTGTGAACGGGGAAAATCCGCTCCACGCCTTCGCCTTGCACCAACCGGCGCACGGTCATGGTGCGATTGATGCCGCGACCACCCATTGCGATGATCGTGCCGATGAAGAGCTGCACACGCTCCTTATCACCTTCACGAATGAGGTAGTGGACTTCGACGGTGTCGCCAACGTGGACGCTGGGCAAAAACTTCTTGGCCTCTTCGGCTTCGAGTTGATCGATGACGTTCATGATCTTGGTGGAGTTCGGCTGAACTCCGTCTCTCTATTCAGTTCTGTCTGTTCCCGATGACCGGATTGGCGAGTTGCCCATTCCACCAGCATTCAGTCGCTGGTTGGATTGGGAACGCGAGTGCTTCGTTCGCCTAGGTCCGGTCGTATGGCTCGAGTCTTTCGTTCCGCCTCTGTGGTGCGCCACGCGGCTATTTTCGCGTGATCACCGGAGAGAAGGACCTTGGGAACTTCGATGCCTCGGTAGTTCTGTGGTCGTGTGTATTGTGGGTATTCAAGTCCGCCATCGTTCGCAAACGAGTCGTACTCCGCGGATTCAGCGTTTCCCAGCACTCCAGGCATTAAGCGGGTAACCGCTTCAATAACCGTCAGTGCCGGCAACTCGCCGCCCGAAAGCACAAAGTCTCCGACCGATAACTCCTCCCACTCCATCTCGGTCCGAATCCGCTCGTCGAAACCTTCGTAACGGCCGCAGAGCAACAGAATCCGTTCCTCGCCAGTGAACTCTTCGGCCTTGTTCTGGTCGAAGCGTTCCCCGCCGGGGCTTAGCATGATTCTCCGGAATGTTCCGTGCTCGCGCTCCAGCCATTCGACAGCGTCGATGATTGGCTCGGGTTTGAGCACCATTCCAGGCCCTCCGCCGTACGGTCGGTCATCCGCCGTGCGATGTCGGTCCCTTGTGAAGTCCCGGAAATCGACCAATTTGATCTCCACCAACCCCTTTTCCCCAGCGATCCCCAAGATGCTCGAACGCGTGTAAGCTTCGAGTGCTTCGGGGAATAGGGAGAGGACGGCAAAGAGCACAGGATCGCCTCCCGGATGGAAGGGCCGAAAAGAGTAGTGAGCGGGTGGGGCAGCGTCAAGCTTCCCGGGGCAGCTCTCTGGGCCGATTTGGATTGTTTCGCACAGCTTTAATGCCAATCTCCGGCTGAGCGTCTGCAGGCTAGATTTTCAGCGAGATCGAACTGCATTGGGACGCCGTAAATTGGGCCTCCGCGATATTTCAAGCGCTCGGCCCGATCCAGGTGCCCCAGGCGCCGAGCGGCGCGGTTGCCCCGATTCGCTTCGTCCATCAACCCGATACACTTCCCTTCCGCGCCTCCTATGCACTCCTTCCAGCTCACCAAAACTGTGACCGAACGATTCAGTGCCATCGAGCCGCACATCGGGGCCGGGCGTGTGCTCGACGTCGGTTGTGTCGATGCCAGGCGTCAGAAGGGTGCGTCTGGCGAACGCCTGCGCAAGCCCAACCACCTCTTTCGAAAGTTGATCGAAGCGGGCTCCAACGTGTGTGGTGTCGATATCGATGCCGAGGGAGTCAAAGAGCTCAAGACACAGGGATTCGAAGTCCTCTGTGAGGATGCCTGTTCGATGAAACTCGACGAATGCTTCGACACCATCGTCGCCGGCGAGATTATTGAGCACGTCGATAACGTGGGGCTATTCCTCGCCAACCTACGTGCCCATTTGAAGCCCAGTGGGGTCTTGATGGTCAGCACTCCCAACCCGTTCTATGCCGGTCAGGCATGGAAGATTTGGCGACACGCAAAACCGCAAGTGCATGAAGATCACGTTGCGTGGTTCGATCCGGCGACGTTGTCCGTCGCCATGCGGCGCGCAGGCCTCGAACCTTTCGATGGCTTTTGGGTTCAGCCGCGCGTCTCCGCCAAAATTTGGAAGAGCTTCTTTAGAGGCTACTTTCGGCACTCATTCATCATCCTAGCGCGTCCCAAGTCGGCGAACGATTGACCGTTTCGTTCATGAATAATTCGGGCTAGCGCTCAAAATACCGAGCTCATCGGTCTCGCCCGCTCGGGCAACGTCTCGAATTCGAATTATCTAAACCTTCCGCATTGACCGGCCCTCATAGCCAGGCAGAATTCCCCCCATGTTTAGCGGATTAATCGAAGCCTGTGTTCCCGTCCATTCTTGGGTGCCCGTTGGAACCGGTGGCGTTCTAACTCTGCCCGCTCCCGAGTTGAGTTGGACAACAGCGCGGGGAGATAGCGTCGCCGTCTCCGGCTGCTGTTTGACCGTCTCCAATTTGCGAGCCGCAGATGCCAGCGCTCCCGATCCGGCCGCGCCCGTTCCGGACAACACGCCCGGCGCTGCGATGGAGTTCGAACTTTCCGCCGAAACGCTCACCCGCACTTGGTTTGGCGAAGGCCTGACTCCCGGTCGTTTGGTCAATCTCGAGCGAAGCCTCACGCTCGAAACCCGACTCGGCGGCCACATGGTTTCTGGTCACGTCGACAGCACCGGCAAAGTTCACGCAATCGATGATTCGGGCGACGGCGGCAAGTTCTTTACCTTCGAAGTCCCCGACGACTTTTGCCGCTACTTGATCGAGAAGGGCAGCGTCGGCATCGACGGAATCAGTCTCACTGTCGTCAAGCCAGAAGCGAACCTGTTCGGCGTCGCAGTCATTCCCGTAACGCTCGATGTCACCAGCTTAGGCCAAATCAAAACCGGCGATCCGATTCACCTGGAAGCCGACATGATCGGCAAGTGGGTCGAGCGCATGCTCGCCGTGCGCGGCCAGTGAGCGCGCCGCGACACCGAGTCGATCAGGCGTTCAACTCACTCGCTATCGTCCGTTCGCGGGCGAACAAATTCGGTCGCTAGCGACGCTTCTCGACGATGTCCGCTAGTTTTAGAAGCTGCGAACTCAGTACTAGGTCCGAGCGCTTGATAGCGTCGATGCTGGCTTCAAAGCGGACTTTGCCGCTGGAAACGTAGAAGCTGAAGAGGCAGGTGTCTTTGCCGGCCATGTCGCGGGCATCGCCAACGGTGAGGACCGGTTTCTCGGCGAGGTGGGCGTAAAGTTGACTGCGCAGTTTGCTTTCCATCTCGCCCAGGAAGAGTGCGTGTACGCCCTGGACTTCCTCGATTTGGTTGAATCGCTTGATGATGATTGAGCGCTTGTCTACCTGTTTTTCGGCGAGCACTTTGTCGATGATGGAATCGAACGGGTCTTTGCCGAAAATGCCAATGACTAGGGGCGTGTCTTTGTTGGCGAAGGTGCGTTCGGGCCAAGTGGTGTAGTTTAGAAAGTTATAGAGGAAGGCCGCTTTGACGGTGTATTCCTTGGCCCGGTTGGAGTCACCAGAGGATGTCGTTTTATTTTTGAGTTCGTTAGCGGAAACGGTCGTCGCGTTCGTAAAGAAAGACACGAACAACGAGGCGCTGATCATGATGATCAGTGCCAAGCAGTTGGGCTTTATTGAACGATTGCGGAGCATGCTAATTCGGTTTGGTTCCGGGCTCAGTCGGAGGCTTAGAGCTCCAATTCGAACTGGAAGTAGGCTCGGACTTCGTTGCGGTAGTTAGGACCAAAGAAGTCGACGGGGAATTCGTCCTCGTCGTCGTGGAACAATCCTTGGACGCCAAAACTAAGTCGACTTGCGTCAGTCGGTGTCCAACCAAGGCGTGCGTCCGCACGTACGTAGCTAAACGTGCCACGGGTAAGTTGATCGACGTACCAGAGGTTGACGTCCAGCTCAGTCTTGTCGGTGGGCGTTAGGTAGGAGCGCAAGTGAAAGACGTTCTTGGGGACCACGCCGCTGCCAGAGGTTTCGGTGGACGCACTGTCCGCGTCGCGACTATCCGAAAGCAGGATGTAGCTGTAGCTTCCGTGCAAATTCCAATTAGTGTTGACGTTCCACTGACCGGCGACTTCGGTTCCGTAACTGGATTGATCGCCTTTGTTGTCGAACCGAACCGGCAAGTTGAAAACGCCCGGGCCAATCGGAGTGATTGAACTGGTATCGGGCTCGAGGCTCTGAACGTTGCTGTAGTCGTGGTAGAAGGCGGCGATATCGAGCGACGTGTCTTCGGTCGGACGCGTGCGATAGCCAAGCTCGTAGGCCAGTAATTCTTCCGAATCGAAGCTGCTGTCGCCGGTGATTTGTGCGATCGCGGTTGCGCCACCGAGCAGGGGCTGGTTGAGCAGAGCACGTTGATTGAAAAGCAAATCATGACTGATCTGTGCGGGCGTGCGAACGGCCCGTGAGACGGCACCCCAGAGCGTCGTGTCCTCTCCACGCGAGAGCGCGAAGCGCAGGCTCGGCTGAATTTCGACTTGGGTATAGTCATTGTGCTCGACCTTGGTACCTGCGATCAATTTCAGATCGTCGGTAGCTTGATATTCACCTTGGACAAAGGTGCTGAGCAGTTCGTCGGTACGGCTAGCCCGTGTGAATGAGAGGATTGGGGTTCCGACGGTGCGCGAATGAGATCTTCGGTATCCGATACCGAACATCAGTGAATGACCATCATCGAACGGAATGTGCCGCTGCATTTCGACGTCAAACGTGTCGCGTACTTCGTCGAGAACGATCGTCTCGGTTTCGGTGCGATTGAAATAGGACTGCAACGAGGTCGTTGCTCCGGTGCCACTCTTCTTGCTCCAGCGAGCGAGCAGGTGACCGCCATTGTACTCCCGCATATCACGCACCGTCGAGATGAAGGGACTTATCGTGCCTACGGTAGTTATCGATCTGGTTTGATCTAGATGAAACACGCCGCCCTGGAGCGTCGACGTTTCTCCTTCGGTCAGATCCCAGTCGGCGCGAAAGCCACCTCTTTGTGTGGATTCATCCCCTTCGAATCCGCCGATAGGAGCGCCCGGCCCGTCGCGCTCGGTTGTTTTTACATAGGTCCGCAAGTTCCCGTTTTCACCAAGTTTGCTACTCACGCGCATGTCGCTGATGAGCTTCTCTTCCGTCCCCACAAGCACGCTCACCGTGTCTGCATCATCGGCGTTGGCACGCTTGGTGATGATGTTGATGACTCCGTTGACGGCGTTGGCTCCCCAGAGAGTTCCGCCCGGACCGCGAATGACTTCGATGCGCTCGATGTCCTGCATCGGAAGATCCTGTTGGTTCCAATACACTCCCGAAAAGAGCGGGGTGTAAACCGAGCGACCGTCGATTAATACCAGTAGCTTGTTCGAAAACTCACCCGCGTTGCCGCGTACCGAAATGGCGTAATCTCCCGTCGACAATCTTGAAACGTTGACGCCAGGGGCCTGGCGTAGCGCTTCGGGGATCGAGTGTGATCCCGACCGCCTGATGTCTTCGGCGGTGATCACGTAAATTGCCGCGGCGCTATTCGCCAAGCTTTCGCTTCGACGTGAAACCGAGGTGACTTCAATGTCGATGTTCATCAACTCCTCAAGTGAGAGGTCGGCGAAATCGAGGTCATCAACTTCAGTCGAAGCGATGGGATCCGTTGCGATCAAGAGCAACAGGGGGACTAATATGGGGTGCATGGGGACCGTCCTTGCTTGGCTCCTCTTGGGGGATAGAGAAGCGGAGGTGGTGAGGCTCCATCGGCATGCCTTGCGAGGAACTTAACAGCGCGAATCGCGATAGGAAGGCTTCCCTGACGGATGCAAATCGCCGAAAACTTAATCCGAACGGGCTGACGTTCACCGTTGACGAACAAACGACGGTTTTGACCGCCTAAGCCGCCTTTTGACGACTAAACCCGGGAGTTTGCCGCCGATGCGAGAGCGCTCGGTCGACAAATCCGGAGTGCCATTCGTGGGACGAACCGGGAGGCGGACTTACTAAAAGGCGCCAAATAGTACCGAGGTGAAGGTACTCACCGGCGCGGCTTCGCGGTAATCCTCGAGGGAGCGGGTCAACAATCGAACGGCGGCCAGAACTTCGTCGTAGACCTCTTCATTCATCAAGAGCTTGCCGACCGTTCCCTCGCCATTGCGAACGGTGGCAACGATGACGGCGATGTCGTCAAAGGCGGTTTGTAGATTTGCATACAACTCGTCGGATGAGATCAGGCTTCCAAGCACGCCTTCGCCCGAATTGATTTGCGCCAAGATTTCTTCGAGGTCTTTGGCAATCTTGTCATCGTTGAACAAGCGTCCAATGGTGCCTTCCCCTGCCACTGCACGCGCAATCATGGCCTGCAAGTCCACGACGGCTTGGTTGACCTTGTCCCCCAATTCCGTGTCATTGACAAGGCGCCCGATGGTGCCTTCGCCGGCCTGCACGGCTTCGAGAATGAGCTTGAGGTCGGCGGACCCATCGCGAAGGTTGGCAACGGCCTCGTTGGCCGCAGTAAAAATTTCTTCCTCGGTAAAGAGCTTGCCGATAGTGCCTTTTCCGTCGCGTACGTCGCCGATTAAAGAGCGTGCGTCGGTGGCCACGCCCGCGAAGTCGTCGATCGCAGTCGCGACGGTGTCACTGAGTTCAGCGTCGGATAGCAGTCGTCCGATGGTTCCTTCACCAGCTCGCACACCAGCGATGATTGCATCGAAGTTTTCGATGATGCTCTGAACCGCCCGACGGTTTTCATTGACCAGATCACCAACCGCGCTGAGTGCGTCGAGAGGTGATTGCTCCACGGTTCCCACCAAGACGGTATTCGCGGATAGCACGATCGCCTCCGCTTCGGGATCTCCCATGCGAATGTCGATATTGCGGCCCCCGAGCAGCGTCGTTTCGCCAATCAGAATGACGTAATCCTCGCGCAGGGTCAGCGGGACTTCGAGCGCGATGGTGACCGATATGCGGCGCTCCGGTTCGGCTTCGGGGTCGAAGCTCATGCGCGTGACGCGGCCGACGCCCATTCCCGAAGCTCGCACGCCGTCACCGACGCGCAGGCCGTTGGCTTCGGGGAACTCGATCTGCATGGTGACCTGCTCGCCAAACCAATTCTGGTCGAACAGAAAGAGCGTGAAGTAGGCCAGCAAGCCGAAAGCCGTGAGGAAAAAGAGGCCGAGCTTGAAGAGGCGTGAGCTGCTCATGACGCAATGGTTGTGGTGCGGGTGAAGTGGGCGAGTGGCGGCATGGAATCAGTCTCTGAATTCGCCGAGGAATCGTTTTACGCGCGGATGTTTGGCGGCGAGGAACTCTTCGGGAGTGGTGTCGACGACCTTTTTCCCAGCTTCGAGCATGATCACGCGGTCGGCGACCGTGCGCACGCAACTGACTAGGTGGGTGATGACAACCGACGTGATGCCGAGCGTGTCGGCTAGTTCGCGGATCAAGTGATTGACCGCCATTGAAATTTCGGGATCGAGGCCAGCGTTGGGCTCGTCGTAGAAAATGATGTGCGGGTCGGTGATTAGCGCGCGCGCCAACCCGACACGCTTGCGCATGCCGCCGGAGATTTCGGTGGGTAGCTTGTCCCACACGTTTTCCATGTGAACTAGGTTGAGCTTGGCCTCGACGCGGGCGCGAATCTCGTCTTCTTCGAGGTCGGTGTTTTCGATAAGCGGCAAGGCGACGTTGTCACCGACGCTCATCCAGTTGATCAACGCGCCTTCTTGAAACAAGTAGCCGACGTCTTTGCGAAGCGCGGCCAGATCTTGGCGGCTGATCGTGGACATATCATGCCCTGCGACTTCGACCAAGCCGCTATCCGGTTGCATCAAGCCGATGGCGTGACGCAACGTGACGGACTTACCAGTTCCCGAAGGTCCCATCAGAACCAGGGTTTCGCCTCGTTTGACTTCGAACGAGATCTCATCGAGCACTTTGAACGAGCCAAAGCTCTTGGTGACCTTGTCGAAACGAACCAGTACGTCTTGCTCTTCACTCATATCAAGCCTGGTAGAAGAACAAGGTCATGAAGTAGTTCGAGATGATGATCCAAATGATCGAATCGCGGACGGCTTGACGCGTTGCATTGCCGACGCCGAGTGCACCGCCGCGCGCGCGCAGCCCTGCGGAGCAAGCGATGCAGGCGACGATGATTCCGAAGACGAAGGACTTGAGCAGCCCGCCGTAAACGTCTTTGGGCAGGCCTAAGAATTCCGTCGGCGTTTGCAGCGCTTGAACAGCGGTGTCGTAGTAAAGCTCTAAACCGACGTTGAGTTGAGCCTCGGCGACGAAGCCACCGCCGATAACTCCGACTGTGTCGCAAAAGACCGTCAATAGCGGACACATCACGGCGAGTGCCACCAGGCGCGGCAACACCAAGAAGCTGATGCGATCGATAGAGAGCACTTCCAAGGCGGCCAACTCTTCACTCACCGCCATGGTTCCAATCTCGGCGGCCACGGCGCTGCCCACCGTTGCGGCCAAAATGATGCCGGTGATGAAGGGGCCCATTTCGCGCGCCATCGACACGGTCACGATCGTTCCGATTTGATCTTGTTGCCCGATGGCTGAAAGTTCGATGCCCGTTTGCAGGGCGACGACCATGCCGATGAAGAAGCCGACGAGGATGACCACGTGGAGAACTTGAACGCTCGCGCCGTAGAGTTGATGCGCGGTGGAAGCGCGTCGCTTCCAAAGATGAGGCAAGCGCAGCACGACCTGTAAGAACAAGTCGACGATGTGCCCGATCGATTCGCACACCTCGATAAAGCTCTCGCGGAGATTCATGATTCGTTGGTCATTGCAAGGGGCGGGAGGGGAGCGTCATCGAGGGGTTCGGTGTGGCGAACGGCGGGCCAGCCGGGGCCGGGGAAAGCGGGCATCATCAAGTCGTTGCCTTCGCCCGCTATGCTCCGCCAACGGAGCAGTCCGAACAAGAGTGAGGTTTCGCTTACGTTTCTCCCGGCTTCTCGATAGCTGCGATTCGACCATAGGCCGGTTAGCGAGCGGCGGTCCTCGAATCGGTCGACCTCCCTGCGCCAGAGTCCGCCCCAAGCGCGCTCGCTTCTGATTTGCTCCTCCAGTTGCTCCTCGCTGGTCCACAGCTCAAAGGGCCAGGCCCAGTAGAAGTCGAAGCGTTCGTCAAAATGAAAGGGAAAGGGAGCGAGACTTGAAAATCGATTGCGGCCGTTCTGAATGCGTCGTTGGTAGAAGGGCCAAGCTTTCTTCCACGAAGTCTTAGTCCCCGTTTCCTCATCTGTTCGCCGCCAGGATTGCCAAAAGGGCAAGAAGTAAAAGGAGTCGCGACGGGCGAGCGGGTAGGTCTCTTTGCGTTTGTGAACGAGCGGCCAGGCGTAGTTCCACGACTCGAGTCGATCGCCTCGAAAGTGCGAGAAGAACGGCCACACGCGAGTGCGCTCTTCGGCTGCCGGGTTTTGGCCGCCGCGTTGAATGCGTACCAAGGGCCAGGGAGCATCGAGTGCCCAAAAGTCGGCGCGCGGATCGGTGGCGTACCCAAAGAAAGGCCAAGCAACGGAGTAGCTTTTGAAGCTTTGACGGCGCGTTTTGCCGAATAGTGGCCAGACCATCCACATGTGCTCGGCTTTGTCCGCTCCAAGGAATTTACCGTTGGTCTGCCAATGGAAAATGGGCCAGAGCACTGAAGTTCGATCATAGACGCCGTCGATTTCGGCGTGCGTGTAGAGCGGCCAGAAGCGATGGCTCGATTCGCCGCCTCCGAAGGTCCAGCCGAGGATCGGGTAGAGGAAATGTTGCGATTTGGCTTCGCCTCGTGTCGCGTTGGCGTAGAGCGGGAACAGAAAGAAGTTGATCGTGTCGTACGTCAGGAAGTCTTCTACGTGCCCGGCGATTGGAAACCAGGCGGTGCTTGACCCGCCATCACTATCTCGGGCAAACCAAAAACCGGGAAGCGTCAGGAGCGTCCAGCGTTCGCCGTCCTTCGTCTTACGCCAGTGGTAAGTGTAGATCGGGAAGAAGGAATTGGAGGAGGAACGCACGCCTTCATTCTTCGATCCGAGCGGGTAGAGGAACTCGGTTCGCGACTTCGAGTTCTCGAGCGGCGTGGGGCCGGAGGGGCCGTCGGGCTCGCGCTCCCAACCGACCAAAGGGCGTAGCGCCCAAGCGTCGAGCGGACCATCATGGCGATCGCGTTCGGCGATGACCGCGCCAAAGAGTGCTTCCGACTTTGTCCCGCCACCGGCGCTTGAAAGTCGAGTGTAAAGCGGAGCTAGGTGGATGTCCGCGTCGCTCGAAACGCAACTTGAAAAGCAGCCGAGAAGGAGGAGTGCGAGCAATCGGATTCCGGGCGATGCCAACTGGTCGGCGCGCAGCAGAACTCCCAAATCCAACCGCATCTCGGATACTCTCTTCTTCACCGCCATGGTGTAAAGGCCAAGCTCGAGTCATACAAGCCTCGCGAAGGCCCCGCTGATTAGATGTGCTTCGCTTGTTCCCCTCCGGTGCGCTTGTTACGGTCGCCACGCGCGTCCTTCGGAACTCATCTCGATCCGCCGCTTATCCAATGACGACCTTCCTCTCCGGCATTCAAGCCACCGGACTCCAGCATTACGGGAACTACTTCGGTGCCATCAAACAGCACCTCGAGTTATCCCGTGAAGCTGGGACAAACTTTTATTTCATCGCCGATTACCACGCGCTGACGCAGACGCCGAACCCCGAGCATTTGCGGGAATGGGTGTTCGAAACGGCGGTTACCTATTTGGCCCTCGGGCTAGACCCAAGCGCGGCGCTGTTTCGCCAAAGCGATGTGCCCGAAGTTACGGAACTGACCTGGTTGCTCTCTTGTGTCACGGGTATGGGATTGCTCGAGCGCGCCCATTCCTACAAGGACAAGACCGCGCACGGCATCAAGCCGAACGTCGGATTGTTCACTTACCCGATTTTGATGGCTGCGGATATTTTGGCCTACGATTCCAACGTCGTTCCGGTGGGCAAGGATCAAATCCAGCACGTGGAAATGGCTCAAGATATGGCCGGGCATTTCAACAACGTTTATGGCGACGGAACGGAGGCGGGAGCGATCTTTACGCGACCCGAAGCGCGCATGCCGAAGGTGGCCGCGCACGCCAAAATTTTGGGGCTCGACGGGGAGAAGATGAGTAAGAGCTATGGCAATCAAATTTGGATTTTCGAGACGGGCAAGGCGCTCAAGAAGGCCGTCAATAAAATCGCGACCGATAGCCGTGAACCCTCGGAGGCCAAAGATCCGGCGGGTGTGCTTTTGCTAGATTTCCTCAAACTCTTTTGCCCCGAGAGCGAGTTCGAGGAATGGAGCGATCGCGTTCGTCAAGGCGGGACCGATGCTCCCGGTTACGGGCATATCAAGGTGCGTCTGGTCGAAGCAATTGAAGAACACTTCAGAGGTCCGCGTGCGCTGCGCGCGGAGTTGTTGGCGGATCGCGGTGAAGTTGAGCGACGGCTTGCGAGCGGAGCGGAGGTTGCGCGTGAGCGCGCGAGGGCCACTCGCGATCGCGCGTTGGCAGCTTGTGGTTTGAGAAGTGCCTAGCGAAGTTTTTGTGAATCAACAAACAGAGGTCGGAATGAGTCAACGTATGCAGACAACTCAATTGGAATGGATCAAATCGCTTTCGATCATCGGGATTTTGGCTTTGCCATTGGGATTGCTCGCAAGCTGTCAGTCGAGTACAGCTCCGGTCGAAACTGGGGCGCCGCCTCCGCCCGTGTCTCACGGTCGTTGGACGCCTGACTTTCTGAATTCAGCGCTCCTGATCGCTGATACGATTCGCATTGAAGGCCCACCGGCACTACGCATTCACATGGCTTTGCCCCAGGATGCGGTGGCTCTCGAAACGAAGACGAAAGCCACGAATCATGGGCTTTTGCACGTGTTTACCGTTCGACCGGACTCTGACGAAACAGTGAAGGCAATCCTCGATAAGTGGCAAATCGTGGCGACGAAACGTTTAGAGGTTTTGGAGCGCCCGAATGAAACCGACGTGACTATCACTGCGCGCGGGGAGGCCGCTTGGCTGCCGACATTGGAGTCAGAAGGCGTTCAAGAACGTCGCGGGGCTGAGCTCCTATTCGTCGGGAAACTCGAACGTTGAACGAACGCGCGTTCTTGCGAAGTGGGTGGCGCGGGATTTTGCTCGCGGCCTTGCTTCCGTTTTGCGCGACGGGCTTAGCGGCCTGTTCGGCACAGGGTGAAGCGCTCTTTCCTTCCTTCATCGCGCCGGGACCCTACGACGAATTGTCAGATCGGGCTTGGGCTCGAGTCATCGAGGCGCGCAATCATTGGGACGCCGGCGAAATGCGTTTGGCGCGTGCCGATTTGCGGTTTATAGCCGACGAGTTTCCACGCAATCTCAACGTAGGTGTGCTCTTGCAAGAGTTGGAGCTCGATTTGCTTCGCTTTGGGATTGCCTTGCCGGATTTAGGATTGACGAGCGATGATGTTCGCTCGAAACCGGACGAGGGCCCGGCGATGTTGCGGCGCTATTATAGGGAGCAAGCGGAAACTGGACCGACGCCCGAAAGTTTGGTTTTAGCAGCGCGACTCGAGTCGGATTTGCCCGCAGCGGAATCCTTGTTGAAGCGCGCCATCGAACTGGATGAAAAATGCGCTTGGGCTCACTACGGCGCGGCGCACGTGGCGTATCGAAACGGCAAGTTCCTCAAGGCCAAAGAGCACCTCGAACGCCAGGCTTCTCTGGATCCACGCCTACTTCCCGCCCGTCGATTGCGCGCGCGGGTATTGATGACGACCGCTAGCGCGGAGGCCGCCGCTCCAGCTCTTGACCGATGGTTGAAAGACGCTTCGCAAAGCCCCTTTGTGAGCCTGTTCGAATTGGCGATGGGCCAGTTCGACTTGGCGCTCTTGCTTGTGCAAACCGAAGAGTACGATCGCGTTGAAGAGCTTTGCGCTGTTTTGTTGCGCGATGGTTTCGTCGACTCCACTTCGGTTTATCTCGTCTTGGCGGCAACGAGGGTTGCCGATGATCGCGCGGCGGAGGCGTTGGACGCGGCGCGTCGAGCGAGTCGTACCTCGCCCACTTCGACGCTCGCACACGTCCAACGCGCTCTGATTCTCGAAGAGTGGATGGCGGAACCGGACAAAGCCTTCGACGCGTGGTCCAAAGCGCTCGAGGCCGCGGAAGGAGGCACGAGCGATGACACGGATGTGGGGGGCCGGCCTCAACCGGAAACGGTTCGCGACGCCCAATTCTGGCTCTTCGCGCGCACCCGTTTGGCGCGTTTGCAGGCTGCGCGCGAAGCGGCTGAGCTTTCGAACGAGAATGCCGGGAACAGATAATTCGCGGCGATTCGCGCGCGGTCGCGCCGCACTCGTCAAATCGAGGATGGGCTCGCAAGCTCGGAGACGCGTCGAAGCGCAGGAGCGAATGGCTCTTGCTCGGCCTGGATCAAATTGAGGGTAAGTGGCCGCTATGGAGCCCCTTACGACGGTTTAAAGAGCTAGATCAGGATGGGAGCCGCGTGTCGTGACGCCGTGAGCGATCCTTTTCGCGCAAGCTGTTGCCTGTGAAGGGGTTGAGCGATGTGCCCGACAAATAGGCGCTTGGGGCTCGGCTGGGTCTTCGAGACGGGTTTTGAACCGACGGACGGTCACAAGTTCTTACTTGACGGGAAGATACTGCATCTCCTAACTTCGCAAGCAAGCCCCAAAATGACGTCGCTCGGTTGCCAAGCCGAATGACCATGCGGGAGACGGCTTGCGAGCCTTCCGAGTGGTCACTTTGGAGCCGTCGAAGGGCCTCGACGAATCACCCGGTTCAGCGCGGCCCCCTCGAGACCGATCACCTCCCATTCACTTTCCTCTAAGCCCGAAACCAGTACGTAGCGTTGAGTCACACCATCACCAAGAAAGAGCTCGTCAACCAGATCGCTGAGGAGACTGGCCAGACGAAGGTGGTCGTCAAAGACATCATCCAGCGTTTCCTGGATTCGATCATCGACGGACTTTCTTCAGGCAACCGTTTGGAGTTTCGCGAGTTCGGCGTGTTCGAGGTCAAGCTTCGCGCCGCCCGCACCGCGCAAAATCCGCGCACCTTGGAGAAGGTCGAAGTCCCCGAAAAGCGCGTGGTGCGTTTCAAAGTCGGACGAATGATGCGCGATCGCGTCGGCACCGATGACAAGGTGGAAGAGGATCTGCCCGAGATCGAAGAGCCGCCGACGCCGCCGACCCCTCCGCCGCCGCCCGCTCCCAACTCGCCTTTCTAAGGCACGCTCGGAAGGCCGCCCACGAAAAAACCTCGCGCCAGAAGCGCGAGGTTTGTTCGTGGGCCAATTTATTCGCGAGCTTGCTGCTCGCGAAAACTCAGCTCTTGACGCTGCAAGTCGTCCGAACCTTTTCGAGCGCTTGTTCGATGTCGGCAATCAAATCGTCGACATGTTCGATGCCGACCGAGAGGCGCACCAAGCCGTCGCTCAGACCGGCAGCGTGACGTTCTGCGGCGGGGATGCTGGCGTGCGTCATGAGCGGCGGAACTTCGACTAATGACTCTACGCCGCCGAGGGATTCGGCCAGCGCGAAGAACTTGGTTGAGCTCGAGAAGACGCGAGCGGATTCGAGACCACCGGCCAGTTCGAAGGAAACCATCCCGCCGAAGCCACGCGTCATTTGCTTGGCGGCAATCGCGTGTTGCGGATGGCTTTTCAAACCGGGGTACAGCACCTTCTCAACGATGTCTTGGCTCTCGAGGTACTGCGCAATTTTGAAAGCGTTCTCGTTGTGACGATCCATGCGAACCGCGAGGGTTTTTGTTCCGCGCAAGACGAGGAAAGCATCCATCGGACCCAATTGTCCACCAACAGAGTTTTGATAAAAAGCGAGCTCTTCGCGCAGCTTCTCGTCGTTTCCGGTGAGATAGCCACCGACGACATCCGAGTGTCCGCCCAGGTATTTGGTGAGCGAACCCAGAACGATATCGGCGCCCATCGCCAATGGTTGTTGCAGGTAGGGCGTTGCGAAGGTGTTGTCCATGATGCTCAAAGCTCCATGGGCATGTGCCAAATCCGAAAGCTCCTGAATGTCGCAGATCGACAACAGAGGATTGCTGGGGGATTCGAGATAGACGTAACGCGTGTTCGGCTTGAACGCGGCGGCTACGGCAGCTTTGTCCGTGATGTCGACAAAGGTGAACTCGATGTCGTAACGCGCGAACACCTGGCTGAAGATGCGGTAGGTTCCACCATACAAGTCGTTGCCCGCAATCACGTGGTCACCGGGGACCAGGCGGTCAGCAACCGCGTTGATGGCGGCCAAGCCAGAAGCAAAGCAGAGTCCCCAATCGGCGCCTTCGAGTGAAGCCAGGTTGGCTTCGAGCGCGGTGCGAGTCGGATTGGTGGTCCGCGAATACTCGTAACCATGGCGCGGTTCGCCGGGACTGATCTGCTGGTACGTGCTGTTGAAGTAGACCGGAGTCATCAACGCGCCGTTGACCGGGTCGGGGGCCTGGCCGGCGTGAATGGCTCGGGTCTCGAAGCGGCTGTTGTCTTGCATGTCTCTATAAACTTATGGAATCGGAAGGTCGGGAAAGCGCGCGGTTCAATTCCGTCGAGCCGCGCATGGTTGTTCTAGTCCGCAGCAAATGACATTTTCGCACGGACTGATGCTCTTCAGTCTCCCTTCTATGGCGTGCTTTGCACACACTTGTAAGCTCGAATCCCGCAAAGGCACGCGCTGAACAGCAGAGAATGAACACGTGAGAGACGTATCGAACGAAATTGAGGCCGAACCGGCCGCTCCGGCAATCGCGCCCGAACTGATGCAGTACGCCGCAGGTGTGTTGGATTGGCTTGGCGTGCGAGCGCTTTTGATGCGGTTTGCTCCCGGTCCGATTTCGCGGCGTGCGCTCGTCGAATTGGTGCCGCGATCGGTTCCGGAAGCTCGTGAAGCCCTGCAGCGAGCAGGCGAATTGATCGATCGGCGTGGCAAGGGCGGGAGTATTCCCGTTGGGGCCTGTGCGGATCCGGTGCCGATCTTGGCGGCAGCCAAGAACTTTGGCCGAGCGCTCGACGGCGATGAGTTGTGTGCGGTGCTGAGCTTCTTGCGCGGCTCCAATGCCGGTTTGCGTTTCATGCGTGAACAGGAAAGTGCGCTGCCAGCACTCGGGCGGTTGGCCGAAGATGCTCCCGACCTGTCCGCGTTAGAGGAGCGGCTCGATCGCAGTTTCGACGAGAAGGGGCGTTTGATTGACGAGGCCTCGCCACTGCTCGCCAAGTTGCGTCATAGCATTCATCAGCTCTCGCGTGAAATCGATGGAGCCGTCAAAACCATTGCCAACCGGCGCGGCTTGCGAAACATTTTGGCGGATGGACATGTGGGGCAAGTTCATCGTCGTGCGGGGCGATCCGTGCTCGCGGTCAAGGCGCGCTCGCGCGGACAATTGCCCGGGCTCGTGCACGATCGTTCACAGAGCGGCGAAACTTTGTTTATCGAACCGCGCGAAGTGATCGAGCGCGGTAACGAGTTGGCCGAACGCAAAGGTGAAGAGCGGCGCGAAGAAAGCCGGCTGTTTCTCGAATTGACGCGCGACGTTTTTGATCGGGAGGAATGGATCGAGAACCTCACCGAACGCATGGCCGAATTCGAACTGGCGGCTCTCTGCGCGGAGTGGTCGCAGTTTCAACAGGTGGTTCCCGCCAAGCAACCGGGAGACAAGGGGGCCGGCGTCGGTTTAGTGCTGCGCGGCATGTGCCATCCGCTGTTGGTGGAGTCGCAAGAGCGGGGGACGCTCGAGCAGGTGATCCCCTTGGATTTGCGATTGGGTAACGAATTCGACCTCTTGATCATTACGGGGCCAAACACAGGTGGAAAGACGTTGGCACTCAAGAGCGCCGGCTTAGCGGTCTTGCTCACACGTCTCGGTCTGCCCGTGCCCGCGCTCGAAGGCACGACCATTCCTATGTTCGAGGGCATCGCCGCCGACATCGGTGACGAGCAAGAGATCCTGCAAAACCTCTCTACCTTTTCGTCGCACTTGGTTCGCATTCGCGACGGACTTGCGCGAGCGAATAGCAATACGTTGGTGTTGCTAGACGAACTCGGCAGCGGAACCGATCCCGACGAAGGTGCAGCGCTAGGCGACGCCATTCTCGAGACGCTTTTGGAGCTCGGCGTTCCGACCTTGTGTTCGACGCACCTCGGCAAACTCAAAGAGTTCGCCTTCAGGCATGGCCGCGCCGAAAACGCGTCGGTTGAATTCGATTTGAAAAGCCTCGCCCCGCTCTACCGTTTGTTAGTGGGGACGCCCGGCGAATCTCGCGCGCTCTACATCGCTCGCCGTCTGGGTTTGTCCGACGAACTTGTCGAGCGCGCGGAGTCCCGCGTCGAGCGTCGTTCGGAGGAAGTCACGGAGTTGCTCGCCGATGTCCGACAATCGAGGGAGCAGGCCGAAGCGATGCGATTGGAGGCGGAAGCTCGGCTCGAAGCGGTGGCCGGTGACGAGCGCGAGTTTCAACATCGCGTGGACTCTTTGGAGGATCGCGAGGGTCGCGTCGAAGCGGAAGCTCAACGTGCGCTCGAGGAACGACTCGAAGCCACCAAGCCTCAAATCACGGCCGCCGCGGCGCTCTTGTCGCAACTTCCCAACGCGCCACGGGAGGCCTTGAAAGGCATTTTGGAGGATTTGGAATCCGCGCTGCGCGGCGCGACGCTGGGGGAGAAGCGCGACGAGTTCCTCAAGAAGCTCAAGAAGGGGCAGTTGATCTACGTGCCCCGCTTTAAACGTCGGTGCGCGGTGACGCGAATTTGGAAAGCGCGTGGCGAAGTGTCGGTGCGCATGGGCAGAACCGACATCACGCTCTCGATCGATCAGGTCACGGAGTACGAGAGCCTGTAGCTCTCGCTACACTGCCCACTATGAAGCTGACTTGGAAAACGGCTGGTGAGTCCCACGGAAAGTGCCTCGTTGCCATTTTAGAGGGCATTCCCGCCGGCCTAGAGCTGGATTGGGAGCGCGTGAACGCGGAATTGAGCCGTCGGCAGGGCGGCTATGGTCGCGGCGCTCGCATGCAGTTGGAAACGGATCGGATCGAGCTTTGCTCGGGGACGCGGGCCGGGCGCACGCTGGGATCGCCGATCAGCTTTACGATTGCGAACCGGGATCACTCCATTGAGGCATTGCCGATTCCGACCGATCCCCGGCCAGGTCACGCGGACTTGGCGGGCTGTCAAAAGCTCGGGATGCGCGATCCGCGCGCGGTTTTGGAACGTGCGAGCGCTCGCGAAACCGCAGCCCGAGTTGGGGTTGCGAGTATTGCCAGGCAAGTGCTGGAAGCGTTCGGGGTCGAAGTTTTTGCGCACGTGGTCGAGCTCGGCAGAGTTTCGGTTCGACCGGATGCTTTCGCGGCGGCAGGGACTCGGCGCGCGGAATTGCGGGCGGCCAGTGAATTCCATTGCCTGGACGAGGATTCCGAATCGGCGTTGCGCGCATCCGTTGATGTGGCTCGCGAAGATAAGGACACCTTGGGCGGGATCTTCGAGGTGCGAGCCCTCGGATTGCCGCCGGGCCTCGGCGGTTATTCGAGTGGGGCCGAGCGCTTGACCGCTCGCCTCGGCGGCGCGCTCCTCTCTATACCCGCCATGAAAGGTGTGGAGTTTGGGATGGGCTTCGAATCGGCGCGGCGGGTGGGTTCCGAGGTCCACGACTCGATCGTGCTCGCCTCCGATTCGGGCTTAGACGGGCAGTATGGGCGATTTAGGCGCTCTTCCAATCGAGCAGGCGGCCTGGAAGGTGGCATGACGACGGGGGAAGAATTGGTTTGTCGCGTCGCGATGAAGCCGATTCCCACCTTGCGGAGGGGGCTACCGACCGTGGATTTCGAAAGCGGGGAATCGGTGACGGCTACCTACCAGCGGTCTGACGTGACTTCTGTTCCGGCGGCCAGCGTGGTGGGGGAGGCGGTCGTGGCGCTCGAACTGACAGCGGCGTTCTTGGAGAAGTTCGCGGGGGATTCGATGGAGGCGGTGCGGGCAAGCTTTGGGGCTTACCAGCAAAGACTTTTGGAGCTTTGAGAGATTCCCGGGTAAATATTCAACACTCCGGTTGTATCGCGAGGCTTCGTCACTAACATGTGCCGCTCACATTCCGCTGCGGGACACTCGCGGTCCTCGAATCCTCAAGAAACAATTGCGATCAATCGAACACGCCAGCGTGGCTCAATTGGCAGAGCACCTGATTTGTAATCAGGAGGTTGTGGGTTCGATTCCCACCGCTGGCCCCAATCGCCTTTGACTCACTGCTAAGAGGATTTGACGGTAGGCCGGCTATCGGCGCGGAAGGCGAAAAATCAGAACAACCCGAGGAGCGCTGCTCCGCGGGATCGCTCACTTAAAACGAGACACGACCTGGACTGGACGGAAGCGCTATGGCTGAGAGGCCAAGTGCGTTTGTACCGGACGTCTGGGTGCAGAAACCTACGCGTTAGGTTTTGTATTGCTGAACGCTCAAGCGCTTTCCATTTTTGAAAGGCTTGAACGGTCTTAATCGAACAGCAGTTTTCATGGGGGGATTCCCGAGTGGCCAAAGGGGTCAGACTGTAAATCTGATGGCAACGCCTTCACAGGTTCGAATCCTGTTCCCCCCACCACTTTGAAGTGGGGCCGGGGCCGCATTCGACAAGGGTGACAAGATCAGTCTTTCAGCGGGCACTCTTTCAGGGAGCAGTCCTTCAGGGAGCAGTCCTTCAGATGACTGAGCGCCAAAGAAAAGCAATTCACGCAATACCTGCATCCCGTCTCCGCTCCGAGCATTCCATAGGACAGAGCTATTTGGCACGCGGCTTCGACCGAGATTTGGCCGGGGCGAGCCTGATCGATCACGGCGCGGGTGTGGTTCAATGGTAGAACGTCAGCCTTCCAAGCTGAACGCGTGGGTTCGATTCCCACCACCCGCTCCACCAGATATTCCACGCGACGCAGCAGTCAGCTTCAGACCAGGTCACGCTTTGTGCTCTTGCTCCCGAAAGGGGACAGGATTGCTGCTGTAGCTCAGTGGTAGAGCACTTCCTTGGTAAGGAAGAGGTCATGGGTTCAAGTCCCATCAGCAGCCCCAAACAGCAATGCCCGCCTCACGGGCAGCGAAGCGTGTCGTCACAAGATCACTCATTCACAATTTATTTTTTCTTTAGGCTTCGGTCAGTGTTCGCACTAGCCGGAACCACTGCGCACCAGCGATCGTCGGTGGGGCGCGGATTTCAAGCATCAACTTCTACCCAACCACCGCAGTTCGGGCTTTGGCCCACTAACAAGCGAAACTAGAGACATGGCTAAGGAAACCTTCGAGAGGACTAAGCCCCACTGCAACGTCGGGACTATTGGTCACGTTGACCACGGTAAGACGACTCTGACCTCGGCAATCTGTCGTTACCAAGCCTCAATCGGCTTGGCGAAGGCCATGGCCTTCGACGAGATCGACAAAGCGCCCGAGGAAAAGGCACGGGGTATCACGATTTCGACCGCGCACGTTGAGTACGAGTCTGAGGCTCGTCACTACGCGCACGTCGATTGCCCCGGTCACGCCGACTACGTCAAGAACATGATCACCGGAGCCGCCCAAATGGACGGCGCCATCTTGGTGGTTTCTGCTTCGGACGGCCCGATGCCGCAAACGCGTGAGCACATCCTGCTCGCTCGTCAGGTCAACGTGCCGGCCATCGTGGTCTTCATGAACAAAGTCGACCAAGTTGACGACCCGGAACTGCTCGACCTTGTCGAGATGGAAATCCGCGAGTTGCTCGACAAGTACGAATTCCCGGGTGATGACACCCCGATCGTTCGTGGTACCGCCCTTGGCATGATGAATGCCATGGACGCGGGCACGGAGCCCAATGATGACGTTTACCAGCCGATGCGCGATTTGATCGAGGCGGTTGACACGTTCATCCCGCAGCCCGAGCGCGCGATCGACAAGGACTTCCTTATGCCCGTCGAGGACGTGTTCTCGATCAAGGGTCGTGGAACGGTCGGAACCGGACGTATTGAAGCTGGCGTAATCAAAGTCGGTGAGCCGATGGAAATCGTTGGCCTGCGAGATGAAACTCAGAACACCACCTGCACAGGTGTTGAGATGTTCCAGAAGCTTCTCGACGAAGGTCGTGCTGGCGACAACGTCGGCGTCCTGGTTCGTGGCATCGACAAGAAAGATCTTCTGCGCGGCATGGTTTTGGCCAAGCCGGGCACGATCAAGCCACACACCAAGTTCGAGGCTGAGGTCTACGTTCTCTCCAAAGAAGAGGGCGGCCGTCACACGCCGTTCTTCTCGGGTTACCGTCCCCAGTTCTACTTCCGTACGACGGACGTGACTGGTTCCGCTAACTTGCTCGGCGGCGCAGAAATGTGCATGCCCGGCGACAATGTCAAGATGGAAGTGACATTGAACACTCCCATCGCCATGGACGAGCAGTTGCGCTTCGCTATTCGCGAAGGTGGCCGCACCGTCGGAGCTGGCGTCGTAACCAAGGTTATCGAGTAGTCCAAACTCACAGGTGCGCCTCCGCTTGATAGATCAAGCTAGGGGGCGCGCCCGTGAACTACTTCTCCTCGCGATAAGCAGCGGGGCCAAGCCCACTGCATCCAAGAATCGCAATCAGCTATGAAGATCAAGGAACGCTACGTCTTTCTCGTGTGCCAAGAGTGCCGTAACCGGAACTACACGACGCACAAGCGCCAAAAGGCTGCTTATAAGCTCGAGAAAAACAAGTACTGCAAGTTTTGTCGCAAGCACACCAGCCACAAGGAGCGCAAGCTCTAGCTCAATCATGAGCTCCGAACGGAGTTCATACGACGCGATAAATGAGAGCCGATCCGGTTACTCAGCTTTACTGATATAGAAATGATCAATCTAGTTCGCAGCCCAAGAGCTTCGCGAACTGGATCTTGAGCGGTGACGTTCAGGTACTCAAA
>JBLINP010000031.1:0-25115 GCA_047639415.1 Planctomycetota bacterium | reverse complement strand
GGAGCCCGGGTACTTCAAGAAACCCGGTGCCGAGATTGCGGAGAACCAAGCTAAATTGGAAACGCGCCAGGCTGAGTTGGACTCGGCACTGGCGCGTTGGGAAGAACTCGAAGAACTCGCGGAGTAGTGCGTCGAGCAAATCGGTTAGAGGACTAGCCCGGATTATTCATGAACCGCGAGGCAAAACGCCTCGAATTGGTTCCTGCTGGCACTTTGCAGATACTTGCCCCCGCAGACGACCTTGTAAGGTCGTCGAGGACGCCAGTATCTGCAAAGTGCCAGCAGGAACCAATAGACCGGCAGTGCCGGTCGTTCGTGGTGTTTGGTCCGCGTGTTCATGAATAATTCGGGCTAGTCCTCGTTCAAGAGATCGAGAGCCGAGGGCTCGGGAGCTGAATCGCCTAACTTACGCTTGAGCTTCTCGAACTGGCTATCGCTGAGCTTGGCCAGACCCTTCCACTGATTGAGGTCCCGCTCGGCTTTGTTCCAAGCCTTGCACCAACCAATGATGACCTTCTTGTTGTACCACTCGTGGTAACGCGGACCTGCCTTTTCGGCGTCTTCCTCGAACTCTTTCCAACCGAAGTTATTGCCCCCGGTGTTGTTCTCGAGAATACGAACGGCCCACTTGCCTTGTTCGTTGCCCTCTTTGGTGGAGAGATCGATCTGCTTCAGGTGATTGAGGATGACGGGGAAGGCTTTGCGCGGATGCTCACCGAGGAATTTCCATTCCTTGGTTTGCGCGATACCGATATCCGGGTTCATCGCGCGAACCATGCGAGCTTCGAGCTCCTCGAAGAATTCGGCGGTGGTTCCGTCGACGGGGGCGTAGTCGCCGTAGACCGTTAGATCGACGTCATCGGGATTCTTAGGTGCGCTTGGATCGACCGCAGCTTTCGGAGCTTCCTTATCCGCCATGGCGGGAGTCTCAGACTTGTCTTCGCCCTTGGTTTCGGTCGGAGACTTATCGGGCATGGTCTTCTCAGGCATGGTTTTGTCAGCCATCGCCTTTGAGTCGCCCTCGGCGGTTGCGTCGGCTGCAGCCGTTTCTGCGGCGGCGTCTGTGCTGGCAGCATCGACTGCCGGCGCTGAACCGAACAAGTCGTCTTTGAAGAAGTAACCACCGGCGCCCAATAGAACGACGATTCCGCCGACTCCGATCAGCATGCCAGCGGAACCCTTTTTCTTCTCAGGTGAGCTGCGCTTCGAACTGCGCCCGCCACCCGATTTACGGTTCGACCCAGTGCCGCGCTTACTGGCGCTCGCCTTCTTGGAACTCCCGCCACCGGCATTGCTCTTGCGAGCGCTGGCTCCGCCCTTGCGAGCAGACGCCTTGGCCGCTTTCTTGGCGGGCTTTCTCGCGGAGGCTTTTGCAGGGGCCGGTTCAGCCTCTACCTCTTCGTCTCCATCGTCTTCCGCGCGACGGGCGCGCAGTTGTTCCATCATCGACGGCCCCGAGCGCTTCCTGCCACTCGGTACGTACTCTTCGAGCTCGCCGCTCGCGGGGTTCGGCTCGCCACCAACAACCGGACCGATTTTGACGGTACCGCCGCACTCGCGACAACGCGCTTGATCGTGCTCAAAGTTAGCGGGGATGGTGTAGTTAGCCTCGCAGGAGGCACAGATTCCAATGCGATGTTCCATAGGTCTATAAAGCAGGGAGCGTGAGGGTCACTCGTCTTCGTCTTCGTCTTCGGGTATTCCGGTGAATGCTTCGCCTTTGCGATACCACCAGGCAAACCATTGCCTGACGGCACTGATGCGACGTTCCTCGGTGGTCCCCATTGCGGAGCCGACGAACGCCATTGGCTGATAACCGAAGAACTGATCAGTAATGTCACGTAAAGCTACCACGGCGATGTTGGCACGAACCGAATCGTCATCGCTGCTTAGCTTGTTTTCAAATAAGTGGGTGAGTAGCGCGGGAATCGCAGGCTTTCCGATTTCGGAAATCTCGGCAGATGCCTTTGCAGATTTTGTGGTGAGGTTCAGGTCGAGCAGAGTGACCATCAATTGGTCAATGCGCTCGCGCAACTCGGGCGGCGTGTCTTCAAGATGTTCGAGTGGCTCGGGCTCGCGTTCAGCGACCACCGATCCGTCGCTCAACTTGACGACTTCGAAGCCACGTGCGCGACGACGCTTTTCGGCTTCAGTTAGCCATTCAATCCAAGAGTAAGCTTTCCAGCTTTCTCCGTCCCGCACCAAGGTCCATTCGACGACGCGCTTGGTGGTTCCGCCGTCTCCGGGCGAAGCGGAGACTTGGACGATTGCGATGTCGCCTTCTATTTTAAAGACGCTACCGTCGTAGGGCACCCAGTCTGCGACCGTGCCGGTCTCGGTGCGATCGATCAGCGAGTCGAGCGCGAGTATGATGCGCTCGGCTTGACCGGCTTCGTCGAGGTCCGACCAAGTGCTCCAGTCCTTTTCGGTTTCACTAAAATCGAGTCGCGAGGCTTCGATCAGCGAACGCAAGGCGTCTTCATCTCGGTCGCGAGCTTTGGCGTGCAGTCCGACGACCAGTTGAACCAATTCGGAATCCCAGCCCATGGGGTCGACGGCGACTTCAGGTGCGAGCGCGGCGACCTCGACCTTGGCCGGGGCGGCTTTGACCGGTGCGGGCGAGTCGCTCTGCTTCATCACAAATAGCGCACCAAAACCAATCACGGCGATTACGATGACCGCGATGATGGGGCCGCTGCTATTGGTGGTGGACTGTTTTCGACCGCCCGAAAGGATCTCGCGCGCGCGGTAAACCTTGGAACAGTCGGCGCATCGCACCTTGGCTCCTTCTTTACTCTCCGCTAGCTTGGCGCGCGTATGGCAGAATGGGCATTCGATCAGCATGGGATTTTCTCCGTCGCAGGGGACACTGTTACCCGGAGTGGGGAACAGCGTACGGGCGCAGCCTCGGGTGCGCAACCCAACCCGCCCGCTCGTATTCGCTCTAACCCGATGACGCGTAGCAGTTTCGGGCTTTTTCCAAGCCAGCAGCCCAACCCCGCTCTAAGCCTTTCCAAACTATGAGTTCCCGAGCATCTGAACCCTCCGAAGGCAAGCTCTTCGATTTGGTCTGTCCCTTCGAACCGATGGGCGACCAGCCGCGCGCCATCGAGCAGCTGAGCACCTGGATTCAGGAAGGTCACGCGCGCCAATGTTTGCTCGGCATCACCGGCTCGGGCAAGACCTACACGATGGCCGCGGTGATCGAGAAAATGAGTAGGCCCGCTCTGATTCTCTCGCCCAACAAGACTTTGGCAGCGCAGCTGTTCTCGGAGTTCAAGGAACTCTTTCCGAACAACGCGGTGGAGTACTTCGTCAGCTATTACGATTACTACCAGCCCGAGGCCTACGTGACCTCGACGGACACCTTCATCGAGAAGGATGCCAGTCGCAACGAGAATATCGAACGGTTGCGCAATAGTGCCACGCGCAGTTTGTTGGAACGCAAGGACGTGATCATCATCGCGTCGGTCTCGTGCATTTACGGTTTGGGCTCGCCGTCGAACTACCAAGGCATGGCATTCAATATGGAAGTCGGCCAAGCGATCGAGCGCGAGGATTTATTGCGGCAGTTGACGCAACTTCAATACCCGCGCAACAACATCGACTTCAAACGCGGCACCTTTCGCGCACGCGGTGATGTGATCGAGGTGTTCCCGGCTTACGAGGACAACAAGGTCATTCGCATTGAGCTGTTCGGCGATGAGATTGAAGCGCTGCTCGAAATCGATCCGTTGCGCGGCGAGATTCTCGGAGAGCTACAGGAAGCGACGCTTTATCCGGCGGGGCACTACGTCACGCCGAAAGAGCGCGTGGTGCAGGCTTGCGAAGGGATCGAGGTTGAGCTGAATGAGCGCTTGGGACAATTGCGTCTGGTGAAGAAGGGCTTGGAAGCGCAGCGACTCGAGCAACGCACGCGGCACGATTTGGAGATGCTGCGCGAAGTCGGCGTTTGCAACGGTATTGAGAACTACTCGCGTTGGATGGATGGCCGCTCGGAGGGCGAACCTCCGTTCACCTTGCTCAATTACTTCCCCGAGGATTGGTTGGTTTTCGTGGACGAGAGTCACGTCTCGGTTCCGCAAGTCGGCGCGATGTACAAAGGCGACCGTTCGCGGAAATCCAATCTGGTTGAGTTCGGTTTCAGACTGCCGAGTGCCATGGACAACCGGCCGCTGCGTTCCGAGGAGTGGAGCAAGCTGGTCAAGCAGATCGTTTACGTCTCAGCGACGCCTGGTCCGATCGAGCGAGCGGAGTCGGAAGATCGCTTGGCCGAACAAATCGTACGACCGACCGGTTTGTTAGATCCGCCCGTCGAAGTCCGCCCGGCTGGATCACAAGTTGACGACCTCTTGGCTGAAATTCGCAAGACCGTGGCTGCTGGCTGGCGCGTTCTCGTCACGACCCTGACCAAGCGATCCTCCGAGGAACTCACGACCTACTACGAGGAAATAGGCATTCGCGTTCGCTACCTACACTCTGAAGTCGAAGTGATCGAACGTGCGCAAATCTTACGTGACTTGCGAGCGGGCGTGTTCGACGTGCTTGTGGGCATCAACCTTTTGCGCGAGGGACTCGATTTGCCCGAAGTCGCTTTGGTCGCCGTGCTCGATGCGGACAAAGAGGGCTTCTTGCGTTCCGAAACCTCGCTGATTCAAACCTGCGGGCGCGCGGCGCGAAACGTCGAAGGGCGCGTGATCTTTTATGCGGACAAGAGCACCAAGTCGATCGAGAAGACGTTGGAAACGGTGCGACGTCGTCGTGAACTGCAGGCGATTTACAACGCAGAGCACGGAATCACTCCGAGGACGATCATCAAGCCCGTGCGCGATAGCATCGAGTCGATGTACGAAATGGATTACTCGGATCCGGTGGACATGGTTTCGTCGAGCTCGGTCAAAGAAGATCCGGCGCATAGTTGGGACGCTGCGACCTTGCGCGGCGAATTGGCGCGCTTGCGCGATGAAATGCGCGAGGCTGCCACACAATTGCGCTTTGAAGAGGCGGCCACAATGCGCGATCGAGTCAAAGAGCTCGAAGAACTCGAGCTAACGCGGTAAGTGTCGTGAGTGAAGTCAAGTGGTCCATCGACGGCGTATCGACGCGTCCCGGCGTTTATCTTTTCAAGGATAAGGGCGGGAAGGTTCTTTACGTCGGCAAGGCGCGCAACTTGCGTTCGCGTTTGCAGAGTTATCGTCGACCAGGTGGAGACGGACGCTTGGCGGTGCTCTTTCTCGAGCAAGATGCGTACAGCGTCGAGACGATTCTGACGCGCACCGAGTCTGAAGCATTGTTGCTCGAAGACTCGCTGATCAAGCAGTACAAGCCGCCGCACAACGTGCGGTTGAAGGACGACAAGTCCTTTCTGATGTTGCGTATCGACGAGGGCGAGGATTTTCCAAGGCCTAAGTTCGTGCGTGCGCATCGGCCGAAAGAAGGCAAGCAGAGTGGCGCGGGCCGCTCGCGCTTCTTCGGACCGTTTTCGTCTTCGCGTTCCGTTCGACGAACCTTGAGCGACTTGCATCGCGTCGTTCCGCTGCGCGACTGCACCGACGCCGTGTTGAACAGTCGTACGCGTCCGTGCCTCAAGTTCCAAATCGGTTTGTGTTCAGCGCCATGCGTCGGAAAAATCGAGCCAGATGCTTATCAAGAGTTGGTCGAGCGTGCGATGCGAATTCTTGGCGGCGAAACGCGCGAGCTAGAGGACGATTTGCAGCAGCGCATGGACACGGCGTCCGAACGGATGGAGTACGAGTTGGCGGCAGAATGGCGCGATCGCTTGGCCGCTCTGCGTCGAACCGTCGAGCGTCAAGGTGTACGGCCGAAGGACAACATCGAACGCGACATGCTCGGATTGGCTCGTTCCGGTCAAACGGCCGTGATTCATCGCATCGCCTTTCGCGAAGGGCGTTTGGCGGAGAGCCGCAGTCACACCTTCAAGTCTGAGTTGCCGGATGAAGAGCTGTTGCATGTTGTTTTGACCGCGCTCTACGGCGGTGGTCGGCGTACGACGCCTGCGGAAATTGTGCTGCCCGCTTTGCCGACTGAGAATGAGTTGCTCGAAGAGACGCTCGGTGTGGATGTTCGCCTCGTTGTTCCGTCCGGAGGTGAGAAGCAACGCATGCTCGATCTCGCCGGTGAAAACGCGCGCGCCGAGTTGACGCGCGTTGAAGCGACGGCCGGCACGGGCGAAGACGCGGCTGAGAAGCTGATCGAATTGGCCGACCTGCCCGATACCGGTTTGCCTCTGGTTGTGGACTGTTTTGACATCAGTAACTTGCAGGGCACCAATGTCGTCGCCAGTCGCGTGCGTTTTCGTGCGGGCATCCCCGACCGAGCAGGTTATCGCCGCTTTCGAATCAAGACCGTCGATGGGCAGGATGACTTCGCCTCAATGGAAGAGGTCGTTTCGCGTAGTTTGAAGCGCGGACTCGACGAAGGCGATTTGCCCGACTTGATCGTGATCGACGGCGGTTACGCGCAGCTCGCCTCGGCACTCAAAGCTCGAGATGAAGTCGGTGCTTGGGACGTTCGCATGCTCGGCCTCGCGAAGGCCCGCGCGGAACGAATGGTCAAGGGCAAACTCAAGGTCGCAACCGAAGAGCGCGTCTACCTGACACCCGAAGGCGAACCGATCGAGTTGCCGCGCGCTTCCGCCGTGAAACATCTGCTCGAGCGTTTACGCGACGAAGCCCACCGCTTCGCGATCACCTATCACCGCAAGGAGCGCGGCAAGATCACCTCGCAGTTGGATTCAATCAAAGGTGTCGGAGCCGCGAGGCGTAAAGCCCTCCTGCGAAAATTCGGCAGCGTGGTCGGAGTCAAACAGGCCAGCGTCGAAGAGCTCGCAGGGGTACCCGCGATCTCAATGGAACTAGCCAAGTTCATTCGAGATTCGTTAGCCGACGACGGACCGAGCGAGCAAAAGCAAGCGCCGTAGCGCCGACCTCGATTTAGAGGGCATCCAGCGCTTGGCGTCGGGTTGATTGCAAAGAGTGACAGAATGTGCGGCCACGCCTTCCGAGCTTGGTTATCGTGCCCGTCCGAATCCGATTGCCGCACAATCTGGAACCATTAGATCCGCTAGTCGGATCGAGTCGACCATCGTTAGGAACATCCTTGGGAAAGTCTGGATCACACAACACAACGCGGTCGCTGCTACTTCTTGCGACGCTCTTTTTCATGTGGGGTTTCGTGACCTCGATGAACGACATCTTGATTCCTTATATGAAGGAGGTCTTCGAGCTCACGAACTATCAGGCGATGCTGATTCAGTTCGCGTTCTTTGGGGCGTACTTCATCGGGTCGCTGGTTTACTTTATACTCTCGGCTCGCTTTGGCGATCCGATTGCGAGAATGGGCTATCAGCGCGGCGCCGTGTTCGGACTGGTGATCGCGGGAGCGGGAGCTTTGCTGTTTTATCCGGCCAGTGTGACGCTCTCCTATCCGTTCTTCTTGGCGGCGCTCTTCACGATGGGCCTCGGGTTCACGCTGCTTCAGATTTCGGCCAATCCTTACGTGATTGCGATTGGGGATGAGTCGACGGGTTCATCGCGTTTGAATCTTTGCCAAGGCGTCAATTCGCTCGGCACGACGCTCGGTCCCTTGGTGGGCGGCGGCTTGATTCTGTCGGTGCTCGAATCGAATCAGAACTCGGGCGCGGAAGCGGTGCAACTGCCGTACCTAGGTTTCGCGGGATTGATGTTTGCGTTGGCGATCTTCATCGCTCTCGCCAAGTTGCCGCGCATCGTCCCGGAAGGCACAGTTCAGCGCGGGACCGAAGTGTTGCGCAAGCCGTACGTGCTACTCGGCATCTTGACGATCTTCTGTTACGTCGGTGCTGAAGTCAGCGTCGGCAGCATCATGATCGACTTCATTGACAGTGAAATCGACGGGTACGACAAGGAAGGCGCCAGCTCTTTCGTTGCGCTTTACTGGGGCGGTTTGATGATTGGGCGCTTCCTTGGAGCGGTTCTGACGGGCGGCGTCGAGCTGCGCACGAAGATCATCGCACTCACCATGATTCCGACGCTGGGCTTCTTCGGCTTGGCGTTTCTGGTTTCAAATGGCAGTGATCTCGACTACGTCACGACCTTGACCAACATCCGTCCACTGGCCGTCTTCCTCGTACTTAACGTGATCGCCTTTGTGATCGGCGCTTCCAAACCAGGTCGAACGATTGGCGTCTTTGCAATTTGTGCGGCCATCCTCTTGGGCGTCGTGATGCGAAGTGAAGGCAACCTCGCGCTCTGGTCCCTTGTCGCGATCGGTTTGTTCAACTCAGTGATGTGGTCGAACGTTTTCGCGCTCTCACTGCGCGGACTAGGCAAGTTGCAGAGTCAAGCTTCATCGTTACTCGTGATGGCCATTGTCGGCGGCGCGCTTCTGCCGCTATTGCAGGGCTGGCTGGCAGATATCCGAGGCTTTCAGTTCTCGTTTATCGTGCCGCTCATCGCTTACCTCTACATCGCCTTTTATGGTTTGTGGGGACACCACGTCGGTCGCGGCAATGCGAGCACGGAGTCTTTGAGTGCTAACGGAGAATCGGCATGACCCAGGTTGCAATCGGAATCGACATTGGAGGAACGACCTCGGACTTCGCGTTCGTTGATCGCGATGGTCAGTGTCTGGCGCGCGGCACGATGCGCACGGATATCCACGCGAACTTTCAGTCCTACCTCGACGACTTGATCCAATCGATTGACGCGACTCGCGCGGAGTTCGGTGGTGAACTCGAGGTTGTGGGATGTGGTGTCGGCGCTCCCAATGCCAACTACTTCACGGGTACGGTCATGGATGCGCCCAATCTCTCGTGGAAGGGCACGGTGCCGGTAGCGCAGATGGTAGCGGAGCGCCTTGGTGTTCCAACGGTTCTGACGAACGATGCGAACGCCGCGGCTCTCGGTGAGATGTTGTTTGGAAGCGCGCAGGGCTTAAAGGATTTCATCTTGGTCACGCTCGGAACGGGGTTGGGCACCGGCTTCGTCTCGGGTGGCAACCTTATTTACGGTCACGATGGATTTGCTGGCGAACTTGGGCATGTGATCGTGGAACCCGGCGGGCGCGAGTGTGGTTGCGGTCGCCGCGGTTGCCTCGAAACCTATGTTTCCGTCACGGGCTTGATGCGCACCGCTCGCGAGCTTTTAAAGCAGCAGGGTGTGTCCGAAATGGCAGGCGTTTCGGTGGCCGAGTTGCGTGGCGAAGATGTGAATCGAGCGGCATTAGCTGGCGACGAATTGGCACTTGAGACCTTCGCTCGCACGGGTGAAAGGCTCGGATTGGCTTTGGCCAACGCTGTTGCGATCACCAGCCCCAAGGCCATCGTGTTGTTCGGTGGATTGGTCGCGGCGGGGGACTTGATTCTCGACCCCACGCGCGCCGCCTTCGAAAAGAATTTGCTCAACATCTATACCGGTGTTGATTTGACGCTCTCGGGCATGAAGGGCAGCGATGCCGCAGTGCAAGGCGCAGCGGCGTTGTCCTGGATGGAGTTGGAAGAACAATCATGATTCGCAAATGTCTATTGCTCGCGTTGAGCGCGTTTTCACTATCGAACTTCGTAAGTGCCGGGCCGACTCCAAACGATCCCGTCGATCTCACGGCATTGGTCAATCCGTTCATCGGAACCGGTGGACACGGTCATACTTTCCCCGGGGCCACCGTGCCTTTCGGAATGGTTCAACTCAGTCCCGACACGCGACTCACGGGTTGGGACGGTTGCTCGGGTTATCACGACTCCGACACGATCGTGTACGGCTTCAGTCACACGCACCTTTCGGGAACAGGCGTATCGGATTACGGCGACATTTTGTTCATGCCGGTCGTCGGACTAGTGCAAATGGCGAATGGCTATCACGGCGAAACCAAACCCGCGGATCCCGATAGCGGTTATGCGTCGCGCTTTCGTAAGGAGACCGAACAGGCGCAGCCCGGTTACTATTCCGTGCATCTCGACGACTCCGACATCGACGTCGAGTTAACAGCAACCGCTCGTACGGGTCTGCACCGGTACTCCTTTCCGGCCAGCGCAGAAAGTCACGTAATCGTGGACTTGTCGCACCGGGACATGGTCTTGGAGGCGGAGTTCCAATATGTGAACGAGTACGAGATCGCGGGCATGCGACGATCCAACGCCTGGGCGACCGATCAACTGGTTTACTTCGTGGCGCGCTTTTCCAAGCCGATCCAAGAGTTTGGATTGTTCGTGGACGGGAACTGGCGGCGAGGTCCAAGGACAGTTTCGGGCTCTGACATTCGGGCGTACTTGCGCTTTCCGTCGGAGACTGATCAGCAAGTGAGCGTTCAAGTGGGGCTCTCTTCCGTCGACTATGAAGGCGCTCGGAAGAATCTCGAAGCCGAACTGACGCTGGATGATTTCGATGGCGCGCGCGAACAAGCGCGAGATACGTGGCAGGCAGCGCTTTCTAAAATTGAAGTCGAGGGCGGTACAGACGAGCAACGACGCGTTTTTTATTCGGCGCTCTACCACACGATGATCGCGCCCAATTTGTTCAGCGACGTCGACGGTCGCGTGCGCGGTATGGACGGCAAAATTCACGCGCCCGGTCACGATGTGTACACCGTGTTTTCGCTGTGGGATACCTTCCGAGCGGCGCACCCCTTGTTCACATTGATCGAGGAAAAGCGAACGAACGACTTCCTTAAGACTTTCATTCACCAATTCCGAACCGGCGGAAAGCTTCCGATCTGGGAGCTAGCGGGCAACTACACGGGTTGCATGATCGGCTATCACTCAATTCCCGTGATCGCGGATGCCTACCTGAAGGGCATTCGCGACTACGACGCGAATGCGCTCTTTGACGCGATGCTCGTCAGCGCCGACGCCGATGTCTTGGGCTTGGACGCCTACAAAGCGCGTGGTTTCATTCCCGCCGATCACGAATCGGAGAGTGTTTCTAAAACGCTCGAGTATGGGTATGACGATTGGTGCATTGCGCGCATGGGCGAAGCGCTTGGTCGGACAAAGGTCGCGGCGCGTTTCGACGCACGCGCACAGTCGTACAAGAACTTGTTCGATCCGACGACGGGCTTTTTGCGTCCGCGTCGCAACGGCGGCTGGGTCGAGCCCTTCGATCCGCGCGAAGTCAACTTCAACTTTACCGAAGCCAACGCCTGGCAGTACTCGTTGTTCGTGCCTCACGATCTCGACGGTCTGACGGGCTTGCTCGGCGGGGATAAGAACTTCGTGGAAAGGTTGGATGCCATGTTTAGCGCGACTTCCTCTACGACGGGACGCGACCAAGCAGACATCACGGGTTTGATCGGTCAGTACGCGCACGGCAACGAACCCAGTCATCACGTGGCTTACCTTTACAACTTCGCGGGGCAAGCTTGGAAGACTCAGGGCAAGGTTCATCAAATCCTGAACGAGCTTTACTCGAACACGCCGGACGGTTTGTCGGGCAATGAGGATTGCGGACAAATGTCAGCTTGGTACGTGTTGAGCGCGCTGGGTTTTTATCCCGTTTGCCCGGGTTCGAATGAATACGTGATCGGTACGCCGCTCTTTGATCGCGCGACGATCAACTTTGAAGACGGCAAGCGTTTCGTTTTGGAGGCCGAACGTGACAAGCCGGGCGATTTCTATATTCAAAGCACGGCGCTCAACGGAGAGCCCCACGCAGACGGATTCCTAAGGCACGCAGACCTTGTGTCGGGCGGCGAGTTCAAGTTTGAGCTTGGCAGCGAGCCGAATGAGGAATGGGCGAGCGCGGAAGCGAACCGTCCGAGCTCCAAGATGTCAGCCGAGTCAATTTTGGCGGTGCCGTTCATTCGATCGGGCGGGCAAGTGTTCCGCGAAAACGTTTCGGTGACGATGGGGCATGTCGATCGGGTTCTCGCACTTCACTACACGTTGGATGGAACCGACCCGGACGTGAATTCTCCGCGGTACGAGGGGGCGCTCATCTTGGACGAAAGCAAGGAGTTGCGTGCGATTGCGATTGGTTCCAATAATCAGACTAGTGCCGTCGTCAGCGCGCACTTTCACAAACTCGGCCACGACTGGACAATTGAGTTGGGCACCGAGTACAGCCCGCAATACGCGGCTGGTGGCTCGAATGCCTTGATTGATGGTTTGCGCGGCGCGCCGGACTTTCGCACCGGTGCATGGCAAGGTTGGTGGGAGCAGGACCTCATTGCGACCATCGACATGAAGCGAACGCAACCACTCCAGGTTCTCGACGCAGGATTCCTGCAAGACACGCGCTCGTGGATCTGGATGCCAACTCAGCTCGAGATCTATACATCCGTCACTGGCGAAGACTTTACGTTAGCCGCCACCGTGGAGAATGAGATTGCTCTCGACGATGAAACAGGCGTGCATCAACTCAGCGCAAAACTTGGTGGGGTCGAGGCTCGCTACGTTCGCATCGTGGCGCGCACGCTCGGCATCATCCCGGATTGGCACATCGGCCGCGGCAATCCGACTTGGATCTTCGCGGATGAAGTCACGATCGAGTAATCGATTGCGTGAACTCGATTCAGTCGTTCGTAACTAGAGTTTGCGGGCGATCAAGATCGCGCTACCCGTTGCGCTAAATCCAGTTTTATCGATGAGCTCAATCCACTGAGTCGCGAGCGCTTGCTCAAGATGCTCGGCGGGTAAGTCCTCGATCGCAGACCGAATTCCATCGACGATTTCGGCTGGTTCGACATTGACCGGCTGCGAGACGTATTCGATTTGGATGTCGAAATCACCGGCCGACCGCAGCCAGGCCGCCAGCTGTTCCCCGGGTATATCGGTGTCGTGAACCATGCCCTGGCGCCGATGGTGAGCTTTGCACCACTCGTCGATCGACCGAGCGGTATCACAGGCAGGTATGTCGGCCGGACGCCAGGGCTCGGCCAGTAGAATGCCCTGTGACGCCACGCGTGCCAATTCACAAACGGCGCGCTCCGGATCGTCGAGATGGTGAGCGACGTGGCGCATGATGCTCCACTCGAATGAGTTGTCGGCGAACGGCAAGGCCGTGGCACTCCCGCGCACGACGGGCATCGTCAATTCGCGTGCTCGTTTTGCGGAGCCCTCCAGGCCAACAGCGGCCAGACCCGCCCCGCGACAAAGCTCGAGCAACTGACCACGGCCGCAACCGACGTCGAGCACGCGGGTTGGTTTAGCTGTGAAGAGATGCGCGAGCATTTCACCCCGGAGGAAGTCCGCGTTCATCGCCTGGGTCATTTCGACTCGTTCCATTCGCGCGATTGTCGCGATGCGCGCCTAGCCTGTCGAGCTAATCGCTCCTCGAAGTGGCTAGCCCGGATTATTCATGAACCGCGAGGCAAAACGCCTCGAATTGGTTCCTGCTGGCACTTTGCGGATACTTGCCCCCGCAGACGACCTTTGTAAGGTCGTTGAGGACGCCAGTATCTGCAAAGTGCCAGCAGGAACCAATAGACCGGCAGTGCCGGTCGTTCGTGGTGTTTGGTCCGCGTGTTCATGAATAATTCGGGCTAGGGGAAAGAGCGTTTCGAGAAAGAGACGTTGAGTTGCGAATTGGCCCCGCCGTTTTGGGGTCCAGGTTAAGTCCAGCGCTCGGCACGCTTTGTGCGATGTGCGCCAACGAGAGGGCAAACCCGAGGGAGCAACCGGAACCGCGTTGGTTCCGCTCGCCGCGGCGGGTCACAATCGCACGCCGTGATCCGCCGCACCTTTTCCCGCTCACTCGCCTTGAGCAGTACGTATCGTAAGTCGCTATTCGCCCGGGCAGTTAGTGCTGGACCTTCTGAAGGTGGGCTCGAACCAGGTCGTTCAGATCGCCCAGTGCCAGCAAACGTTGACTGATCTGCTTCGCATCGACGCCTCGAGATAGGTCGGTGAAGATGCTGGCAAAGAGTCGAGTGTTGGCGAGGTCTGAATTGAGTAGCCAGTGAACTAGCGCCCAGGACTGTGCGTATTTAGCTTCGGGTTGCCGGTAAAACTCATCGGCAGTGAGCGCGAAGAGTTCCTCGTAGGCGAGCCATTTGAAATTAGGATTGAGTAAGTATGCGAGATGATCGCGATGCTCGATCCCACTCGTCGCCGTGCCTTGATTGGGTTGGGCGCTTTCGAAGTACTCGGCCATGCCTTCGTTGAACCAAGCGGGTAGTCGGCCGAGAGTCGCGTCCAAGAATTGATGCAAACCTTCGTGCCGCAGCGTGGTCGCCAACTGTTCTTTCTCGGACGGATTCCATACCAGGAGCTGTTTGAGAGATGGGCTATACAGTCCCGCGGTGTTTTCCGGTGCTGAACCAAACTGATCACCAGCGTAGCGGTTGTAGCCCGCCGGCCCCGAGAAGATGTACACCGGGTAGGTGCTTTCGAGATTCGAGTTCGAACTGAGTCGGCCGAGGCGAAACTGATAAAAGCGCAGCGCGGACTCCAACACCTGAGCGGCGTCGAAACAGGTTTGGCGATCAATGTCGCTGCGAACAGTGTAGTGACGCGATTTGTATTCGAAGGCGTGCTCCCAAACCGGACCCAGTTGGGATCGCGTCGATACGCTTTCGTTGTTGAAGGATTTGTTGCTGCTTCCGTTCGTTGATTGAACCGTTGCGAGCAACTCAGAAATACCGATTGGAAGCTCATCGGAGAGGTTCCAACTCGAACTGAATTGCGACCAAGCTTGTTGGCGCGCATAGTCCTGTTGGCTGTCCAACCAGCTGGAACTCGCGGTTCCGCTGATCGTGAGTTGTGTCAGTCCTGGAAGATCAATGATGCCAACTCTTCCTAGGTGTTTCGCTGGATTCGCGACGGTGTGCTGTTGCGCGCCGTTGACGAAAGTCGTGATGGCACTGGCACTGACTTCTACAGCAACGGAATAGTCCGAATCGAATTTGAGTTGCGAACTGGAACCCACTCCCAACGGTTGGCTCGGACCGCGGCTATTGAAATGAATGCGCGGGGGAATGGAGAGCGAGCGGCCGCTGACATTGAAGCTGGGTAAGCCGAAGGAAACCTGAACCGATTCTGCGCCATAAGCGGAGACCAACATTTGCGGAACTGAGTTCGCTTCGGATTCCTTACTCGGCGCAGCTTGCAGGCGCCCCTGCGCTTCGATTCGATACGGCCCCGTGAACATGAGCGGATGAATTCGCAAGGACTCGCCGTTCGCCGCGAAGTCTCTGTTCACTGAGGAGTATGTCACCGAGATTTGGCCCGTGCGCGGTGCCCATTCGGTGAGGTCGCCGCGGATGGTTTGGCCGACCGCAACACTTGGGTGCCGTTCGAAAAATAGGCAGCGCCGATACAAGTCGACCATCTCGGCTACGCGCGGCTTCAAATAGCTGGCGTTCTCGTGCTCGACGAGCAGCTTTTTCAAAGCTCGTCCGGCTTGGGCCCAACGTCCGGTCTGCGTCAGTTTCTGCAGCGCGGCGTAATCGCGCTCGATTGTCTGTTCATCGCCCGAAAGCGTCGGAGCGATGACGAGCGCGAGGATGAGGAGGCTGTTCGACATGAGTGGGCTGCAAGCTGTGCGGCCGTGCTAACGCACGCCCGCTCTTGCACTACCCCAAATGTCGGAGTTTCGGGGTGCTTGACTACACCCCCAAATGGTCCGCGAATCGCTTTAAGAGGCGATCGCGATTTGAGGCTTGTCGCTGGGCTCAGGAAGCGGAATCAGGAGTTGTCCGCGACGGACAAACTCGAACATGCGCTTCTCTAGATCGGCGACATCGCCACCGAGTTCTCTCACGATTTCCTCGGCCGTCCGAGTGCCATCCGCAAGCTGGACTAGCTGAAGGTCGACACCCTTGAGCGGATAGACCACCGAAGAGTTCGAGACGTACAAAGCGTGCATGTCTACCTTGGGCAACGCACCGGGCTTGTCTTCGGTAATGCCCTGTTCTTCCGGAGAAGTGAACACGTCGAAATCAAATTTGGCGATGTGGTTGCCTGCCGGAAGGAAGGGCTTCAACTGCGCCATGTTCTCGTAGGCATCGGGCAGAACACCGCCCTGATCAAAGTTGGAGAGCTTGTGAGCAAGCTCCGGCTTTTCAGTCAGGTAGATATAGAACGCCATGCGCGTCACCGACTCGGCGTCGCCGCGACTCAGGAAGGCCTGGTCGAGTTCTTTGCGATCGTAGTGAATGCTCCCGTCGCGATGCTGGAAGTCCCACTGACCCGAAGGCTTCTGATAGAGGTCGATGTCGTACAGGTCGCCGCCCGACATAAAGATATCGTCGTCCGGCGAGATGGCGTAGGTGCCCATGTACGAGGAAAGCAACACGGTGCCGCGATGCTCTTCCAAGTAGCGATAGCTCTGAAGGTCGTCCGCGGGCTGTGCGCCGGGGAAGCCAATGAACCACTGAACGCTGACTTTGATGTTGGAGCGTTCCATGGCGCCGAGCATCAAGTGCACGCGAGTCAGGTCGTTACCTTTGACCATCAAGTCGAGCACACGCTGGCTACCCGACTCGTAGCCGAACTGAAGGAAGCGCGCTCCGCCAGCATAGATCTTGTCGGTGAAAGCTTGCTCGGTGAAGACCTTCTCGAACTTGGTTTCGGCGCCCCAGTAGAATTGCTTCTCTTCGGGCTGCGCGACGTTGAACTTTGAAAAGTCGCGCATCAGGCGCGGCGGCGTGAGCGGATCCCAGAACATAATGTGCCTGAAACCGGTCTGCTCCTGCACTTTCTGAAGGTCTTCGAAAACGAGCGAAGCCTTGCGCAGACGGAAGTTCTGCTTGATGTCGAAGGAACAGAACGTGCACTTGCCGTAGTAGCAACCGCGCGAGGTCTGATAGTTGACTACCAGGTGCGGCAGGAAGTAGCGCGTCGTCGGCATGCCTGAGAAATCGGGCGATGCGATCTTGTTCATGTCCGGCAGTGAACGGCTAGCCGGCTTGTGGATGACGCCATCTTCACCGCGCCACCAAAGGTTCGCGTGGTTGGAAGTGTCTTCGCCTTTCGAGAGTTTCGTCACGAACTCCGGGAAGCTCTCGTCCGACTCGCCGGGCATCACGTAATCGACGTAATCCCAAATGCGCTCGTCATTGCAGAGCAACTCGTGGAAAGCCGAGATAATCGAGCCGCCGATGATCGTCGGAATGTGCGGCGCACGCTTCTTGATCATTTTCAAGATCGTGAAGGCTTCGACGACCTGCTCGTTGAACGGAATCGAGATAGCGATCATCTCGGGATCGCTGGCCAAGATGCGGTCGATGATCTGCTCTTCGAGAACCGAGGAGACCGGATTCACAAAGTCTGTCTCCAAGTAATTGAATAGGTCGTCGAGATAGCCCGGAGCGAGCGGGTAGAAGACCGGATTCATCGAGTACATCGCACGCAGCGCGTTGGTGATGACGTCGTAGGCCCAGTTGGCGCGGTCGGGATCGAGGAACTTTTCGGGTGACCGGAGAATTTCGACGGCTTCTTCCGAGTTGAATAAGTGATCGAAGGGGACGATCGAAAGCGTAGCCAAGCCCTGCTTGTGGCGGACCTGGTTGGGCGTCATCTCTTCGAGACCATCCAAAAACTCCCAGGACTCGTCGAAGAATGCTTTGGCGCGCTCTAGCGTTGGACGCTTGAGCAACTCCTCGACGACTTCGAGGTTGGCGTCGACCGTATCGACCGTGTGTCCAGCAGCGCTGAGACAGCCCGCCAAAAGCGGCAATCCGCTGTAGGGCGTGCTAGGAATATTCCGGTTAGGGGGGAATACCAGTGAGACTTTCATAGAACGGTCATCGATGAGGAGTTGGCGAGCCAATGAGATACCTTACCCGCACGTCAGAGTTCCGGAAAGCGAGTTCGTTCAGGAACAGGCCTTCTATAGCGATCCAACGCGAAAAACTAAGCGAATCGGGTAAGGGCAGGTGCGGAATGATCCGCAAAGAGGCATCGGGCAGTGGGGGCTGCACTCTAAAGCGGAACTTGTTCCTCGCGTGGAGGTCGCTCGGAATGTGCCTTTTTGAGGGCTGAGAGCGGGGGCTTCCCGTTTTTTGCCGCTTTCGGCGCGAAGGCCGACCGCAGGGGGTCTTGGTCGTCAATCCGGAAAAGAGCGCGCGCGGCCAATTCGCCGGCGGGTGCTGAACAGACCATGCCGTGACCTCCGAGGCCAGCCACCCAAAAGAGGCCCCGCAGTTTTGGGTCGGGTCCGATTGCGAATTGACCGTCATGGGTGAAGGTACGCATACCCGCCCAAAAGCTGGACATGCCAGCGCCCGCGATTCCCGGAAGATGCTCCGAAGCGCGCTCGGCCAAGAGGTCGCGGACGGCCGGGTCGGTTCGACAATGGTCGGGGTCGACGACGAACTCGTCGCACGCGCAGAACAAAACGCCGCCACTTTCGGGTCGCGTGTAAAAGGGTGTCTGGCCGTGATGCCAAAGCACGGGCGCATTCGCATCGATGTCTGTACTCGGCGTCGTCACCATCAAATGTCGCCGGCGCGGTTCGAGAAAAACATCCGAGCCCGCGGATTGTCCCAGCGCGCCTGCCCAACCGCCTGCGGCGAGTACGGTTGTGGACGCCCTTCGCTCGCTTCCATCGGAAAGTCGTACGCCGACAACCGTTTGGTTTTCGACGAGTAAGGAGTCCACTTTCACTCCGGCTTCGATAGCGACACCCGCTTGTCGCGCTCCACGTTCAAAGCCCGCCATCAATGCCGCGATATCGATACGTCCTTCGCGTGGAAACCACAGCGCAACCTCGAACTCGAGATCGAGTTGCGGGAATAGACTTGTCACTTGTCCGTGGGATAAGCGCTCGCCACTAGAGCTTGAACTCGCGGCTTCGAAGTTGCGTAAGAGTTCGTCGCTCGCTCCTGCATCGGCGGTCAATAACAAGCCGCACTCATGAACAAGGGGCACGGGCGAAAAGTCTTTGGGGGGAGCAGCTAGAAAAGCTGCGCCTCGCTCGGAAATTTGCGTGAGCGCGGGGCTGCCGGACACCGTTCGCAGGATGGCCGCGTTGAGTCCGCTCGATTGAGTTCCGAGGATGGGCTCACGTTCGAGTAGCGTGACGTTCTGTGCGCCCAAGCGTCCCAATGACCAAGCGGTGGCAGCGCCTGCTACTCCACCTCCTACGATCAAAATGCTTGTGCCCGTCATTACCCAATTTCAACGCAGCGAGGCGCTACTGCTCGTCCGTAGCAGTTTGGAGCAAAGCGTCGCTCGGTTCGGCGGTTGTCGACTCAACGTCGCTGGCTTCAATGATTTCAATTTCGAGCGGCTCCACGAACGGAATTTCCGGTTCGGAAACAGCCATCGTTTCGGAAGCGATCCAGTCGTGGATGATGTTCTTCAAGATCGGAAGCGTCACGGCGCCGCCAGCTAAGGCGCGATCGTGAAATTCGCGAATGTCGAACTGATCGCCGAAAGCAGCGCGCGCTTCTTCGCGAAGTTCTAAGAAGCAGCGCTGTCCAATCTTGTAAGCCAGTGCTTGCCCGGGCCAAGCGATGTAGCGATCGACTTCGTTCTCGATGTTGTTGGCTGCCAGCAACGTGTTTTCGAGCATGTAATCGATGGCTTTTTGCCGGCCCCAACCAAAGGCGTGCATGCCGGTATCGACGACCAGTCGAGAAGCGCGCCATGCGTCGAACGAGAGCATGCCAATGCGATCCAAATTGCCGCTGTACAAGCCCATTTCGTCACACAGTCGCTCGGTGTAGAGCGCCCAACCTTCGACGAAAGCGGTCGAACTCGCGTGCCGACGAATGAGCGGAAGGTTCTCGAGTTCTTGCGCAATCGAAATCTGCAGGTGGTGCCCCGGCACGGCTTCGTGATAGGCGAGCACTTCGGCTTCGTACGCGGTGCGCGTTTCCGGCGCGTAGGTGTTGATGAAATAGATGCCAGGCCGACTGCCGTCGGATGCCGGTGCGCGGTAGTACGCAACCGTGCTGTAGGGCGCTTCGTGCGCGGGCACCGGTTCAATCACGCACTCGGCTTTGGGCAAAGTGCCGAACCATTGCGGCAAACTGAGGCGGGCGCGCTCGAGCGCGTTATTCGCTTTGGCCTCGACTTCCTCGCTCGTGCTGAAATGCATCGCCGGGTCTTCGCGCAACTTCGTTTGGATTTCAACCAGGTCGCTAGTGCCGAACAGTAGTTCGCCTAAGGCCGACATCTCACTGCGAATTCGAGCGATTTCATCCAAGCCGTACTGATGAATCTCTTCGGGAGAAAGGTCGAGTGAAGTGTGCTGACGGATTCGCGTGCGGTAGGCCTGGCGTCCGCCAGGAACGTGAGCCAATCCCGGGTGAGCGTCATCGCGTGCATTGGGAAGCACCTGGGTCACCAAGGTTTCGCGTAGATCCGAAAAGGCGGGATAGATGTCTTGCTCGATCGCGCTCATTACGTCCTGTAGAAACCGACCGCGTTCCACGGGATCGAGGGGATCGTTTTCGTCGGGCAAAAGGATGCGTGTTCCGAGCGCCAAGACGCTGCCCTTTTGAAGATGCAAATTGACGGAGCGCAATTCGTGCTGACGCGAGGCGCTGCCCAAGTATTTGTGAGCAACAGCCGAAACCGTTTCGCCGCGAGCCAAGGGAATCCAAACTCCGCCACCCAAGGCAGATTTGATCAGCGGGCTATCCATCGCCGACGTGCTTAGGATTTGCTCGAGTTGTTCGATGGTCTTTTCGACCGCGGACAGCGACGAAACTTTCCCGTTACTCATTCCGCGACGCAAGTTGTTCGCATGTTGGCGAATGTAATCGCCCATGGCGTGCCAGCGTTTGACGAGTTGTTCGCGCTCGGAAGCATTCGCGCAGGGCTGATAGTCCACCAAGTTGAGCAGCGAAGTCTGAGGACCTCGCAGGGGATCGACGACCCATTCTTCTTGTCCGAGAGCATCGACGGCGGCGTGGGTTTCAAGATCATCGCGCAACCACGCCAGAGTAATCAGCTCGTCGGAACTCAACTCTTCGGTCGGCAAGCGATCCAATTGTCCGATGAGTTTGCGATGTGCCCGAATGCGCCCGCTGATTCCCGAGGAGGAGATGTCGCGCAGAGATCCGTAGTAGCGCTCGTCCTTTTGCATTGAAGCAAACACCGGGTCCGATTGCAGTCGGAGTTCCCATGCTTTGCGACACAAGTTGGCCAGTCCCTGGTGCTCGACTCCTCCGGCCGAAGTGGACCAGCTCGGCCCTGGATTGGGTGCCGGCGTTGCGCACGCGGCAGCAAGTAGGAGGATCAGGACGGGGATTAGCCGTTCGGCGAACGGTACAGCGCGGGTGGTTTTGGTGCTCATAGCGAGAAGACGCGCGAAAGGGCGCGAATTGGTGTGGTGCTCACATCCTAAGGAGCTGGGGAGCGTCGGGCTAGCGCGACCAGCATCGAGCCGACGACGACTGCGGTGGCTCCCACGTAGGCCCAGGTTGTAATGGGCTCCGCTGGGAAGAATTCAGGCGACAGATGGTTAGCGATGCGGGAAAAGAGAATCGTCGCAAAGGGGGTCATGGAGAGCACTGCGCTGACTCGAGATGCTTCCAAGTGCTGCAATGCTTCTGCGAATGCCCCGTAGGCCAAGACGGTGTTGAGCGTCGCGAAGGCCAAAAGCGCCCACTCGACGGAACCGAGTTGAAACAGAGAATCGAGCGAAGAAAGTGGCACGAAAACCAGCGAACAGACGACGTAGATGCAAAGCATGACGGCCTGCGAAGAGAGCTGGACCAAAAGCTGCTTCTGGGCCATGCCGTAGATCGCCCAGGCTAAGGCCGCAATCGCAACCCAGGCGGAACCGATGTAATAGGAGCTGAAGTCGTGGGCGTTTAGTTCGAGTTGCGCGTTGAAGAAAAGTCCCAAGCCGCCCAGCAAGAGCAAAAAGCCGAACCATTGCAGGGGCGTAAAGCGCTCTCTGAAAAAGATTAGCCCGCCAATCGTCAGGATCGGTGGTGCTAACTGGATGATGATCTGCGCAATGGCCGGAGCGGTTAAGTTCAAGCCCAACATGTAGGCGATGTAATTGAAGCCCAGGCCGAGGATGGCGAGTAAGAGGAGCCACCAGCCCGACTTCGTCAATTTCGAGAGCTTGGGCAATCGGCCTTGCGCTCGAAGCAGCAACCAAACCAGCAACGCCGAGCAAAGAAATCGAAAGCCGACGATGGTGGTGGAGTCGAGTTTGACCAGCAGCGCTTTCAACGCCAGGGGCAACAAGCCCCAGAGGATCATGGTCGTACAGGCGAGCGCGAATCCGAGTCCACGGCGATTGGAGGGGGTGTGTCGGCTCATGCCACGTGCTTAGCACCGGGGCAGGTTGGGCGGCGCGGTAGGCCGCCGGATGTGGGTGCTTGCGTGATCATTGGGGGGGAGCATACAGCCGCCGATGAGGAGTTGGGGGCTCGAATCGCACATGGGCAATCGAGCCCTCGGTCCGGTAGGCTTAGCCATGGAATGAACGACCATCAAAAAACGAGGGGATCGCACCTAGTCGCGGTCCTTTTTTGTCTGACATCTTTGGGCGCAGCGAGTTGCTCTCAAAAGCGGCCACAGCGACTTGTGTTGATCACGATCGACACTCTGCGCCTCGATACCTTCAACGGCCGACCGGCGGACGAAGTTCTGGACGAAGCGCTCGACGAAAACTATCCCGGATTCAGCGGAGTTGGTGAGGATCGCCAGGTCAGCTCGATGCCGCTTACCGCTCAGTGGGCTCAATCGGCGGCGCGGTTCGATCGGTATTTCACGAGCTCACCCGTCACTCAACCGGCTCACGCCTCAATGTTCACCGGGCTGTATCCCTGGCAGCATGGCGTGACGCGCAACGGTCATGTTTTGGATGCAAACCACGAAACGGTCGCCGAGACATTGAGATCGAGCGGCTGGCAGACCGCTGCGGTGGTGGCTTCTTATCCGCTCATTCGGCCGATGGGACTTGGCCAAGGCTTCGATCGATACGTCGACGAACTCGACGAGAGTCATTCGGCCAAGCATTGGAATGGAGTCAAGGTCGATAAGTTTTACTCCCTCGGTGAAACGATTACCGACCGTGCATTGCAATCACTCGACGGTTTCAGCGAGCCGAATCAATTTCTGTGGGTGCACTACTTTGATCCGCACGCGCCTTACGGTGATACCGATCGCGGCGAGAAGCTGATCACCATGACGCATTTGCTCAAGGGTTCGATCAATGCCAAGTACGAGGTGGTTGCGCGAGCGGGAATCAAACGTGCGCTCGCGCTTTACGAAAAGGATGTGCGTTCACTCGATGCGCAACTTGCTCGCTTGCTGGAGCGACTCAAGGCGGACGAAGCTGAGTTCGAGACTCATGTCGTTTTCGTCGCGGATCACGGCGAGAGCTTCGGCGACGATGATTCGCTGGGGCATGGTCGCCGGTTGACGGAACCGCAACTTCGAACGCCGCTCATCGTTCACTCGCCAAAGGCAACACCTGGGCTGTATACGGATCTCGTTGGCTCAAACGATGTAGCAGCGACGCTGCTTGCGCTGGCCGGTTCCAAACGCTCGCTGCCCAATGGCCGCGATTTATTGAGTGAACTCGATCGTCCCGAACTCGTGGCGGGAATGCGCACGACCTTCAAGGGCGTACTCAAGGACGAACGCGTTGAGGCGGGCGAGCAGAAGCTCTTCGGACCACGGTGGTATATCGTTGATGAGTCCGGGTTGATCGCTGGCGACCGAAATCGAGCCTTTGCAGCGGACGATGAAAGTCAGCCCGTTGATCACGAGGGCGCAGTACGGGCAATGAAGCTTTTCGGACGCTTCGCGGATGAAATGCGAGGAGCCGTGGAGTTGGATGATCCCGAGACGCGAGCGGCTATGGAAGCTCTGGGGTACGCAGGCTCAACCGACGAATAGGTCAGGTTGCTCGAGCCCTTTTACTACTCGTCGATGTCGGTGAGCGGAACTTTTAGGATCTCGCCGATTCGTCGAGCTACATCTGGATGAGCAATTGGCTTTTGCAGGAGAGCTGTGACTCCCAGACGCTCGGCTTCTAGCGCCAGCTCGGGAGTTGTCTCGGGAACCAGGAGGATGATTGGAACGACTTTCATCCTGTCGAGTTCAAGAAACTCACCGAGGTAACCGGATGTTTGCAAGTCGGGGCGTATCAGATCGATTAAAACCAAGTCTGGTTTGTGATAGCCCGTTTGCTGCAATCCACTAAGCGCGTCGAAGGATGACGTTACGTGGAATCCTGATTTTCGAAGGCAACAGGACAATGCGTGGTTGAGGTCTTCTTCATCCTCGACGACCAAGATGCTTTTGCGATGCGTTTGCAACTCACCACCAGTACTGTCCTCGTCGTAGGTTGGCATCGAATCTTGCAGACGGTAAGTACGCTTTGGTTCGGTCATGGGGCATCCTATCGAAGCCTTCAATAGTCGATCTTTGGAGAAATCGGCAATCGTTCTGATGGTGCGATGATCGTCAGATGTCTTAGCCGTGCTTGAAGCGAACCCGCATGAAATTTTCGTTCACACTTCAGACCCGCGAATACGAATCACCCGCAACGTCTAAAACGAAGTTTGTAACCCGTGCTCGCTGTGGGCTAACTATGCAGCCCGAGCGGGGGTCTCTTCGGTTTGATCACCATGAGGCACATGGCGACGTAATGGCTCCGTGGTTACATTGAGCAGTTCGCGAAAATTTTTCAGCTCATCGTTTTTCCGCACGGCGCACTCATCCGGCTGATCGCCGCGATTGACCGCGTTCAGAAAGGAAGTGAATCGATAAAGTGGTCCAGCGATCCTATGTGTGAGCAGGACTCCGGCGACGAAGGTGACCGATAGAGCGACGGCCAGTGAAGCCAGGAACGAGCGCACCATCACTTCGAAGAAACTTTCGAAGAAGACCTGGGAGTCGTTCGGAAGCAAAGGGCCGATTTTTGAAACGGCCATGGCCATAAACACGAATTGGATCATCATGACCAACGTCGCAACGCCGACAATCCAAAGCGATAGCTTCAGTTGCAACGGGCTGTTGATCAGTTTACGGGTACGGCGAATATTCATTTGGGGACTCCGAGTGACGAGCTGGTGTTAGATTTCCAGGTAGGTCTGCCAGGCTTCATAAGTTGGTGGGAGATCTCGACCCGTCAAGCGAGCTAGCCCGAATTATTCATGAACACGCGGACCAAACACCACGAACGACCGGCACTGCCGGTCTATTGGTTCCTGCTGGCACTTTGCAGATACTGGCGTCCTCGACGACCTTACAAGGTCGTCTG
>JBLINP010000030.1:0-25215 GCA_047639415.1 Planctomycetota bacterium | reverse complement strand
CAAACACCACGAACGACCGGCACTGCCGGTCTATTGGTTCCTGCTGGCACTTTGCAGATACTGGCGTCCTCGACGACCTTACAAGGTCGTCTGCGGGGGCAAGTGTCTGCAAAGTGCCAGCAGGAACCAATTCGAGGCGTTTTGCCTCGCGGTTCATGAATAATCCGGGCTAACAGGTCATCAAATTTGGGGGGAGAGGGCATTTGCCGCACGGGTTTGTTCCCGTGAATTTTACGGTGACTCGCTCGCTCCTACCGGAGAAGGGACCGTTCGCAAGGGGTGGTCACACCGATAAAGGCGTTGGCAACCGTGTTAGCGGTTCTTTTTCTCCTCCGTGTCTCTATTCTGTGTGAAGCTGATCTTGCCAGCTTTCATCGTTCACCGGAGTGGATAGCGTTTTCATTGTTACAGCAATCGAGTAGGCGTCGCCGACGACAATCGATCGTTATATGCAACAGTGCTGAAGCAGTACGGCAAACCTGAACAAGCGAATGAAGAAAGCCCTACAAAGAACAGCGCTCGTACTGATTGGGTTGTTGCTGGCTGAACTTGGGTGGCGCGCGACCCTGCTAGTTGTTGGACAAAGTTATGACGCGGATTCCAATCGCGAACAGGTAGCGGCCTTGCTCGGGGAGATGGGTGTCACCGTGGATTCGGAGGGGGAGGCAGGCGCCCAGTCGCAAACACGTCACACTTTTTTGCATCCCTACGTCGGGTACGAAACGATCGAAGGTCACGAAGCGACGGCTTGGCAGGTTGAGTACGCACGCAAATTCAAAGCGACGCAGCAGGCGGAAGCGGGGCAACCATTCACAATTCTCGTGCTGGGAGGATCCGTTGCCCGCATCTTTACCGATCCGGTAAAAAACGGTGGCGGTGATGCGATGGTGAACGTTCTCGAAACGGGATTGCAGAATCTAAATCGACCGATCGCGGTTCTTGGTCATGGTCGAGAGTCCTTCAAGCAACCGCAGCAGGTCATGTTGCTCGCCTATTTCTTTGCGCTGGGACTTAGGCCTGATGTGGTCGTGAACTTGGATGGATTCAATGAGGTTGGGATTGGTTTACTGAACCCAGAGCTTGGCGTTCACCCACTCTTTCCGTCACAAACCCATTGGTCACAGTTACTCGGCCTCAACGACAGGTCGCGAAAACGCGCAAGCTTATTTGAAGACGTGGTCTTGATTCGAGCCCGCGCTCGCGAAACGGCACGCATCGCGGACTCCGCGAATCTGCATGCCAGCGCAATCCTTGGAAGAGTGATTCGATTCAGCGCCGAAGCCTCGATTCGGAGATGGACACAGGCCACGGGCCGATTCGCGAACTCGGAAGAAACGAGTTTGTCGAATCCTGTGTCGAATGGACTTCTCACGGAATTGAATGAGCAGGAGCGATTGGCGTTGATAGTCGATAGCTGGGTTGAGTCCTCGAGCTCGTTAAACGCCATGTGCCGCGAGCGGGGGATTGTCTACTTGCACGTTTTGCAACCGACGCTGCACGACGAAGGCTCGAAAAAGTTAACCGAAGTTGAACTCGAAGAAGGCGCAGCGCACCCGACGATTGAGCGAGGTGTGCGGACTGGCTATCCGCTGATGCGCGCGGCAATTCCCCGTCTGACCGATCGTGGCGTGACTTTTTTAGACGCTTCGAATCTCTTTCGGGACATTGAAGAACGCGTCTACTACGACCTCTGTCATTTCAATCGCCCCGGCACCGAAATTCTGGGCGAGGCCATTGGCCGGGCCCTGGTCGCTCCGATCACCGAGCGGTTGAATTCGGATTGACGTCGGTCGAGCACATAGGATCGCGACTTGGAAATAGGCCACTTCATGGCGTTTTATCTGAGAGGAATCGCCAACCTTCCGAGTCGCATCGCGTATTCTTTGGCGCATGTTTCATCGGCTAATTCTCGGCCCGTTCATCTTTCTCGTTGCCAGTTCCTGCGGAGGAGCCGAGCAGTCGGATGCGCTGTCAGAATTGCTTCCTCACCAACGTTTGCTTGCGGGCTTCGCCGAGTCGACGCCGTTGCCCACCGGCCCCTGGAAAGGAGTCGGTGAAAGTACGCCCAAGCGCTTGGCGCTGGTCTCACGCGAACGAGAATTGCTTGCCCTGGCTCGAACGGATCCGTCACCAGTTACCCACCGCATGTTGGGCAGCCTCTACACGACGGTTGGAGAGGGTGAGCGCGGATTGGCATTCTTGGCTCATAGCCTGTCGAACGACCCATCTGATGCCGAAGCTTGGACATGGTTGGGGGCCAATCGGTTGGATCATGGCAATTTTGATCAAGCCATCACGCTCTTGGAGCACGCCTCTAGCCTCGCCCCGACCGATACACACTCGCTCAGTTTCTTAGGGATCTCCTATATGCGGTTCGACGATCTTGTGGGGGCTCGCCGGGCGTTTGAAAAAGCCTTAGCGATCGATCCGGAACACAACGATGCGCTCGTTCCGCTGGCGAGTTTGCTCGAGGACGAGGGGGATCTCGAAGGAGCACTCACTCACTTGTTGGTCGCAAATCGCGTCCTTCCAAATCAAGCCACGACTTTGTTTCGATTGGCTCGCGTTTCGGAAGACTTAGGACAAGCGGAGGCTGCAACTGAATTTCGGCTCGCACACGAGCGAGTGCGCGTTCTAGAAGATCTTGGTTTGTTAGGGCCGAGTATTTCCGAAGTGCAGCGTCGAGTTAGTTTGGGGATTCACTACCTAGAGAGCGGCCGTGCTCAAGAAGCGATACCGGAATTTGATTACGCCTTGCAGTTTGACGCCGAGTCGAATGTTCGAATCAACGCTTTACTGGGTAGGGCTTTGTGCATGTTGGCTTTGAAGCGCTTCGACGACGCGGAGCAGGCGATAGAAGCATTCAGTCAGTTTCAACCGGGACATCCAGAAGTGCTCAAATTGAAAGCACGACTGGCGACGGCGCGCGAGGCAGGTGAATAGTTGGACAGGGTATTGCAATCAGGGGGCTCGTCCGTGAGTACAAAGAGAGTGCTTAACGGCGCGTGCGTTTTATTCGTCGCGTGTTTGGCATGCAGTGAAAACGTACCGAAGGGAACGGGCTCGTCCGAGGATAAGCAGGCTTCGACAACTAATGCTTTATCTGAACCGCTATTGATTGATGCGACGATCTTTAGCGGGATCGATTTCACTCACGCGCACGGCGGTGTGGGGTTTCGCGAATCGGCGGAGACCATGGGCGGGGGAGTCGGCCTGATTGATTTTGATGGCGATGGTGACCTCGACGCTTACTTGGTGCAATCGGGCCCGCTGCGAACTCCCGGTGATCAGGAATCCCGAGTCGGTGCCGAAAACGTGCTTTACTCTAATCGCGGTGACGGCAGCTTTGATCTAGTTTCGGATGCTGCAGGCGCGGATGAAAACGGTTACGGAATGGGCTGCGCGGTCGGGGATTTCGATGGCGATGGACTCGACGACCTTTTGGTTTTGAATTGGGGAGCCAATCGACTGTTCCGCAATCGGAAGGGTGGCTTCGAAGATTGGACGGAGAGTAGCGGACTCGGCTTCCACGATCGATGGAGTGTGTCGGCGGGCTTCTTCGATTCGGAAGGAGACGGCGATTTGGACCTCTACATCGTTAATTACGTGGTTTACGAACCCGCGATGTACTTACAGGAATTCTTCAATCCGCGTGCACCGCTTGGATATCGCCTGTATCCAACGCCCGATATCTTTGAAGCCGAGCGTGATCGTTTTCTAGTCAACGATGGCAGCGGTAGCCTCACTGATGAAACCACGTCATCCGGTTTGCAGGTTCCACCTGGCAAGGGGCTTGGAATCGTCGTGACGGATGTTGAGTTGGACGGGCTTGCCGATCTGTATGTGGTGAACGACGGAACGCCAAACATGCTGTTCCACAACCTAGGTGAAAATAGGTTCTCCGAACGCGGGCAAGAGCTTGGCGTGGCCTTCAACGATGACGGGACTTCGGAGGCCGGCATGGGAGTCGATGCGGGCGACATCGACAATGATGGTGACTTCGATTTGTTCGTGACGAATTTGGACGACGAGACCAACTCGCTTTATGTGAACCGGAGCTCGCCGAACTCTACTGGGAAAGGTCTCAGTTTTCGTGACAAGACTCGTCAGTCGGGGCTATCCGAAGTTAGCCGGGCACTGCTCGGTTTCGGAGCGCTCATCGAAGACTTCGACCTCGACGGCAACCTCGACTTGTTTCTCTGCAATGGTCATATCTTCGACAATGTCGAAACCGTTCATCCCGATCGAACGTATCCCCAGCCCAATTTGCTTTTTCTAGGTGATGGAAAACGGTTCAGCCTAGCACCGAGTGAATTGCTCGACGCCGCCGTAAGCGAACCCAATATTTCACGTGGCTCAGCGGTTGGTGATCTCAATGGAGATGGGTTTCTCGACATTCTGATTGGCAACAATCGATCCGCGGCGGACGTGGTCTTTTCAAAGCCAACCGAAAGCGAGTATGCGCGCATACATTTGCGCGGACCGTCCGGCAATTGGAGAGGCTTAGGTACGAACGTGTGGTTGGTAACGGCGGACGGGAAGCGACGCTTGCGTCGAGTCAGTTCGGCGCGCTCTTACGCCAGTGCCAGCGATACAATGATTGTGTCCGGAACCCCAGGGGGCTTGGTGTCCGTAGAAGTGCAGTGGCCGGGAGGGCGTCGAGAGGTCTTTAAAGCACGCCCCGAGCAGCCTGGAGAGCCGTGGATGTGTGAATTTGGAAAAGGCGAGTAACATCGAGTTTGGCGGACGTTTTTCCACGTCATAGCACTAGTATTTGGAGGTCAATCGAATGAATTCTCCTTCCTTCGTAACCACGAAACCCAATCGATGAAGTTTACAAGCCTCGCCTTTGCGTTCGCATTGCTCGTGCTTGTATTGAATTTATTGGGCGCGCCGATCGGCGCTCAAGGACTCGCTAAAAACCACTACGAAGACCTTCACAACGGGTTCCGGTTTAAGGTGCCGTCGAATTGGTTAGTGATTCCCATCCAGGCTACGCAACGTGAGGACGGCGTGACGACTCGGATGGAAGGTGACGGCAAGATCATGACCGTCGATGGTCGATCGTATAGCGACAAAGGGCAGCTGATCGTTTTGCGAATCGAGCGACCGGATCCAGCGAAGGAGGTCGCGACACCGACACCGACATCGACAACGAAAGAGGCAGAGGATGGCGAGGAGGACGAGGTCGAAAAGGAAGTGGATAAGTCCAGTTTGGAATTCATCCTTTCGGATCAATTCGGGTGGTTGTTCGACTACGAGATTGAAGAGCCCGAATACGACAAGCCCATCAGCGGCAGGAAAAAATTGGATGGGCGCCATCGTTCTTGGATCGCTCAAAACGGAGCGTATGAAGTTTGGATCGATGCGTTCGAATTTGAGCTAACCGACGCCAAGTTGGTTTTGATTTACACCATTTCTGAAAAGGTCTCCAAGAAATGGAAACGGACCTTTAAGTCGAGCGCGAAAAGCGTGGAGGAGGTCGAGCGCGAGCGCAGTTTGAAATTCGAGAAAGGTGGAACGTATCAAGACATACTCGCCTACCACAGCGAACTCGTTTCGCGAACTCCCGGGTGGACGGTTTTGCCAACGCCGTCCAAGCGCTACCTAATCAAGACTTCGTCGACGAATAAGAAATTTGTGGATGAAGTGATCGAGCGGCTCGAATTGTCGCGAGATCTATTCGAGCGCGATTTTCCGCCGGAGCAGCCGATTACGGATGTTTCGGTGGTAAGAATCTGCGGTACTGAAAAGGAGTTTCACAGCTATGGCAAAACTCGCCGTGGCGTGGGCGGATGGTTCAGTCCCAGCTCCGCGGAACTTGTGATTTTTGATTACCGCGAGACGGATCGCAACGCGACGTACTCAGTAATGAGTCACGAAGCTTTCCACCAGTACTGCCATTACCTGTTCGGTCGTTCGGAAGCGCATCGATGGTTTGATGAGGGGCATGGTGATTATTACGGAGGCGTTCGGTTCAACCTTGGCAAGGCGAAGGTCACAAAGAAGATGCCCGGCGGATTCAATCGCTTGCCGGTGATTAAGAGTATGTTGCAGAGCGATGACCAGGCGCCGCTGGCTCAGCACCTCTATTTCGACCACGCGGAATGGCAGTCGCAAGGACCGAGCGGTGTTTCTTGCTATGCACAATCGTGGTCGATTATCTACATGTTGCGACGGGGTGCTCTCGGCGAATTGCCGCGCAAGATGTGGGAGCCTGAGTACGCCGAAATTCTCCCGAACTATATGCGGACGCTTAGCCAGGGGTTCCGAGAAGCCTACGAGCAGTTGACGATTCTGAGGAAGGCTGAGGCAAGTGAGGATGGCCGCGAACTGACCCCCGACGAGTTGGAGTTCGATAGTGAGGATCTTGAGGAAGAGACTCGCGAGGAAATTTGGAAAGTTGCGATGGCGGAGTCATGGGGCAAAATTGATTTAGAGGCGTTCGAAGAGCACTGGCTTAGCTTTGTCCGAAAACAGCTCTAAATCGACGATGGAAGCGAGCATCGCGGTACGGGTTGAGGGACTTGTGCATCGTTATGCGAACTCCGAGTTCGAGTTGCGATTGCCACAATTCACGCTGAAGGCCGGCGAACTTGTCGCTTGCATTGGCGCGAGCGGTTCGGGCAAGAGCACCTTGCTGAATTTGATCGCTGGCGTCCTCGTTCAGGGTGAAGGCCGAATCGAATTCGAATGTCGGGACTGGAGCGAACTTGGAGAGGCCGCGCGCAGGGCGACCCGCATCCGTCAGATTGGGCTCGTCTTTCAGGAGTTCGAACTCTTGGAGCACTTGAGTGTGCGCGAGAACGTGCTTTTGCCGTACCTACTCAGCTCGGCTTTGAAGTTGGATGAGCAAGTGGAGCGCCGTGCGGAGGAATTGGCAACCGCTGCGGGCATCGCCCAGTTCTTCAATCGCCGCCCGCGAGAACTTTCGATGGGCGAACGTCAGCGTGTGGCGATTTGCCGCGCGCTCGTAACGCAACCGTCGTTGATCCTAGCCGATGAGCCGACGGGCAATCTCGATCCCTCCAATTCGCGTCTAATCTTGGAGCTCTTGCTTGCTCAAGTTCGCGGGTCGAAGGCCACGTTATTGATGGTGACGCACAATCACGCCTTGTTGGAGTTGTTCGATCGAGTCGTCGACTTGGACGACCAGAACGAGTCGCGGCGATGAAGCACAGCTTACTCCTCGCCTGGCGACACATCTTTCATACGAAGTTGCGTAGCGCAATCTTGGTGGCCTGCGTGACTCTCGCCTTCTTGCTGCCGTTTTCCATCTCCGGTTTAGTCAACGATTATGGCGATCGCTTGGTCAAGCGCAGTCGCGCCACGCCAATCGTTGCAGGGGCTTTGGGTAGTCGGTTCGATTTGGTGCTCAGTTCGCTCTACTTCACGGGGCGCGTGCCGCGAAGTTTATCGATGCGCGAAGCCAATGAGTTGATCGACACGGGCTTCACGAAAGTGGTTCCGATCGTATTAGGACAGACGGCGCGGAGCTATCCATTGGTCGGGACGACGCCTGATTATTTCGAAGAGCGAAGACTCGTCGTGGCGGACGGCTGTTCACCGTTACTGCTTGGTGAGGCGATGATCGGAAGCGACGTGGCGAAGGAGTTGCAGCTCGGCGTGGGCAGTACGCTGTTGACCGACGAAGGCAGCCTCTACGACTTGAGCTTGCGTTCGCCACTCAAACTCCAGATCACTGGGGTTTTGAAACCCAACGGAACGTCCGATGACCGTGCCGTGTTTGCTGATACCAAAACGGTGTGGATTGGAATGGGAATCGGGCACGGTCATGTGGAGGCCGAAGCGGAAACCGAGAATCGAGTTCTGGGAGTCATGGAGAACTCGAACGGTGGAGCGGACAAAATCGTAATGGGGGCTGCGACTTTTGAATTCACCGAATTCACAGAGGAGAACCGCAGCAGCTTTCATTTCCACGGGGAAGCCGAGTCCTACCCGGTGAGCGCGATGTTGCTATTTCCAGTGGATGCACGTTCGGCGACGATTCTGAAAGGACGTTATCGCCTTTCAGATGATCTGCAGCTACTCGAACCCATCGATGTGGTGGAGGAGCTCATGGGAGTCGTGTTCCAAGTGAAAAGCTTCTTCGATGCCAATTCCATTTTGGTCGCCGTATCAACGAGCTTGTTCTTAGTGTTAGTGCTTCTACTCTCTATTCGCGTACGCCATCGAGAGCTCGAAACTCTTTACAAGATCGGCTGCGCGCGTAGTCGTGTGGTTCAGATTTTTGGATTTGAACTCGGTTTGCTCGTATTGCTGGGCTTATGCTCATCGATGGCCTTCGGCGTTCTTGTTCAAAGCATGCTCGAAAACGTATTCACCAGTTAACAGCCGGCTCGTTTCTCTAAAACGAGCATGTTTGGAGGAGAGACCCAATGGATCATTTGCTCGACCGCAATCTATACTTCGTTCGCGAACACGTGGGCATGTTCAAAGCGGCCAATAACTTCGACATCCTTGACCCAGAATCGGGTGAAGAGATTCTGCACTGTCGTGAACCCAATCTCGGCGGAATTACGAAGGTCCTCCGATTCACCGATTACAAGCGCATGACGCCATTCGATGTTCGAGTGACGACGCCAAGTGGAGAACCCGTCCTTCAGGTCACTCGCGGAATATCAATATTCTTATCGAAGGTGCAAGTTCATGACTCTTCGGGGCAAGCGCTTGGTGGGTTCCAGCAGAAGCTCTTCAGCATCGGCGGAAAGTTTGAGTTGGAAGATCCGGCCGGAAAGCAACTCTGCACGTTGGCGGGCAAGTGGACCGGTTGGGAGTTTCAGTTCAAACGCGGTGACAAGCAGCTCGCTCGGGTATCGAAGAGTTGGTCCGGACTCGGCAAAGAGTTGTTCACAACCGCGGACAATTACATTCTTGAGATTAGCGATAAGGTTCCGAAGGGAGCCGCGATTCGAAAACTGATTCTCGCTTCGGTTCTGTGTATCGACATGGTGCTCAAAGAATAATGGCGGGCGTCATTCGCCGCCGCATGATTCGCGAACATGCCCAGGGGGCTCGGCCCAGTAGCTGCTTGCCACCAAAAGTTGAAAAGCTGGTTTCGCTCGAGGGATAAAAACCTACCGCGGCCTGGAATCACAAGGGCGTTAGGCCTTCGCGATGCGCATCGAGACGTGGCGGTCTGAATCTTGCGAAATGGTGGCATCAACCAATCCAGCGGCATTGGCGAGTGCTCGAAGTTCGTCGAGCGTGAAGGCTGCGTGCAAGCTGGCACGAAACAACTCTTTTTGCTCGGGCGTACCATTCGCAATGTGCATCGCGACCAACTCGAGCGCACGTTCGGGACTCTCCGGTCGAAACAAATCGCGAATCAATAGAGCGCCGTCCGGCTTGAGAACCCGTCGGGCTTCCACGAGGAAGCTATGCGGATCCGGAATGTGATGCAGAATGGTGTTCGAGTAAACCGTGTCGAAACTGTTGTCCTCGAAAGCCAGACTTTTGGCATCTGCCAATTTGAATTCGATTCGATCCTTGTGCGGCGAAGTAGCGCGATGGCGTTCCGCGTAAACCAACATAGTCTTGGCCAAGTCGATTCCAACGAGCGTGCAGTCTGCAATCTGCTCGCACACCATAAATGGAATGTGCCCAGGACCCGTGCCAATGTCGAGGATGCGCCCGCGAGCGCCGAGCTCGACCAACAACTCAACAACCGCAGCATTCGAAGCCGAGTTGTCCATGGCGTCGTAGGAAGCAGCTTCTTCCTCCGTGTCCATCAGTTCCGGTTCAAGGATGCGTTGCATGTCGCGTGTTGTTGCTGGTTAGAGGGTGAAGTACTTGGCGGCAGGGTGGTGACAGACGATGGCCGACGTCGACTGCTCGGGCCAGAGCTGATCTTCATCGGAAAGCTTGATCCCGATCTCATCTGCGTGCAGCAGGTCGAGCAAGATTTCCTGGTCGGCAAGATTGGGGCAAGCGGGATATCCAAAGGAGTAGCGCGAGCCGCGGTAGCCTTGTTTGAAAATGTCGCGCATGTCGCGCGCGTCATCACTCGTGATGCCTAGTTCGCCACGAATTTGGCGGTGGATGTACTCGGACAACCCCTCCGCTACTTCGACGGATAACCCGTGCAAGTGCAGGTAGTCCTGATAGCGATCATTCTTGAACCACTCTCGAGCAACTTCGGATGCGCCTTGCCCCACACTCACGACCTGGAGCGCAACGACGTCGAGTTCGCCTTTCACAGTGTGAAAGAAGTCGGCGATGCACAGGTTTTTCTTTCCACGCTGGCGCGGGAAATTGAAGCGTGCGACTTCTTTAGATTCATCATCGGGATGCACGAGAATCAAATCATTGCCTTCAGAGAAGCACTTCCAATAGCCGTAGGAAGCCACGTTCTTGAGGATCGCTTCCTGGGAGCACTGTTTGGCCAACTCGTGGTAGATCGGCTTTACATGAGACTCGATGAACTGCTTGTACTCTTGCTGCGGCTTGTTCTTTCGGCGGTAGCCCCACTGAAATTGGAACAGCGTGATCGGATTCACAAAGGGTAGAACGCCCTGCAAATTGATTTCCTCGACTAAGCGATGTCCGAGGAAGGGAGCTTTTGGATAACTGATGTCGCGCATCAGATCCGACGATTGAATCAAGGCTTGTTCCACTTCGGGGTGGGGGCGACCGATGGCACCGGCAGGCGAACTTTCGCCAAGCGCTGCGCCGACAGTCTCCACGATCGCGGCGGTGCGTCGCTGCGTCGCTTTCTTTTCAACCACAGCCGGTTTGGGTTCGCCCGCGCCAATACGTCCCATGACGTTCAGGCCTTCAAAAGCATCCTTGGCGTAGTAAAGCGGTCCGTTATAAGAGCGACGACAGTCGTCCTCGACGTATCCGCGCGTCAAAGCGGCGCCTCCGAGCAAGACCGGAATCTCAATCTTACGTCGGTTGAGTTCCTCAAGGTTTTCGCGCATCACCACCGTGCTCTTCACGAGTAGTCCGCTCAGCCCGATGACATCGGGTGAATGTAGGTCGACCGCTTCGAGGATTTTCTCGATCGGCTGTTTGATGCCGATGTTATGAACCGTGTAACCATTGTTGGTCAGAATGATGTCGACCAGGTTCTTGCCGATGTCGTGTACATCACCGCGCACCGTTGCGAGCACGATTGTGCCCAAGGTCGTGCTTTCCAACTTGTCCATGTGCGGTTCGAGATGAGCAACGGCTTTCTTCATTGTTTCGGCCGAGCGCAGCACGAAGGGCAGTTGCATTTCGCCCTTTCCGAACAAGTCGCCGACAACAGCCATCCCATTGAGCAGGTCGGTATTGATGATCTTCAGCGGATCCGTGCTCTCGAGCGCAAGGTCGAGATCTTCTTCAAGCCCCGTCTTTTCGCCCTCAACGATTCGCCAAGTCAAACGCTCCGAAACATCTTTAGGAATCTCGCGTTCGGCTTTCGCAGCGACGTCAACGCCATCGAAGGCAGCCATCAACGCTTCAAGCGGATCGTAACCTTCACGACGATTGTCGAAGATCAGGTCTTCGCAGATCTGACGCACGTCGTCGGGAATCTTGTGCAGGGGCTCGATACGAGCCGAATGCAAAATGGCCGCGGTCAAACCAGCCTTTTGAGCGTGGTGCAAGTAAACAGAATTGAGCGCATGACGCGCCGCTGGGTTCAGACCGAAGGAGATATTCGAAAGTCCGAGCAGCAATCCGACGCCGGGCAATTCCTTCTTGACCAGGCGAATGCCCTCGAGGGTCTCATGCCCAAGTTTGCGATCGTCTTCGTTGCCTGTGCAGATGGTGAACGTCAAAACGTCAAACATCAGATCTTCAGGTCGCAGCCCGTGATCTCTTGTGCAAATGTCGTACAGGCGTCGAGCGATGCGAAGTTTGTCTTCGGCCGTTTTCGCCATGCCCGCTTCGTCGATCGTCAAGCAGACGATGGCGCAGCCAAACTCTTTGGCGAGCGGCAGTACTTCGTTGCACTTGCCGAGCCCATCTTCCAGGTTGATGGAATTGATGATGCTGCGACCACCGACAAGCTTGAGTGCGGCGGCGAGAACCGGAGTTTCGGTCGAGTCGATCATCAACGGGGCCGAGATCTCGGTCCGGTAGCGTTCGATCAAGCCCGTCATGTCGGCGACTTCATCACGACCAACGTACGCGGTGCAAACGTCAATAACGTGACTGCCATCGCGTACTTGGTCGCGCCCGATTTGAACCATGCCCTCGACGTCTTCATTCAACAAGTGCTCGCGGAACGCTCGACTACCGTTCGAGTTCGACCGTTCACCGACGAGCAGAACAGAGTTTTCCTGAAGTTGCTCCACGGCTCCGTAGATGCTGGTGATTGACGGTTGGTAGGAAGGTTTGCGTTGAACCGGAGCGCGGTCACCGATGGCTTTGGCTACGGCAGCCATGTGCTCGGGAGTTGTTCCGCAACATCCACCGACGAGGCTGAGTCCATCCTCTTCCACGAAACGCACTAACCATTCGGCCAACTCATCCGGACCGAGCGGATAGTGGGGTTGTCCATTAACCAATTGAGGCAAGCCGGCGTTCGGATAGCACCCGATCGGGATACGACAGGTTTGGCCGAGCAAGCGCACGTGCTCGCTCATCTCGCGCGGACCGGTGGCGCAATTGATGCTGATCAAATCGATCGGGTACGGCGCGAGTAGTGCGATGGCGGCGGCCATTTCTGTGCCGACCAACATCGTTCCAGTGACTTCCATCGTGACACTGACGATGATCGGAATGTCGAGACCACTCTCGTTTCGAGCGAAAATCGCAGCGTTGAGAGCCGCTTTGGTCTGCAACGGGTCTTGGCAGGTTTCGATCGCAAAGGCGTCGACTTTGCCGTCGGCCAAACCAAGCGCCTGTTCCGTGTAGGAGGCCTTGAGGTCGTCGTAGCTCATTTGGCCGAGGGTAGCGAGTTTGGTACCCGGTCCCATGGAGCCAATCGCGAATCGAGGACGGTCGGGTGTCGAGTACTCCTCGCAAACATCGCGCGCGATCTCGGCCGCTTTGCGATTGATTTCTCGCGTGCGATCTTCAAGGCCAAACTCGGCGAGCACATACGTTGCTCCGCCGAAGGTATTGGTCTCGACGGCATCACAGCCGGCTTTTAGATAATCCTCGTGTATGCCCCGTAGAATGTCGGGACGCGTAATCGAGATAATTTCCGAGCAGTTTTCGAGGCCCAGAAAATCCTTTTCAAGGTCGAGGTCTGCAGCGTGAATCTGGGTACCCATGGCACCGTCGATAACCAGTACGCGCTTTTGAAGCGCGTCTCTGAAAGAAGAAGTCATGTGGGTTGTCAGCTCTTAGTGCCAGTAGCAACGAGGGTCATGAAGTGCGGCGGCTCAGCATCGCGAGCGGCGCGCAGGACTTTGGAGTAACGAAAGCCCGCTTCCGTAAGCAGGCTTTCGAGTTGAGATTCTGTAAAGCCGAGATGGCTGTGCTGCAATTTTTCGCGCACCCATTCTTCGGTGTGATTGAGTAGTTCCATGATCAAGATGCGACCACCTGGAACGAGAATCCGGTTGGCTTCGGCAAGCGCTTTGGCGGGCGAAGTCGCGTAGTGCAGAGCTTGGCTCAGAATCACGACATCGTGCGAAGCGTCCGGCAGGGACAAGTCTTCAATTTCAGATTTGACCGTCGTAACGTTGGTGATGTTCTTGGCCTTGGCGAAGGTCGAGAGTTGATTCAGCATCTCGTCGGAAATGTCGACCGCCGTGACACTCATCGCGACTTCGGACAACATCAGCGTGAGCATGCCGTCGCCAATTCCGAGGTCGGCGTAACGAGCGTGCGGCGCGAGTTGCATGACACCTCTTGCCAAACCTTCCCAAGTGCGACCGGGCAATTGTTGTTGACCAAAGGAAGCGGCCACGCGATCGAAATAGGATCGAGTGGTATCCGCGTGCCGCCGTCGAAGGACTTCCAATCCTTGGCGGTCGGCTTCGAACTCCGGGCTTTTCTCGCTCTCGGCCAATACTCGTTCCCAAAGAGATGCCGCTTCGCCCGCGTGGATCGAATAGTAGCTACGCCTTCCTGCACGCCTGTCGGTCACCAATCCGACTTCTTTCAGAAGCGCCAAATGGGTGGATATTCGACTTTGGCCGGAGTTGAGAATCTCCATCAGGTCACTGCCTGAGAGCTCTTCCTGGCCAAGCAAATGAAGGATCCGCAGGCGGGTTTCATCGCCCAGGGCCTTCATCAAACGGGTCGCGCCGGTTAGTCCAATCATCTTATCCGGATTCTAAGATGCTTTGTCGACCGAGGGGGAGATTGTCCTTCATTCCAACCCAGAAATTCTGTGGTTGGGGAAATTCAGGTGGGGGGCCAAACAGCCGAACTATGGACCAAGCAAACTGCCTGGCATGCGTGTTGTTCGAGTCGAGCTAAGTCTTTGTGGCACGCTAGACTGTGCGCATTGCGAGGCGAGCCAGGGCCTCAACTACAATTTGCGGGCGTAAGCCCTTATACCTGAGTGGTTTAGACGGAGGCCTCAACACGGATGCCAGGCAGTTCAGCCAGGATGGTTTGTGGGATCCTGCTCCCGATGCGCTGCCCACTAACTGTGGCCGCGGAGGGCAGACGAGGCTCCGCCAATTACAAAAAGCGGAACTGGCGGTCGTCCGGCGGCGTATTTTCAGTCGGCGCTTCGATGCCTCCCTCAGTCAATGGCCCCGTCGAAAGCCCGCATCTCCTTGATCTAGACCAACTTGCCCACTTTCGATCAGCTGGGTTTTCGCGACTTCAAGTGAACTTGTAGCGAGCCGCCATCCCGGCTCCGATCAAACCTCGAGACTCCAAACCGTTGGCCATGTGGGCCCTTCAGCCAGGATTCGACGTGCCCGCGAAGTATGGGTTCGCCGCGTCGATTGCCAATCCCTTGCCCGGTAACCACGAGCACTTCAGCGAGGCCTCGCACGCGAGCTGCGTGAAGTTCTTGGCCCAGATATCGCAACGCGCTTTCCGGGGAATGGCCGTGTAGGTCGATTTTTCGCACGTAGGAATTGGATTGTGATTCCAGATTCGAAATTCTAGCAGGCTACATCGCTTCGGGGTCGCGAGTTTGTCATTGCGTTCCAGGCCTTTGCAGTATCTCTGGCTTAATCGAGCCGCACCAGCAGTCCTTGAACGATTAGGATTGGACTGATTGGCGATGAGCCAAGACCAACTAACAATTATGGTTTGCATCCAACTTCAAAAATCATTCTTGATCACGCCATACTTGGCACTGATCGGAACAATTCCAGTTGCCCAAGCGACGTCCACCTCGGAGGACGATGCTTTCGACTCTCGCCTCGATGATCTCGAAGAACGTTATGAAGGTGAAATCAATGACCTTCGTTTCGAAATCGATTTGTTGCATTCTCGATTGGATGAGAACGACAAGGCTTCGTCGACGCCACTCTCTCCGACAGCTTTCAATCCGTTGATCTCGGTTGTTGGGACATTGCTCTCCAGAACGGACAACCTCACGATCTTGAACGACGAGGGCGACGCGATCGATGACTCTTTTCGGTTGAGTGAAGTTGAACTCGATTTTCGAAGTGCGATCGACCCGTGGGCCGATGGAGTGGTTATCGGCGCAATCGAATCGGAAGCGACCGGCGAATACGCGTTTGGAATCGAGGAAGGTTATGTCGTTCTAAAACGCCTTCCATTTACCGAGTGGACTCCGCTTGGAATGAGCTTGAAGGTTGGACGCTTTCGTACGGCATTCGGTCGTATCAACAAGGTTCACACACACAATCTTCCGTGGTCGACTCGTCCACTGGCCGTGACGCAGTTTCTCGGACACGAAGGTTATCTTCGCGAAGGAATCTCGGGTGCTTTCCACCTTCCGGCTCCGTCTAAATCGGACAGTATAAACCTCACAGTCGAAATGCTTTCGGGCGGCGGCATTGCGATCGATAAAGAAGCGCCTGCTTCTCACTATGCTCCACTGGGACATCTCGCCTGGTTTCGCGAACTGAATGCAGAGCACACCTTAGAGGTGGGCCTCTCGGCCCGGGGAGGTAACCGGGAACGCGCGCTCTACGGTGCTGACTTCACCTACGCTTGGAAGCCGCTTGGAGGAGGTGAGTGGAACTCCTTCATCTTTGGTGGCGAGTATTTTCTCAACGACTCCGACGTTCCCGAGTTGGATCGAGCTCGAGGTAGTTACCTTTGGGCTCAAAACCAACTTTCGCGCCAGTTGTATCTCGGAGCACGCTATGACTTCGTTGAGGAATTGGGTGACCGCAGCATGGACACGACGCGCTCGGGCCTGTGGCTTTCGTATTACACATCGGAGTTTCTAAGGCTTCGCGCCGGTGTCGAACATACCAATAGCGACCTCGCCGAAATCGATGGTTTAAAATCGGTGTTCGTCGAGCTTAGTTTTGTTTTCGGTGCGCATGGCTCCGACCCGTATTGGGTTAATCGATAATGACTATTGTGTATATAGCCCGTTCGCTAAGCGTGTCGTTGCGGACCGGTATTGCCCAACAGCTACTGTGTGTGGCCGTTTTGCTATTGAGTAGCTTTTCCGCTACTGCGGCAGCCTCGGTGTCTTCCGCGACGAAGGTCGTAGACCCGGACGCAAAAATCGTCCGCGTCGTGAGCACACTTGGCGTCTTGGGATACTTGGCTCAAGTGATTGGGGGCGAGTTCGTGACCGTCGAAGTCTTAGCTGATCCTCGACAAGATCCTCATCACGTAAAACCTCTGCCTACGCTGATGAAGCGAGCTCGCGAGGCGGACCTGTTTATTGAAGTCGGACTGCAACTCGAATTGTGGGCTGAGGGCGTGGCTGTGGGGTCGGGCAATCACAGCATCCAACGCGGGCAAGTTGGGCGTTGCGTAGCTAGCCGAAACATTACCGCCGTAGATCGACCCACTAGTCTTTCCCGTGAGCTTGGTGATGTTCATCCGGACGGCAACCCCCACCTGTGGCTTGACCCGGTTTACGCGAGCGAGATGGCGTCGAACATTGCCGATTCGCTAGCAGCGGTCGATCCCGAACATGCCGATGCTTACCAGGAGAACTTGGAAGCTCTACAGCGGCGAATCGATGTCGCTTTGTTTGGAGCTGAGTTGGTAGAAAGCGTTGGAAGTAAAAAGCTAATTCGATTGGCCAAGCAGAACAAACTTCACGAATGGTTGGAACTTCGTGGAGTGAGTGAAATGCTTGGGGGCTGGAGTCTTCGAGCTGCTGAGTTGCGCGGCATGAAGATTGTGACCTATCACAAGAACTGGGTTTACATGGCCTCGCGTTTTGAAGTCGAGATCGTAATTGAAATCGAAAACAAAGCTGGCATCGCGCCCTCTGCTCGGCACCGCGACCGCGTACTCGAGATCATCAAGAAGCAGGACATTCCAATCATCCTGCAGGCCAACTTCTACGATCGCACAGCTTCGGTGTACCTGGCTGAAGCCGGTGGCGCAGTCGTAATCTCAGAGCCGATTGATTGCGGGGATGTGGTGAATCGACCGACTTACTTTGATTTGATTGACGGACTACTCGACAGCCTACTCAGTCGGAAGAAGTAACCGATCGTGCTTGAACTCTTTCATTCCATGGCTTGGCCGTTTGCGGCTTGCCTCGTGCTCACCGGGATACACGTTTATCTTGGGATTCATGTCATCGAACGAAGAGTCGTATTCGTCGACCTCGCCTTGGCTCAAATCGCCGCTTTGGGCACGGTTTGGGGTGTTTTACTCGGTTGGAGTTTGGAATCCGACGATTGGATCGTAAAAGGTATCTCGTTGGGCTTCTCGGTGATCGGTGCCGGAATATTTGCCGTAACCAGAACTCGACGCGAGCGAATTCCTCACGAAGCAATCATCGGAATTATTTATTCCGTTGCGCTGGCAACCACTGTTCTGGCCAGCGCAAACTTAGCGCACGGTGCGGAAGAGGTTCGCGAAATCCTCTCGGGCAGTATTCTTTGGGTGCGTGAGGAAACGGTGTATTGGACAGCAGGCTTGTACGTATTCGTCGGCCTCGTCCATTGGATTTTTCGAAAGCAGTTCTTTCGATTGTCGCAGCTGTCCACTTCTAGTCCCGATGGCGAAGAAGGTGAACTCGATTCTTCTGCGCGCCTGTGGGACTTCTTGTTCTACACAACTTTCGGACTTGTCGTGACAAGTTCCGTTTCAATCGGCGGCGTGCTCCTCGTGTTTAGCTACCTCGTTATTCCCGCAGTCGCCGCGATGATGTTTATGAACACCATTCGTTCACGCTTGCTATTCGGTTGGGGCGTAGGAGCTGTGATGAGCGCGGTCGGCGTATTTATCTCCTATGAAAACGATTTGCCGTCCGGCCCCACAATCGTCGTTTGCTTGGGGCTATTTTTGGCTCTGTCAGGAATTTTCAAGAGCGTTCGGCAATCGTCCAATCCCATCCGCACATTACTCCGAACGAGTGCTTTGGTTTTGATCGTTTGCACTTTCGTCGGTGGAACTTGGTACTCACGTCCGCAGGCAAATGACACATTGGATCTTCAGCTGACCAGCTCCGACTCGGGGGAGAGATTGAGAGCGATCGAAAGAGTGCTCGGCGATCGGTCGCTCGAATTTGAAGCGAGTCCGTATCTTCCGGATCTCTTGGCCGATTCGAATGCGGAAGTTCGGCGGATCGCTTACCTGTTAGTTGTGCGGCGTCCGGAACCGAGCTTTGTTCGGATCGTCATTGAGCAGCTCAATGACGATGACGATTTGTGGCGCGAAGAAGCTATTGGGGTTCTTCGTGACATTGGTAGCCCGGCATCGATAGAAGCTTTGGCGCTGGCAGCAAGCAGTGAGGTCGATGAGTTTTTACGCGCTGAGATGGCCGAGGCCTTGCTCTTTTTGTCCGATTCTCGGGGCGGGCTGCTCTTGATTGAGCTTATGGATCGAAGCGGTTCGGCGCTGTTGCGCGGCGATGCCTGGATGCAACTGGATGCTCACATGAAACTCGACCAAGAATTTGATTCGAGCGTATCGGCCAAAAGCAACGATGATTCAGTTCAAGCGATTCGCGAAGCAGTGCTTGCCCGCGATTGAGCTGATTGCTTCTATTCGGAGCGCTCGATGGACAGTAATTCGATTTCAAGATAGACGAGTTCAAATACCATAAGGTCGTCGGGTGCTCCCGCGGGAAACATCAACTCGATCGGCGCGGTGAGTTTTCTGCGACCGTGAAGTCGCATACCGCGGACGCCTTGCTCTAGTCCCGGAGGAACTACTTGGTCGCCAAGTTTGAAGTCCAATGGTTGTCCTCGGTCGACGCTCGAGTCAAAAACCTGACCACCCGGAAGCGTACCGTGGTAGTGAATGCTGACGGTGTCTCCGTCTTTTGCGGTCAAGCTATTCGGGACAACAATTTCTTGAACGGTAAGCCCCGATTCAAGTCGACGCGGGCTGTAAGTCTGGGGATGACTTGTGCAGGCGCAGGTTCCGATAAGCAGGCCGAGGATGGCGGCGTTTTGAAACATAACGGGGCGTGGATTTATCGAGCGGTGCGGATGGACGAAATCAGCGTAGCACTACCGGGGTCGGTTCGAAACGCAGGTTTCTAACAGTTCGATCTCATAGCGCAAATCGGCATTTTCAGGAATGCGAGCACTGGGCATACCCGCTTCGCCGTAGGCCAGTTCGGACGAAACGAGCAGTACAACGCGTGATCCAACGCGCATCCCGATCAAACCACGCCGCCAGCCTTCGATGGCGCTTCCGCGTTGGAGGGATATTCGAAGCGGGACTCCGTGCTTGAACGTATCGCCAAACACGAAATCTTCCTGCGGCTCAGCTTCGTTCAACGTCTCAACGTCGCTAGTCGAGACTTCGCTTGCCGCGACATCCTCCGTCTCAACATCCTCCGTGTCGACCTCGCCCTCGACATCTAAATCAACTTCGGATCCAGTTGGTTCGGAGTCTGCTTCGCCTGTACTTTCGCCGTCAACGGACTCCGGATCCTCCTCCGCTTCCGCCTCCTCTGTCTCCGTCGGGGTCGAAGCGAGGACCGTCCCACGGTAATGGACCGTGATCAGGTCGCCGGCTCGCACCAGCGGACCGTCTCCTTCGACGAGCACTTCAATCGCCAAACCGACTTCTTTGTCGATGACGTAGGGGGCTGAATCCAATGGGGGTACTTCGCGCTCCGAAGTGTGGGGAGCTTCAGAGACGTTGGGGTCTTCGCTGTCGGAACAGCTGACGCCCAGGAACAGTAATCCGATAAGAGGTATTCGTCGCATGCGGAGCTAGCCTGCGAGGACCGAAGCGATGCAGGCCACGTTTACAATATCGTCTGACGAGCAGCCGCGTGAAAGATCCATGTAGGGGTTGGCCAGACCTTGAACCAAAGGGCCTAAAGCTGTGGCGCCGGCCAATCTTTGGGTCAACTTGTAGGCGATATTGCCCGAGTCGAGATCGGGAAAGACCAAGACGTTGGCGCGTCCGGCGAGGGGCGAGCCTGGAGCTTTGGTCTCAGCTACTTGAGGGACAATGGCGGCGTCGATTTGCAGTTCGCCGTCCGAAATCAAATGCGGGTAGCGCTCGCGCAGAAGTGTCGCCGCCGATTGAATCTTGGTCACGCGTGGGTGTTCAGCGGAGCCCTTGGTTGAAAATGAAATCATGGCGACGCGCGGCGATTCACCGGTCAATTTGCGATGACTTTCGGCGGATGCGATCGCAATGTCGACGAGTTGCTCCGCGGTGGGGTCGGGAACCACGCCGCAATCGGCGTAGGTGTAAACCTGGGCCGGTCGTGAGTTCGCGGTGGGCATGATCATCAGGAAGCTTGATGAGACGGTGGCGATGCCCTTCGCCGTACCGAGAGTCCAGAGTCCCGCTCGAATGACTTTTGCTGTGGCGGCTTCGCTGCCAGCAACGGCGCCCTCGGCATCACCGGAGGAAATCATGAGGCCCGCGAAAAGCAGCGGATCGATTACGTGCTCGCGTGCTTGTTCGATCGTCATGCCGCGATGTTTGCGCCGTTCGAATAGCTTCGTCGCAAAGGAGTCGAGGCGACTATCGTCCGCTGGTTGAACGAGTTCACAACCGGAGGGGACAGCGCCCATTCCGCGAGTCGCCACTAAGATCGGCGTCGCGAGTCCTTCGGAGGCCAAGCTCGCTGCAGCCTGAACCACGCGAGGGTCTTGGCTTTCAGGAAAGACGATGCGACGTTTCGCGCGACGCGCCCGTTCACGAAGTTCGAAGAGAACGTCCATCAAGCTTCAGGCGTAGCGTCCAATATGTCTTTAGGAACGTCGACTTCGAGTCGCAAGAGCGCGAGCCCATGCGTTTTTCCTTGTGCGTCGGTCTTCAGCGATGCGGAACCGCCACCGCCAAGGCTGTTCTCTAGTAGGAAATTGAGAGCCAGCAAATTGTCCGCGTCGAAGCGCTGCACACCGCCGGGGTTGATCGCCAGCATATGCTTTTGAACGACGGCTTCAGTCAGGTGTTCCTTTATGAATTCGTAGGCCAGCGGCGAACGCGCGAGTACGCCGACGTTGGAGCCTTCGCCCTTGTCGCCCGAACGGGCTGCGGCGATGCGAGAGAGTTGAACTTTAACCATGGTTCGTTGAGCGTTGCGAGGGGGGGTGCGATTGGCGGATAGTGACGGGTGCTCAGGATTCGAAGAGAGTCACAGCGGTTTTGATTTGGTCCTTCTTCATCAAAGCCGGCCAAAAGCCAATGATCTCAGTCGCCTTGGGACGTCCGCCTGCGAAACCGGTGACACCGGGCGGACCGCTGGTGACGAGCGGCACCAATTCGGCGCCGAAACGACTGACCTTTTCGCGATCGGGGCCTTTGACGCCCATGCGCAAAATGACTTCGGAGGGCTCGACATTATTGGCCGAGGCGATTCCGTCGTGGCACACGTTGGCTCCCACGAATTCGACCATGCGCTCTTCTTCGGAATACTCGAAGCCGTCGTAGGCCAAGCGCTTCCACACAATTTCGCTGGCGAGCTTGGCTTTCTCGAGCGCATCGGGACCGGAGATGGTCAGTTGCCCGGTGGATTTCCAACCATCGCTGTAGGACAGCGAAACTTTGAAAAACTCGGTCGGCGCCATGCCTTTGATGCCGCTGATTTGTACGCGGTTCTCGCCGTCCTGCTTCAAGTCAAAGCTGGTGAAGTCGGCGATGCAATCTGGCGTCAAGTAGTTGGCCGGATCACCCATCTCGTAAACCAATTGATGCTTGACCGTTTCACAGTTGACCAAACCGCCAGTGCCGTCGTGCTTCGTCACGGCGAAGGTGCCGTCTGCGCTGGCCTCGATAACGGGATAGCCCACCATCGCGAGGTCTTCGACCTTGCGCCAGTCGGTGAAGTTGCCACCGGTACACTGCGCTCCGCATTCGACGATGTGTCCAGCGATGGTTCCGGCGGCTAAGAGGTCGTAGTCTTCTGGACCCCAGCCAAACTCGTGAATGAGCGGACCGAGTACAAGGCCGGGATCGGTGCCGCGGCCGGTCAGAACGATTTGCGCACCTTGGTCGAGTGCTTCAGCTATCGGGAAAGCACCCAAATAAATATTGGCGCTGCTGACTGTGTCGCGCACATCGGTGAGCGATTCACCGTTGTCCATGTTCTTAAATTCTTCGCCGCCTTTCATCAGGTCGTCGAGGTCATTCAAGATGTCGTCGCCTTCTACGACGGCGATCTTGAGGCCCTTGATGCCATGCTTCTTGGCGACTTCCATGAGCGCTTCGACGCATGCGCGGGGGTTCACACCACCGGCGTTGGCGACGACGCGAATGTTCTTCTCAACGATGTCGGGCAGCATGCGGTCGATCATGGCGACGAAGTCGGTCGCGTAACCCTTTTTCGGGTCACGCGCGCGCAACTTCTGCATGATCGAGAGCGTGACTTCCGCCAGGTAATCGAGGGTCAAGTAGTCGATCTTGCCTTCGCGAATGAGGCGGATCGGACCGAGGATTGAGTCTCCCCAGAATCCTTGACCGTTGGCGATGAGGACTTTTTCCTTACCGGACATGACAGAAATGGCGCGCCAGAGTCGCTAGGCACGCTTAGCGGGATGATAAGAACTCGCCGGGCAGCCCCGCGAGATTGGCCGGGAGTATACCCGATCGAGCTATGCAAACGGGGCGCTCCTCCTTGCGAAGAAGCGCCCCGGTGGTTGCGGATCGTGTGAAAGGGGGGGATTCAGTCGCCGGCTCGATCGGTGTCGCCCATTCCCGTATCGAAATCACTGGAGTCGTAGCTCGATTTCGAGGCGTCGATGTCGCCCATGCCCGTGGCGGCCTTGATCTTGACAAATTTACTTTCGATGGCGTTTATATCGCCCATCCCGGTGGCGAGTGAGGCGTGATCCGAATTCACGAAGCGCAGGGTGATGTCGCCCATTCCGGTGGCTGCAATCAGACTCGGGCAGGTTAGCGAAACCACGTCGACGTCGCCCATTCCCGAAGAGACAGCCAGATTGACGAGATCGTCAATCTCCTCGATCAAAATATCACCGGATCCCGATTCCAAGGTGAGGCGTTCCGTCACCGAAATTCCACGAAGCGTGATATCGCCAGCTCCCGCGGTGATCTTCAAAATGTTCAGGGGCATGTTGGTCCACATCGTCAGTGTTCCAATCGCTGCCGGCTCGCCGCTCACCGTCACAGTCGTGAGCTTTCCATCCAAGTATTCCAGGCTGGCGTCACCCAGCGTGAATTCGTGCAGGGTGGCCTCGATGCGAGTTGGGCCCCCGTCGGAAAGGATGGTCACGTCGCTAGCACAGTGCTCGATCGTCAATCCGGCCGGATCCCAGCTCAGAATTTCGAGCTTGTCGAGGTGGTGTTCCTCGAGTCGAACGCCGTCTACGGTCCAGGAGGAACCCGTATCGAAATTGATATGGCAGCTGGCCAGGGGCGCGAGAAGCAAGGGCAGAGAGAATAGGTACTTCATGAAATTGGCGGTGTTAGCGGGCTCAAGCGGGGAGCCAAGCAGGATACGAGCGCTGGAGGTCGGATTCGGGGTCCGATACTCCGGTCGACCAGCTTATTTTTGGATCGATGAAATGAGGGGCAGAATTTGGAGCGGCGGCGGCCGAAAGCGCGCTCGATTAGCTCGCATCGAGCGGGTTTCACGCGATGAGTTCAATCGGGCGGATGGCTGGGGCCATGCAATTTCAGAATCAGTCATCTCCGGCGTAACCAAGAGCGCGCATGGTTTCGACTTGCTATAAATCGATCGTACGCGACACGGCCCGTTCCTGGCTGTGTGGGGGAGGTCCGGAGAAGAGGTAAAGACTGGGATCGGCTTGGTTGAGCAATCGTTGCAGATCGCCATCCTCGTAAAGCCGAAACTGTTGGGGCTCTGTACTGGCTTCTCCAATCAAGAGACGGTCGACCTCGTTCAAGGTCACAATGAACGCGAGGTGCTGATCAGAGTTCGATCGAAGTTGCAGCGAACCGTCATCGGCCACATCGACATGAACTCCATACTTGAGACCGTAGAGCGGAGCGATGCCGAGCGGTTGATCGTTGTCTACCGATCGAACCGTCGTTTCAAATGGTTTCGAGTTTTCAGCGCCAATCGCGATCAGGTAATTCCCAGACCGGCCGAGCAGCAAATAGTTGAAGAGTTGCAAGCGCAAGCATTCGGTGACCGTGGGATGCTCGGCGAAAACGTCGCTTTGCTCGACGGGATCGTTTTCTAAGTCGTACAGATATTCGGCGGGCTCTTGGTCTTGCGTCGTGTTGTAGATGTACTTCCAGCGACGAGTTCGGACGGCGAAATTCTTGCTGTGAGTTTCGGAGACTGCGACTCGGTCGGGCCCTGCTTTGGAAAGCAAGGGGACCAGAGAACGCGCATCGATATCGTTAGGAACTGGGATTCCTGCGAGTTCGAGCAAAGTGGGCATGACGTCGAATGCTCGCTCTTGCGTGGGGACGACGACTCCACCTGGAAAGTCGCCTTTGACCGGTTTGACAATCAACGGAACGCGAATGGATTCACCGAAGACCTTTCCCCGACTATGACCGAAGCCATCGTGTTCGAACAGTTCTTCACCGTGATCGGAGATGAACAGGATCACCGCGTTGTCGTACAGCTGGCGACGTTTCAATGCTTGGATGAAGACGCCGATGCGATCATCGACATAGGAAATTTCTCCGTCGTAAAGCGTGTCGGCTAGCCCGGATTATTCATGAACCGCGAGGCAAAACGCCTCGAATTGGTTCCTGCTGGCACTTTGCGGATACTTGCCCCCGCAGACGACCTTGTTAGGTCGTCGAGGACGCCAG
>JBLINP010000029.1:0-25312 GCA_047639415.1 Planctomycetota bacterium | reverse complement strand
TGCGTCACACCATTGGCCGGGTTCCCGGCGTTGCCTTGACGCTGCTCCGCAAAGAACCAATCAGCTTTGAGCGTAAGCAGAGTGTCCTCGCCTTTTTTCATACCGATCGCACCGGCGTTGGCGCTGATCGTGCTGGTGTTACCGCTGACGATCTGAGCGCCGAAGTGAACTTCGCCTGACCAGTCCGTGCTGGCTTTTTCGGCGTTCGCTTTAGCTGCGTCCGCATCAACATCCTGGGGAACGTAAAGGGAATTGGCCAACGGAAGAGCTTCTACCGTAGGGGTAGGCGTCGTGGGCGTAATAAGGGCGAAAGCAATGGTAAGCAACATCGGAATAAGTCCTTGGAGTTGAGGGAAATGTTTGGCGCGGAATTCTAGCGTTGGAGCCGAAGTTTGCCTCCCGAACAACGGACATATCCGGATCCCGCCAAAAATAACTATTTTGTTAGGCGCGACAGCTCAAAGCCCAAACGAATCTCTATATCGTTCCGTAGTTAGCACTCCCCAAATTGCCCCTTGCACCGAACGCGACTCCCGGATGAAATCCCGGCCCGTAAATGGGGCAATTCGATCGATCTGTTCCATCTGACCTCCCGTACAGTCCGCCTTCCTGAATCGCACCAACCTCGCCCAGTTCTAGGGAGTAATCCCCAGAGCACAGATAAGTAGCAACACACAAATGGCTATGGATACGCTGATCGAGATTCAAAACCTCACCAAGCACTTCGGCTCCCTCAAAGCTGTGAACGGGATTTCATTCTCGGTTCAGCGGGGAGAAGTACTCGGCTTCCTCGGACCCAACGGGGCCGGGAAGTCCACGACGATGAAAATGTTGACCGGCTTTCTCACGCCGTCTTCAGGCAGCATAGAAGTTGCCGGGCACAGCGTGCTCAAGGACGCCATCAAAGCACAGGAAGCCATCGGCTATCTGCCCGAGGGCGCTCCGCTTTATCCGGACATGACCCCGGCTGGATTACTGCGCTTCATCTCGGCCATACGCGGCTTGAAGGGCGCTGCTAGGGAAGCGCGCATCGCAACCGTGATCGGCCAAGTTCATATTGAAGGCGTGCTCCACCAATCGATCGAAACACTCTCGAAGGGTTTCAAGCGACGGGTTGGATTGGCGCTCGCCATCTTGCACGACCCCGAAATTTTGATTTTGGACGAACCGACTGACGGCCTCGATCCCAATCAGAAGCACGAAGTGCGCGAGCTCATTTGCGAGATGTCGCAAAACAAGGCGATCGTTCTCTCGACGCACATCCTCGAGGAGGTCGACGCGGTTTGCACGCGAGCGATCATCATCGATCGCGGCACGGTTGTCGCGGACGGCACGCCTGCAGACCTGCGGGCTCGGGCTTCAAATCACAACGTGGTTCACATCACTTTGCGATCATCCGATAACGCGGTCGAATCGCAGCTGCGTGAGCTTCCGAACGTTCAATCGATGGAGCAAGTCGCCATGGCGAACGGAATGATCCGGTATGAGCTCACTCCGCTCAATCGCATGAGCATCATCGACGGCGTCAGTGAGTTGGTGCGTGCGAAAAACTGGGAGGCCCTCGAACTCGTCTCTCAACCGGGCAGCCTCAATGAACTGTTCCGCGAAGTCACGGATTCGGATCTTCGCAAAAACGCCACTTCTACTCCTCAACAGCAACCGCAAGTCAGCGCTGGAGTAAACGCATGAACCACACGATTACCATCTTCAAACGCGAGCTAGCGGGCTATTTCGCAACTCCCGTGGGCTACGTGTTCATCTTCGTCTTCCTTTTCTTGGCAGGCTTATTCACGTTCAACTTGGGCAGGCTGTTCGAAGGCGGCGAAGCCACGCTGCGCGCCTTCTTCGTCTACTTGCCCTGGCTTTTCCTCTTCTTGGTTCCGGCCATCTCGATGCGCCTTTGGGCGGAAGAGCGGAGGCAAGGCACGATCGAGCTTTTGATGACCTTGCCGATTTCGATGACACAGGCCGTCCTGGGAAAATTCCTCGCAGCCTGGGCCTTCGCCGTAATCGCACTGCTCTTGACCTTTCCCTTTTGGATCACGGTTTCCTTCCTCGGCGATCCGGATCACGGCGTAATCATCGCAAGCTACGCAGGCGGTGCCTTATTGGCCGGTGGCTTCCTCGCCATTGGCTCCTGCATTTCGGCACTCACCAAAAACCAAGTCGTCGCCTTCGTCCTCTCCGTGGTCGTCTGCTTCCTCTTCATGCTGACTTCTTTCCCAACCGTGCTCGACATGTTGAGCGGTTGGATGAATGCCGTGCTTCTCGACGCAGTTCGATCCTTCAGTTTCTCCGCTCACTTCGACTCCATCACCAAAGGCGTGATCGACGTGCGCGACATCATCTTCTTCGCATCCCTCATCACCTTCTTCCTGTTCACGAACACACTCATCTTGGACGTCAAGAAAGCGAACTAAAGAGCCACCATGCAAAAGCAACAGATGTACTGGGCCAGCTTCGGAATCGCCCTGGTCCTACTCTTCGGAGTCAATATTCTCAGCGCTTCCACCCTGCGCTCAGCACGCCTCGATTTGACGGAAGACGCGCTCTATTCGCTGTCTGAAGGCACTCACAACATTCTCGCGGAACTGCCGGAGCCAGTGAAACTCCGGTTTTTCTTCAGCGAAAAGCTCTCCAATGATCAGCCCGCTCTGCGCACCTACGCCATTCGCGTTCAGGAACTCTTGCAGGAGTACGTGCTGCTTTCGGACGGTCAAATCTCGCTAGAGATCATCGAGCCGGAATCCTTCTCCGAGGCTGAAGACCGAGCAGTCGAAGCGGGCATCGCTCCCCTCGCGATGGGCAACGGCGGCGAGAAGTTTTACCTCGGAATGGTCGGTACCAGTTCCTTGGATGAAGAGCTCGTTATTCCGCTCTTCAATCCCCAAGACGAAGCTCTGCTCGAGTACGAGATCACTAAGTTGATCTATCGCCTTTCGCATCCGAACCGTGCAGTGATGGGCATCATCACGACGCTCGACATGCAGGGTTCGCCCTCGCCGGATCCGCGCCAGCCCCAGGCCGGCACGCCGCCGATGGCGATTCTCACGCAACTCGAAGAGCAGTTCGAAGTGCGCATGTTTGGCGCCGCGCTCTCCAGCGTTCCGAGCGACATCGACGTGCTGATGATCATCCACCCCAAGGATTTGGATGCCAGAACGAAGTACGCCATCGATCAATTCGTTTTGGCTGGAGGTCGCGCGTTGGTTTTAGTCGACGCATTCGCCGAACTCGATTCGCCTTCGGACCCGAACGACCAGATGGCGGTATACACCCACCAGCGTGGCTCCAATCTCGATCCGCTTTTGGAAGCCTGGGGCTTGCGCATGCCAGTCGGCAAAATCGCTGCGGACCGCAAAACAGCCACGAAAGTCGGCATTGGCGGTCGTTCGCTAGATTACGTCCTCTGGCTGACGCTCGACAATAGCAACTACAACGCCGACGACCCCGTCATCAGTCAACTCGACAAGATGATCATTCCGAGTTCTGGCTTCCTCGAAGAAGTCGAGGACACCGACATCGTCATCACTCCGCTGATCCAAACTTCGCACGATTCGATGCAAATCGATCAAAGCCAAGTTCAGTTTGGTCCGGATCCCGAAGCACTTCTGCGAAACTTCGTTCCCGAAGACGATCAGTTCATGCTGGCTGCCCGGGCAACGGGCCCCGCCTCCTCGGCCTTCCCCGGTGGTAAGCCGACGAAGTCAGCCACGGAAAACATCACGGAACCCTTGGAAGGCAGTGACGCGGACGTGCCGCACTTGGCTGAATCGACGACGGACATCAACGTCATCGTGATTGCCGATGTGGATTTGCTCAACGACACCTACTGGCTGCGTCGCGAAACGCTCGGACCGATTTTCTTGGGTTACCGCAAGACAGCCGACAACGGAGACTTCCTGATCAACAGTGTCGACAATCTGTCGGGCAGCAACGACTTGATCAGCATCCGCGGTCGCCAAAAATTCGCTCGCCCCTTCGAGTACGTGAAGGAAATTGAGCGTGCGGCAGAGCAAAAGTATCTGCGGGAAGTCCAGGGCTTGCAGGAGAAGATCCAAGCCACGGAACAACGCATTGCTGAGCTCGGTCGCGATCGAAGCGACGCTTCAAGCGCTCTAATCCTGTCGCCTGAACAGCAAGCCGAAATCGAAAAACTGCGCGAGGAACAACTCAGCAGCCGACGCGAGTTGCGCGCCGTTCAGCATGAGCTGAGCAAGGACATCGAAAGTTTGGGCATGCGCTTGAAGCTTGTTCACATCGGCGCCGTACCGCTTCTGTTTAGCCTGGGCGCTTTCGCTCTCCACAGCTTGCGTCGCAAATCCCGCCGCGCCTAATTCGAAGATTACGATGAAACCGAAGAGCCTAATCATCCTCCTGATCCTCACCACGATCGTCGTGGTGGCCGCCCTGGATTCCCTGCGCGAACCCAAAACCACAAGCGCAGAAGCAACCGCCGGTAACGGTGCCTTTCTCGAAGGGCTGCTGGACAGCATCAATGACGTCGCCCGCATCGAAGTTAACTCTGGCGGCGAATCCTTGGTCGCCACCAAAAGTGACGATACCTGGATCCTCGAATCTTCCGGCGGCTACCCCGCTAAATTCGAGATCGTCAAAGCCACTCTGATCAGTTTGGCAGGACTCAAGCGCGCTGAAGGCAAGACCTCCAATCCCGAGAGCTACTCGATCCTTGGAGTCGCCGCTCCCGCCGCCGGTCCGGATAGTTCGATGCAGGTCACCCTTTCCGATGCATCCGGCACCAAGCTCGCCGCCATCATATTGGGCAACCGCAAAGGCAGTCGAGCGCCGCAACTTTTCGTGCGTCAAGCCGCTGCCGCCCAAGCCTGGCTGGTGGACGGACAAGTCAAAATCGAAATGGATCCCGGGTTTTGGATGGAGAAGCAATTCGCCAACATCACCCAAGATCGCATTGCGAGCGTCGTGATCAATCGGGAGGGCGAGCCCAAGTTGGCCATCCACAAAGATCGTCCCACCGATACGAATTTCGTCGTGGAGGATGTGCCCGCCGATCGCGAACTGATCGCGGAGAGCATCGCCAATTCAATCGCCGCGGGGCTCGGCTTCCTCTCGCTCGAGGAAGTTCGCCCGGTAGGTCAAATCGACTTCGAGAGTGGCAAGGTGTCCCAGGCAACCTTCCGAACCTGGGATGGTTTGGTCGTGAGCGTAGACACGACGCTCATAGACGGAGAGGGCTGGATTCGCTTGACCGCTAGTGCCGACGCGCGCCCGACGATTCTTCCCGAGGTCGTCGAAGAAGGAGCCGAGCCCGTCGAACCCACTGAGTTCGAAGGCGCCACGGCCGAAGAAATTGCCACCGAGGTAGCTGAACTCAATTCGGCGCTGGGTACCTGGGCGTACAGAGTGCCGAGCTACAAGCTGTCGAGCTTTGAAAAGCGCATCAGCGAGCTACTGCGCGAACCTGTCGTGGAAGAGCCCGTGAGCACGGATCCGGCGCCGACAGGCTTCGACCCCTACTCTATGGAGTCGGATGGCGAATCAGCTGCGGATCTAAACTCATTCGAGTCGCTAATGAACGCCAGCGAAGAGGAACTCGACGGGCTAGAGAGTTCCGACGGCTGATCAAATCGGCAGAGTGGCTTTGCTACAATCTGGGCTCGCCAAAATAGGCGAGCCCTTTTTCGTGTTCATCCACCGAGCCAACTTATCGATGCGCAACACGCGCCGAGAGCCAGAGCGCGCAGCAAACCCCGCTTGCAGCCCTCGAAGCCTCCTGTTTGCGTTATTGATCGCCGGCGGCCTCGCTGCCGGTTGCGCACCGAAGCAAGTCAAGTTCACCGAGTCGGTGTCCTTGCTCTCATTGATCGAGGAGATTCCCGGCGAAGGTAGCGCCGCTCTCGAATACAACGGCGACCACACCGACCAATTGGCGTTGATGTTGTTCGAAGACGAATTGGTATTCGCCGATCTCGAATTTCCCCCGGGCGTGGCGATCGATTTCAAACTGCGAGTCATCAGCCAAAAACGAGCGACCTTCGACAAGCTGAGCATCACGCTCAATTCCATCGATCGTGCGGGAGTGGTTCGATCGACAACGGAGCTTTATCCGCTAGCTGGTGCGCCGGGCGAGCACTGGACCTCACATATTTGGCGCGATGAAACCGGCACCGGACTTTCCGCTTGGTCGATCACACTTCATAAACCCAAGGCTTTCGACCGCGCGGCGACTCCGGGATTGAGTGTTGGACTCCTGCGCCCCACTGCATCCTTCGAGCGCGAGATTGAACTCAGCAGCACGGACACACGACCGATTCTTTTGTTCACGCTCGACACGTTGCGCGCCGACCACTTGGGTTGCTACGGCAAAGCGGAACAGCCCTCGCCTCGCATCGATCAGTTAGCGGCTGAAGCGAGCTTATTCGAAAGCTGCTACTCAACGACCAACGTAACGAATCCGTCGCACGCTTCGATTTTCACATCGTTGCAGTTGCGCGATCACGAAGTCAGAAACAACTTCACCAAACTCTCGGCCGACATCCCGAACCTGGTCGAAGGACTTGCTAAAACGGGCTACAAGACGGCCGCTTTCGTCGGTTCGAAAAACTTCGAACCAGGCATCGCTGGCTTCGACACGATGTTCGAAGAGTTTCATTCCATTGAGGAGCTTCACCAACGACGTGCCGAAGACGTCAACGCGTTGCTCTTACCGTGGCTTGTCGAGAATCGAGACAACGACTTCTTTACTTGGGTGCATTACTACGACGCGCACGGTCCGTACGATCCGCCCTACCCCTACAACCTCAAGTACCCCTACCGTGGAAAAGGGTCGAACCCCGCCAGTTCGCAGAAGCCACTCAAGCGCTTCGAATTGGCCCACAATCGCGAGCTCTCGACCGCGCAGTACTTGGGCGAAATCGCCTACACCGATTTTCATTTCGGTCGCGTGATGGATCGACTGCGTCTGCTCGGCCTGTACGACGACACAACCGTCATCCTCACGTCCGATCACGGGGAGTCGCTTGGCGAACGCGGCATACGAAACCTGCACGACGGAATCTTCGAAAATACGACTCACGTACCGCTCATCATTCGCATTCCGAATCTCAATCCCGGTGTCGTTCCGGGGCTAGTCAGCACGCTCGATATCTACCCCACGCTCTACGATTTCCTCGGGCTTCCGATAGCGGGTAAGATTCGCGGAGCCAGCTTGCGGGAGTTCATGGAGCAGCCGTCGAAATCGAAGCGCCCGCGCGTCTTTGCCGAAAGTGCGCACGGACTGCAAGTGGCGGTTCGCACCGCGGAACATCGAGCGATTCTCGGTTTGAAGGACACGGCGAAATCGGCGCTCCCCGTCCAAGAGGGCAAGCTGGAGATGTTCGATCCGCACCTAAGCCCCACGGAGCAAAGCGACTTGGCTCACCAGCATCCCGATTTCGCCGAGACGCTCCGCGCGCTACTGGAGGAATACCTAAATACAGGAATGAGCTTGGGCTCCGAGCAAATTGAAGACGAAGATTTCGTCGAGAGCATGGGAGATCTCGGCTACGCAAAGTAGCCGGTCATTTCTCCACTGCTCGGCTACAATCTGCGCAAGCCCTGTCACGAAGCCGGCGTTTCCACCTCCATGCATCATCTAACCGATACGACTACCCGTACCCACGCGAACCCCGCAAGACCTCGCGCAGCAACGATGAATCCTCGGCGCTCTTGGCTCCGCAGCGGCTCCGCTTCGATAGCTCTCGCGTTGGTCGCGTGCGTCGCGAGCTGTGGCCCTCGAACCATCCAGGTCACAGAGACGCGCGCACTACTCCCGCTACTCAACAGATTTCCGGGAGCGGAGAGCGGCTTCATCATTTCGCAGGGCGATCACACCGAGAACATGGCCTTGCTGCCGTTCAAGCAACGGCTGACTTTCCCGAATTTGCAGCTCCCCGCTGGAACCTCGATCTCCTTCAGAGTGCGCACGCTGACCGAAGGCCAGATCGGTCCAGCGCACGTCGTCGCTATAATTGATGCGGTTGGCTTGGATGGAGTCGCTACATCAAGCAGCGAGCCCATTCAGCTAAAGGGCGAACCGGGGCAGCGCTGGTTTCCGGTCCAGTGGAACGACGATGATGGAAATGGTCTCTCCGCTCTGACCATCGCTTTTGGCGCGCCCGAAAAATTTGACACCGCTTCTGCACCCGGTTTGAAAGTCGCGGTACTTCGACCGACTGCGCGCTTCCCACGCACGCTGAGTGTCACGGAGGATGACAAGGAACAAATCTTGCTCATCACCATGGACACGCTGCGCGCCGATCACCTGGGCTGCTACGGGCATGAAGAAAAACCGTCGCCGCGCATCGACCAGCTCGCAGCCGAGTCCGTGCGCTTCGAAAGTTGCTACTCGACGACGAATGTGACCAATCCTTCACATGCCTCGATCCTCACTTCACTCGACTTGCGCGACCATGAGGTACGCAACAACTTCACCAAACTCTCGGCCGACATCCCCAATCTCGTCACCTCACTCAGGCAGCGCGATTTCAAAACGGCCGCCTTTGTTTCTTCGCACAACTTCCAACCTGGATTGACGGGCTTCGACACACTCTTCGAAGAGTTCTTCCCCTCCGAGCTTTACCTCAGGCGCGCGGAAGACGTCAACGCTGAGCTACTTCCGTGGCTCAGCGATCATCAAGGCGACGACTTTTTCGTTTGGGTTCATTACTACGACGCGCACGGTCCTTACGACGCGACCTACCCGTTCAATACCCAATTCAAGTATCGCGGGCGCGGCCCCAATCCGGTCCTGAACTCAGGCATGACGAAGCGCTTGGATATGACCGGAGACCGAGCGCTGGCCTCTGCCCAATACCTCGGCGAAATCGCCTATCTCGATCTGCAGTTTGGAGAAGTGCTCGATCATTTGGGTGCTCTTGAAATTTACGACACGACAAAAATCATCCTCACCTCCGATCACGGAGAGTCGCTGGGCGAACACGGGCGAACGGTTTCTCACTCCGGACTGCACGAAACGACAACGCACGTTCCGCTCATCATTCGCATTCCCGGCAAGCAAACCGGCGTTGTGAGCGGACTGGTGAGTTCGCTCGACATCTATCCGACGCTCTTTGATTATCTCGAGCTTCCGATCTCCGGAAAGATCCGCGGAAGCAGTTTGCGTCCGCTTATGGATGGCCTGCATAAGTCCGAGCGAGAACGCGTCTTCGCGGAGAGCGCGCATGGTTTTCAAGTCATGGTGCGCACCCCCGAGTATCGCGCTATTCTGGGATTGGAAGACACCGCCCAGAAACACATTCGAGTCACCAAGGACAAGCTAGAGATGTTCGCCACGCCGAATGACCTCAAAGAGCAGAACAACATCACGCGCTTTCGCCCCGAACTGGCCCAAAAAATGCGCGAGCTACTCGAAGCCTATGCCAGCGAGGGCATGGCCTTGGGAGCCGAAGCCATCGTAGACAAGGATTTCGTCGAACAGATGGAAGGCTTGGGCTACGTCAAGTAGCAGTCGGTCAAGATCAACGCTCTGCGACACTGTTCAACAGGTTTGGTTTGAAGCACGCAACGACTGCGATCAAAAGATCGTGTCTAAGAGATCTCTTTCTTGAAGATCATCAAGTGATTGAAGCCCCGCAAGAAAAAGTTGCCGTCGACCGCTGCTCGATGGAAGCCTGGCTTTTCTAGCTTGCGATTTCCGCGCACGACGGCGATGTGGTCCACCGGCTTGAAGCGTTGACGCAGTAAGAAGTAACACTCCATTCCGATCCCGACGAAGCCGCTCTTCTTTTTGAAGCTATCGGAAATGTAAAGCGCGAAGTAGCGGCGATCGCGCAGGATGCGAAAGGCCTCGTCGAACGCTTGCTCCAAGGCCGCGAAGTACTCGGGGCTTTCCGCGGGCAAGCGGCCGATGCAGTCGGGCGATCCTGAATACTCGAGGTGCGTCGAATAGGGCGGATCCATAAAGACGAAGTCAGCCTTCTCGTCTTCGAGTGGGAGCTTGCGAGCGTCGGCTCGAAAGATGTCGTCGCGGACCGGGCCGAGGTCATAACCAAGCGCACGTCGATCCATTTTGCGAGCGACATCCAAGGTCGTGCCGCCGCCACAAAAGGGGTCAACCACCAGATCCTCCGCTCGCGTGTAGCGCTCGAGCAGGTTGTAGATCACGTAAGCCGGAGTGCGCCCTTCGTAGCGCGGATCCCCCATCGGCTCGTCACCGAGCTGTTGGGATTCGTGATACCACAGCGTTGTGGTCTGAAGCTTTGGCAGGGATGAGGAGGACTGATTCATTCGCTAGCACCGGCAATCGCATCATTTGGTATCCGAAGCGGGCGCGCCGGATACAACCAATTCATCTGGCGAGGCGCTCGACGCCTGAAGCGCTCTACCTATAAAAGAGCCCGGGCTTCCGTTGCAGGGAAACCCGGGCGACAGTCCACCTCACCTCAGTTGGACTGGGCACAGCACCATGGACCTCGATTCACCCTCCGGCCATGGAACCTAACGTGCCTCTGTTAAACAGTACAAGCCTGTCGGGCCCTCCCGTCAAGCTTGCTTTTGAGCCGTTTTTTGCTCGGTGCTCTCTAGCCCGGGGAAATGCCCCCAGAATCAGGCGAATTAGAAGGCCTTAGGCTTGGCAGCCGAGGCCGGAATCGGAGCTGGGCTGTCCTCAAACACCAAAATCGCCGAAATGGGCCGAACGATACCGGCCGAGGTCGAACTTGATGTCCGGCCAGAGCCTGTATGAACGGTTGCCATGGGGCTCGGTGTGCTTGAGTCCTTCTGGCTACCGGCGGGCGGGCAGGCCTTAAATCGGGCTTTTGCGGGCGTACTTGAAGCGCAGAGAGGTCTTGCCATGGCCCGCATCGGCTGCAATTCCAAAATGAGCGCGCCGGGCTCAGCCTCAGCGCGCAACTTCCCCGATTGGCTATCCATGTATCCCGCGACGGCGAAAGCCGTACCAGATACGAGAATCAAGGTGAGCGCAAGTTGGCGAATATTGGACATGGGACTTCTCGGGAGGGCTTCTGGGCTTGAAAGGCAGCTCCGCGGCGCAAAAATGTGCACAGTGACTGCTAGTCATTCTGGAGCGCGCGGCTACGAGAATCCTCAACCGCTATTTCCAATACTCTTACAACAGAGTTAAGGATGCCGCGAAATCGCCGATCGCTTCACCCAGTTCGGGTTTTTCTTCCAAAGCTCCGTCTCGCCAATGAACTGGCTGGCAAGCGTGTTGGTCGGTCGGAGCTAAGCCTTTGGAGCTCACTCACCTGTGTCGATTCGGCCAGGGGGCAGGGCCTCAAACACCGGTTCTGCTTGTAAGTCGAGGAATGGAATCGGCTTAGCTTTGCGCACCAACACGAAAGCCAGTCAGTTCGGAATGATCAATCCGAGGAGCGTCGGGACTGGGCGTACTCCATCAAAACCGCGAACTGCGCGTGGAAATCATTCGATCCCCCGGCCAGGGGCGATTTGAAGAATGGTGCGGTCTGGGACATGACTCCTCGCTCTCCACGTTCGGCCGCAAAATCTGCCAGTCGGACCAAATCTAGGATTAGAGGCGCGGCGAGTGCCGAGTCGCTGCCCGCCCATGTGAACTGCAAGCTCATCTTGACGCCCAAAAACCCTTCGAAGTGGATGAAGTCCCAGGCGGTCTTCCAATCGTCGAGGGAAGGCACGTAGTCGATTCCGACGTGGGTATGCATTTGGTCGTCATCGAGAATCGACCGTAGAGCTTTGTCTTTGTTCGCCAATTTCGATTCGCAATGACCCGGATCAGAGAGCGCTGCTCCGTCTCGATTCCCGAGCATGTTGTAGCCCTGCCAGGAAAGAACTTTGAGAGCGCGTGCCCGAAACATGGGCGCCAAAGCGGTCTTCACGAGCGTCTCCCCCGTCTTGCCATCGTTGCCACAATGCGGCATGCCCACTTCTTCTGCCAGTTCGATCAAGGCTGGAATTGAAGCGCCCAAGTTGGGCGTGAAGTTCACGAAGGGACATTTTGCTCGCAACGCTGCATAGGCGTAGACGATCGATGCCGGTTGGCTTTCGTGGTCATCGAGCACTTGCTCAAGCTTAGCAAGGCTTTCCCAAGCTGGATCTTGCTGACGAAAAACCTCGGTGCTCGACAGATTGACCACGACGACTCGGTCGAGTTTGTGGGCCGTTTTGAACTCATCAAAATCTCGAGTCAGTGCCGCGATTTGTTCGCGCGGACTCGCGCTACCCAGTTCCGCGGCGCGCGGATCGAGATCGGCGAAGCCCACGTCGGGACCATCCAAAACCCCCGGTCGTATGTTGGCTTCGAATTGCGCCGCTTCCGCTGAACTGGCCGAAACCAATTCTTGTTTCAGAATTCCGTTCTTCACCAATTCGCCAGCGGAATGCGTTAGATCCCGTCGGCAAACGTCATGACCACCGATCACGAACTCCTCCCAACTCGCGAGGTCCAAGCCGGCCAACGGCTCAGCCGACGTGATCAATCCAACAGGCTCGATCATCCCCGCTCGCAACCCGGCTAGGCCGTAGGTCACACAGGTCGCAATCGATCCGCGTGCGCCAATCAACCACAAGCCCACTCTTCGTACTCGGTGTTCACCGCTCAATGTTCATCCACCGATCTTGTTGATTCGACCCAGCGGGCCACAATCTCGTCGTATTCAGGTCGCCAACGAATCGCAACAGCAGCACCCCGTTCGATTCCACCAAGGGTGGTCGCGGGATTAGCGGAGGACACTCCATCCGCTTCTATCGCGCTCGTTATTCTGCCGCCCGCGTCGCTCAATGCTAGAGAGCGCTCCGCTGCTTCGCGTTTCCCAGCGCTAGATTCTGACCCGGAAGTGTCTCCAACCCGCATCGCCGCGGCGTCCAACTGACTCGACAAAGCTCGAATACTGGCCGACAACGCGGTCGTGGGCGGCAAATGCTGAAAGGTCTGCTCGACCTCCGCTCGAAGCTGATTGATAGCTTGTAAAGCCTCGACGGAATCTGCTTCCGCCTGCCCCCATTTGGATTTCAGCTCGGATACCTTTGCGAGCAACGTGGTCAACTCGCCCGGTAACTCGGCGGCCTGCTCCCCCAAATCTCCCGATTGCCCGGCCTCGAGAGTTTCCAAACTGAGTCGGCGGGCATTCGCGATTTCGCCAGCGATCACATTCGCAAAGTCGCCCAGTTTGGCCGCATCGGGCACCGGTGCAATTGCGTCGAGAGTCAGCGCGAGAACGGCCGCTGCGACGAAAGGTGCTGCGAGCGGAATGGGATCGAGCGGCCTGGCGACACGCAAAGCTTCACGCGGCGAAACGCTCGAAGCCACGCGGGCGGCGAGCAGTCGAGTCAACTCGGAATCACGATTCGATTGCTGGGCTTCGAAAACGGTGAAGAGTGCGCCGGATTGATTCAATCGCTGGTCGAGGGCTCGTGCTGTTTGCCCCAAAGATGCGTGCGTTCCGATTAGCCAAGTTGCGGAGACAAGCAGTCCTACGCCAAGCGCCAAGCTGACTGGTGCGAGTTGATATAGGTTTGCCTCGGATAACAAACCCGCGGCCAGAGTGAGCGCCGCCGCGGCGATACCGATCAAGCCCGCTTCGGCGATTCGTCCCAGGCGCGCTGCATGGTGCGCTTGACGCACAAGGCTTGGAATCGAAGCCCCCGCCGGTAATGCGGCTTTCGCTCCCCGGCGCATCAGTCTTTTGACTCGGCTGATTCTTCTGAACTCATCGCCATCGGATCCGTCAACGCATCCACCCAATCCGCAGGCGGAGCCGCGATCGGAGTGCGCGCGAATACGAATTGCATCGGCCAACCGCGCTCGGGCAGCATCCAAGAGTTGGCAATCCAAATGGTTTGTTCACGGCAATCCTCAATCGCCCCCGTCACCAATGAATTGCTTTTTCCGAAGAAGGCGATATTGATTAAGTTGCCTTCGCGATCCGCCACGAACTTCTCTGGTTGGCCCTTTTCGAATTCAGCAAACCGCGAGCCCAGATACACCCAGGCATGGCGTCGCATCGTTCGGCCCGTCTTCAGATTTCGAATCAAATCTTCGACGCGGAGGAAGTAAACCTCTCCGGCTTCCTTCCAAAGCAGATAGAGGTAAAGGCCATCACCAGATGGAAGCACGACTTGCGCAGCTTCGCTGTCTTCACGACGCCGCCCCGGCGAATTCCCACTTGGCTTTGGAGCGGGTTCCGCCCCAGCAGGTTCGATGTAACGAACGTTTTGACCCGGCTCGACTCCGAGCGCCAATAGCGCTGTATTTAGCAAACTCGGCTGAACCGGCGTCGAAAGCAGGCTTTCGTGGGCGGAGCCGTGCGGGCCGACTAAAAGGAATTCAAGCAGTTCCGAGCGAACCAAAACGCGGGCCGGCACCGAGCAAAGCCCAGCCTTCAGATCGAGACGAATACCTCCGAGAAGCAATGCTTCAGCGAGAGCCGCTTCCGCGGCGGCATCTCCGGCTTGCGCGGCATCCTGATCAGCTTGCACAGCCTCATCGAGCGCTGGCTCAATAACGCGTTCTTTACCGGTCGCATTGGCACTCGCTCCGACTGCCAAAGCGCCAATCGCGAACGTTGCAGCCAACCAGCCAAGCAATCGCGGGGACATGCGGACACCAACGCGCGCGAACGCCAGGCGTTCACCGCAATTTCGAATGGTAGTCACGATCCCGTCCCCGCTGAAATGCTCGGTTCTAGGACGTAAAACTGCCCACGCCGATTCGTTCGAGGTCGTCGGCGACCAAGTCGCGCAACGCTTCGGCATAGCGGCGGATTTCGTACTGTGCATCCGGCTTTAAGCGCTGCTCAAAGAAGTGCAACAAGCCCTGTAGCGAAACGGTCCAATAGGCTTGGCTGTAAAGCGATTGCGGGAGCACCGTACGCGCAATCTCTTTCGCAACTCCGCGATCGATTCGCGCTTCATAGTTCGCAAAAGCATCGCGGCATTCGCCCAGCATCATCTCGCGCTCGGTGTGATGATCGAAGCTCTCGCCCAAATCCACCGAAGCCTGCTTATTGCCATGGGGCGGGTTCGCGCGCATCACCTGCGGCACGTAGAACTCCGGATTCCACTTCACGTAACGACCCGAGACTTCGTTCCATGAACAGCCTTTATCGGTGTCGTACATGACGTCGAAGATATCGACGCCGACCGAATGGCCATCGACCTCGTACTGCCGCCACGTGCTGCCCACTTGATACTTGAAGGCTTGGCGGAAAACGAACAGAGGCGCCTTCCAATGAAAGGTGTAGAACGAATGGCGATACGGGGAGGTGTGCCCGTGCTCCCACAGGAAACCGCATAGCTTCGAATCCCGTTCACTAAACTCCGACTTCTCGTTTTCGTACGAAATACGAGCGGAGTTCACGACTTTGAGAGCGTGGTCCTGCTCCATCTTGTCGACCAAAGCGACAAAACCAATCCCGTCGTCAAGGGTGTCAATCGCACCTTCGGGGGTGTTAATCTCTGCTACACTCATACGAGTCTCTCCACAGTCAATTCTGGGGTTGGCATGTCGGGGTTAGGCCGGCCTGTTACGCCTCCGCATTTTACGCTACCACTCGTCCGGTTGACAGTTGGCGGAGCCACTCGAGGCCGAACAATTCAATCGCCCAACGATCTCACGGTCGAACCAACGACGCACCGCGCGTCTCCCCTCCTTCCGAGCGCCCTATGACGCCGCTTTTTGATCCAACTCCGAAATCCTCGTTGAAGAAAAAAGGAACGCTCGCTCTCGCTGGCCTGCTCTGCCTTTTCACGGGCAGCGGTTGTTCGGAGCCTGCACCTCCAGAAATCCTCCGGTTGCTCGACCTCGCAGAGACTCAAACCGCCTGCACCTTCACGAGTACGGCCAAGCGGACGAGCGAAACGCTTTTTTCGGGCGCCGATCTGGAGTGGGAAGCGCTGCCCAGCCCGGCGCGCGAGACTGGGCCAGAGGCCGACGCCCTGTTTCTCGAAAATGCCGTTCAAATCGCACCGGGGGAACTGCAACTCGGAGGCTCATCGGGAGCTTGGGCCTCGGTCATCCCCGTTGAACCCGACGCCGAGTACAAGATATCCACTCTGGCAGAACTCACCGGACTCACTGCGGGAGACGGGTTTCGCACCGCGCGCTTCTTACTGGTCGACCTCGCTGATGCTCCGCAAACGCTCTCCTTGCTCGACTTGCAGAGTGTGCAACTCACTTCGACTTGGAGCGCTTCATTAACCGGCGATCAGGTCAGTGAAAACACCTCGCTCGTGCACCGAACTCATCCGAAAGCACGCCAACTCGGGCTGTTCTTTTTCCTGACGATGGAAGAACCCAACAGCGAAGTACGCGTTGTCTGGAAAGACATCCGAATCCACCCGGTGCTGGCCTTCGACCACTTGACTGCCGCGAGCGATAGCCGAGTTGATGTGACCGACAGTCGCCTCCCCCCGATTGGCGATTACTCGATTGCGGGAACGCAACGCCCCTCGATCGCGCTGCTCTCCGGCGACCGTTTGGAGTTCACGTTTGATTTGCCTGAAGGGCGCAATCGTCTGGATGCATGGATAGGCATCTCGGGGCACAAAGCTTCACCCGACAACGCAAGCGCGTCGCTCACACTCTCGATGAAGTCCGGTAAAACGGACTCAAAGCCGCTTGGCACAATCGAAGTCAGCAATCCAGAGGGCAGCATCCCTCGATGGTTACCGATTCGACTTGATCTTTGCGACGAATTGGCAGGTCAATCAGTCACTTTGACGTTCGAGGCCGAAACTTCACCGAGCGGACCGGTAGTGCTTGCTCTCGCAAACCCGCGAGTTGTTCCGGAAAAGCCACGACGCCACGGCCAGAACGTACTTCTGATTTCCATCGACACCTTGCGCGCCGATCGCCTTGGTACCTACGGCGGTCCACGCGACACGTCGCCGATCATGGACGCGCTGGCCGACGAGTCGATGCTCTTCGAAACGGCTTGGTCCACCGCAGCGTACACCTTGCCTTCTCACGTCAGCTTGCTGTCTGGCCAACTGCCCGGGATGCACGGAGTCCAACGCCCCGCCCATCGCATCGACTCCGCCAAAACGAAGCTCTTGGCCGAACTTTTGGGAGAACACGGTTACTCAACAGCGGCATTTACTGCCGGTGGTTTTGTCGATCCAGACTTTGGCTTTTCGCGCGGCTTTGAGAGCTATGGAACGATTGATCCTGTCGCCAACCTATCGAGTCTTTTGATCGAGCAAGCTGGCGGAGTCATGGCCGGCCGTGACCTCGATTTGATCAAAGAGAATGGCATTGAAGCGGTCACCGATTGGATTGAAAACCATTCCGAAGAGTCCTTCATGCTCTTCTTTCACACTTACATCACGCACCAATTCGATCCGTCGCCGGAAGCGGCCGAGCAGTTGGGCGTGGCGACGTTAGGCGAAGCGGATCGCGAGACGGCGCTGCTACTTTACAATCACAAAAATCCCAGCGAGGAGCAGCGCGAGCGACTGCTCGAGTTGTACGACGCTTCTGTACGGCAAGCCGATCACGCCATCGGGCAATTGCTGGATTGCCTGCGCAAAATCAATCGTCTCGAAGACACGATCATCGTACTCACCTCCGATCACGGCAAAGAAATCGGCGAGCACGGCGCGATCAACCACGGACATTCACTACATCGCGAACTACTGAAGGTTCCGATGATCCTTCGGATTCCCGGCGCAACACCGCAGCGTCTCAGCACGCCGGTATCCGGGATCGACGTCTACCCGACGATCTTGGAGTTGCTCAACCTGCCGCTTCCACGCGAGTTCACATTACAGGGCAGCAGCCTACTCTCGATTCCCGACAATCGCTCCATTTACGCCGAAGTCGAAAACGTGGTAACGGGATTGGCTTTGCTTGAGGGCGAAGTAAAAACCATTGTCATGATAGAGGGCAACGATTGGGATGCTGGCGCAGTTGAGCGTTCTTACAACTTGACCAACGACCCCTTCGAGCTTTCGCCCTTGGAGCCAAGTGACGAACGTCGACAGAAGATCCTGGATTTCGGTCGTGCGCTACGTGAATTGAGTGCTAGCAAGAGCGGAACAGATAGTGCTCGAGAACAACTCGACCCCAAGACGAAAGCTCGTCTCGAGGGATTGGGTTACACAATTGGTTCCGAGGACTAGCGATTCACTTGGCTTTCGAAAGCCGCGCTTCCAACTTCTCTTGAGTGACTTGCGCTCGTTCAGAATGGCCCACGCGCCGCTTAGCCTCGGCCGACCATTTCCGTGCGCGTTCTAGCTCCCCGTTAGCCAGAGCACCGTAAGCGCGAAACTGAAATTCCATTGCCGCGTATCGAGCCGCTAGATCGCGCCCCTTGTCGCGATCGCGTTCGCCAATAACCGTATTCCACACGCGCGTAGGGATTCGGTCTGCACGCCAATCATCAACAAGCGATTCAACGATGTCGGCTGCACGATCCCAGTCCTTCGCCGTCTGCGCCAACTCGAGCAGCGCAATCTGGGCGCGGACATCGGCTTCGAAATCGACACTGGCTTCACCCCGAAGTGCAATTCGTCCCGCTCGCAATAAATTCGTAGCTGTCTTCACACCCAGTTTTCTATCAGCAGTTGGATCCACCGCGAATCCCAACTTGATCAGTAACCTTCCGTCCAAACGCCACCAAGTCGTCGTCGCTTCGAGTACCTCGCTGATCAATACAAGCTTCGAGAGTTCAGAGAGCAGTTCAATCTCACCGCGCCATTCAAATTCAGCTCTCGAAGTGGACTTGCCCGCCAAACGGCGGTCATACCAATCGGAAGCCGCCATACTTGGACGCTCCAAAACAGCAGGGTAAATTTCGCGAGGAAAGTGTCCCGTGCGAGTCAGCGCCAGCAAGAGTTTCAACCTCATCCATTCGCGATAGTCATCCGTCAATTGGGCAATACGGAAATCCGCCTGGTCCTTGATATCAGCTCGAATCGCTAATAGCCGTTCCGCTCCAACTTTCTGCGCGCGACCCAAGCCATCCAGCGCAATGGCCATCGTGTCAACGTCGGGGGCATGCCTGGCAATGCGATCGAGCGCATCGAGAACTCTTTCATCGAGTTGCCCGTTCGCCAACTGCTCGGCGGCAAGATTGCGCCGGTCCGATGAAACGATTTCACTGAGGGCGAGTTTCGTGAACCACCTAAGCCTAGCCTCCGTCGGATGTGACCAAAGTGCGACGAACATACGCTCGACCAAATCCGCCGGAGCTTTCGGCAACAACTCGATGAGCAAAGCTGTTGCAGCCTCTTCACCTCGATTTGCCAAGATTAGCGCACTTTCGATTCTATTATCGGGACTGATCGAATCGTCTAGATAGCGGTTTAACAAAGCTGCGTGATTGGGGCTCCGACCCAACCATTCGAAGGCGATTTTTCCGATCTGTTTCGAAAACTCGGCTGTCTCGTCGAGGACTTCCGCGACGATAAGATCAACGAGTTCAGTCTGTTCTTCGGTCGCTGTCAGGATCAAACCGCGAAGCGCACTCGCGCAGAGCAACTCGGCCTGAGCAGGATCACGATCGCTCCAGTGGCTTGCCCCTTCGGAATCGAGAATCGCCCACTCAGCCATGTGCTCCGCGATCTCATAATCGTTCGTGAAGAGTTCGAGCAAGTCGAGCACCGCTGCGCGAGATGCTCGGCCTTCGATTCCAAGTTCCAGCAAGGCTTCGCGAAAGGGAATCGGAGCTATTGTTCGTGGCAGTTTGCCTAATAAAGCCGACTGCTGTGGCTTCGATTGCTGACTCCAATGCCTAAATAGAGCCGCTTGCCAGTCTTCGTAGTCAGCGGCGAGACAGAGACTTCGAAAAGCACGGTCACGCTGATCTGGACCTCCTTGCTCGAGTTCCTTCACAAAGAACTCTGTCGAAAAGGGATCCCCTTCTCTCGCACCTCGTTCAAAGGCCCCAACCGCGATTCCTCCGCGATCACTGTCTAGACGTTCTATGCACGAGGCTACGAATTCCTCGGTCCAACCATCGTGACGCCTAAAAACCAACATGAACAAACTCCAAAACGCCTCATCTGAAAGCGTCCTCGCATTCATTTGATTCACAAACGCTTCCACCCCCAAGGCATCTGCTCCCACATCGAACAAGTCCCATAGTCGATTCGAGTCATCCCCCAGGCGCCCGTAGTCCTCGATCGCCGAACTCCACTTCGTGGAAACGCCTCGATCAATTTCGACACAAAAATCGACGAACTCTGGCCCGAACTTTTCATTGAGACTGCTGGCGCACGAATTCAAAAACTTTCGCGCTCCTCGTCCCTCTAAATCCGGAGAGAACCATCCCGATAGAAGCGCTTCTAGATCCGCCTTAGTCCCGCCCCCATTACTCAGAATCGTCGCGCTCATCAGCGCCTGTCGGCTCCGAGGCAACACACCCGACATCAAGCTGAATTGAAACCCGTCACCACTGGTCACACTCGCTCGTCTGCACAATTCAAGCGCCTCGATGAGTTCGGTCAACTCACCATTGAGCGCCAGCTTGTTGAGCACGTTATTCGCCGCCTCGCTCGTCCCTCTAGAAAACAAAGCAACGCGTGCTTCATCGCGAACAACCCCATCAACGTCAAAAGCAAGGCGTTCAAGCGGGATAAGCGATTCACTCGCTCGGCCGATCCAAGTTGCGAATGCAGCACGAACATCTGGAAGTTGAGCTCGCTCGAGGCCATCGCTTTGCTCTTTTGTCATCGGAACAGCATCTCGCCAATCCGCCAATAAGCGCAGAGTAGAAGCCTTTACGCTGGGGTGATCGAATTCGAGACATGCTCGAACCAAATCGGTGGCCAGTTCGGAGTCCGATCGCGAAAGCGCCTCTAAAGCCTGAACGCGATCACGCCAATCCGTAGAGCCTAGGCTCGCTTCAATCTCCGACTGATGTGCCTCTACATCTCGCGCCCAACTTCGAATTTGCCATTCCGCTTCCGTAGCCCTCGATGTATCCGAAGCAAGGGTCGACCAAGCGGCGAACAAGAAAGCAACAGCAAAGTTCAACGGTAGTCCCGCTGAACTTGGGGTAGATACTCGATCAAGTCGGAGGCGTTCAGTGCGCGCTCGCCCAAAGTTTGTGCCGCTAAATCACCCGCTAACCCATGAATATGTACAGCTGCACACACCGCGTCGAAGACGGTGTAGTTGGATCCTTCAAAAACGGTCGCGGCGAGATAAGCGCCGAGGATCCCTGTCAAAACGTCGCCCGAACCAGCCGTCGCCATTCCGGGATTGCCCGAATCGTTGACGAACACGCGTTCCTGATCGGCGACGACAGAACGCGCACCTTTGAGCACGCACACTGCGCCGGAACGCTCTGCTAATTCCTTGGCGAATTCGACACGACCAGCTTCATCCTGCGGAACGTCGCGACCGAGTAAACCGCGCGCTTCGCCGCCGTGTGGTGTCAAAATCACAGGCCCGTCAACGCGCAAAAACCGTTCGGGTTCACCGCGTAATGAATTTAGTGCATCGGCATCGAACACTTGGGGTCCGCTGAAGCCGTCCTCAAGACAAGCAGCCACCAACGCCCGCGCCCGTGGCGAAACACCGAGTCCCGAGCCGATCACACGCGAATGGAAAGCTGGAGCGGGCGGAGATTCGGGAAGTGCCTCCAGGCCGCCTCTAGGACCGGAAAGCTCCAACATTACCGTTTCGGGTGAAGCGACCGGGATGACGCTCAGTAGCTCCGAATCCATACATCCCAATGTGACTCGCCCCGCACCTGCTCGCGTGGCCGCGCGCACGACTAAGATCGCAGCGCCCGGCATCGTTCGCGAGCCGCACAAGCACAGCACGCGCCCGGCATTTCCCTTATGCGCCTCGTTCGGAAGCTTAGGTGGCAACGGTGGTCTGTTTCCGCGCGTCATATCTGCACTCGGTTTATCGTTCGCTTGTCTAAATCAGCAACTCTTCTCGACCGACTTCAAGTCCCGCGAAATTCTTCACGATCGGATTGCGCCAGGCCTCTAACTTTTCGAGTTCGTCCGAACTCAACATCTCAAGTTGTTCGAGTAAGCCTATTACGACGCGATGCATTCCGCGCAAACCGCCGTCGTCGATTTTGACGGCCAGTGCACGTCCACCGCCGACTTCACCGACCGCGTACACCGCTTCCGCGCCAACCTTGGGGAACAAACGCCCGTTCGTCGCGCGAATGAGATCGGTATCGATGCGTCTGTGATTGCCCGCAACCAATTCGGGGTGCTTAGCGATTGCCGTCTGCATGACTTTGCACCAGTTCCCTCGTTCGCTTCCGTTTTGGACGGGATTGGTCACGCGCGCGAAGCCTCGCCCCAAACTAAATAACGGCATTCGAAAGGTGGGCGCACTGCAACCATCGATCGCGCTCGACATCAGGTCGGCATCCACTCCGCACATGTCCGCTACCGCTTGGCGAATCAACTTTTGGCCGGCACTATTCGGATCTAGATAATTCGCCGGCTCGACGCCTAGATGCCGCGATAGTGCGAGAAAGCCCGCGTGCTTGCCCGAGCAATTATTATGCAGGGCAGTCGCCGCTTGCCCCTCCGCGTTCATTCGGAGCCGCGTCTTGCGATCGCCAGGCTGTTGAACGCCACAGCGCAAATGTTCGACGCCCAAATCCAAACGCTCGAGCAATCCGCTGACCACCTCGGTGTGACAGGGCTCAGCATTGTGCGATGAAATCGCGAGCGCAATTTCGTCGGACTCCAGATTGATTTTTTCCGCGGCGCCCGTTTCGAACAACGGCAGGGCCTGCAGCGACTTAACCGTACTGCGCGCGAAGATTGGACTGAAATAATCACCCGCGCCCTTAATCACGAGGCCGTCCGAATCGACGAGCGCCCAAGCGCCGCGGTGAACCGACTCGATCTCGTTTCCGCGCCAAACCCGAACCAAAACGGGATTGTCGGAATACTGGGATTGGGGATTAGCCGAATTTGGAGCGGATTGAGACATGGGAATACTTGGGATGCACACCGTTCGTCGAGACGAGCGCGCAGCCGCACATCTTACCAATCCCTGCGGAGCCCTCCCGGCGATTTAGTGAGGCAAACGGCTCATCTAATGCGATCTTATTACCGTCCTGACCCCTTAGATGGCAATTGACCGACCGACGCCGCTTACACTCATCTAGTCATGTCCGCCTCCGATCCCGCACCCACCTCAAGTCGAGGTTCCTCCCAAAGCACCGTGCTCGGCTGGCTACTGCCCCCACTCTTCTTGGCCGCCGTCGGCCTCGGTCTGTGGTTGGTCATCGATCCCCCCGAAAACATTTTCACCTGGACCGCGGGTTTCTTCGCGGGACTCGGCCTGCTCTGGATTCTGATCTCGACAGTTTTCCCGCGCGGATCCGCCGAACGAACCTGTCCGGCCTGCGGAGCGGAAACTCTCGTGCGCGCCGACCCTTCCAACACGCGGGGCCTGGTTTGCGCGAAGTGCCTTTGGAAGGATGAAACCGTGAGTTCATTCCTCATGGCCGAAGAAGAGGATGCGCCTCTCGAAACCGACATACTTGCCCGCCGGCGCAAGAATCAAGCACCTCTCGTTATCCGGCCATGGACAGGTCCTGCCGAGGTAAGTAGAAGAGACGAAGCGAGCGCTGCTTCCGGCGCCAATGAAAGCCCAACGGATTCAAAATGAGCACCGAATCAGAAATGGTCGACGTCCGCCTTGGTCGAATAGTGATTCAAGACGGTCTCTCGCATCAGTACATCTATATCAACGAGCCCGAGGGCAAGCGCGGTTTCCCGATCGTGATCGGCAATACCGAAGCGGACGAAATCAATCGCGTGATCCACAAAGAGGATCCGCAGCGCCCGCTCACCCACCAACTTTGCCACGAGACCATCCAAGCCCTGGGCGCCAAGATCCAGCGCATCGACATCGTCGACCTCTCGGACAACACCTTCTTCGCCAACCTCGTCCTCGAAGACTCCACGGGCGAGGTCATCGCGACCATCGACGCCCGCCCCAGCGACGCGATCGCCCTCGGCCTCCGCTCCGGCTGCCCCATGCGAGTTGCAAAACACGTCCTAGAACAGGCCGCAGTTAGCGACGACGAGGCCTGAGCAAAAAGAGATTGATCGCATGACGCTAACCCTGACGAATAGCCGTTTTGCATTCTTAGTGGTTTGCCTATGCACGCTGTCGATAACGGCAACACTGCCGGCCAGTGCTGAAGAGCCCATAACTCAAACGAAGCCCAACATCGTCGTCTTCCTCGCCGATGACCTTGGCTGGAACGATGTCGGTTACCACGGAAGCGAAATCAGAACGCCCAAGCTAGACTCGCTTGCAGCTTCTGGCGTCCAACTAAAGCAGTTCTACGTCCAATCACTTTGCACGCCAACGCGTGCCGCATTCCTAACTGGACGCTATCCCTTTCGTTACCGAATAGGAACCATCACACCTTCGAGTCAAAAAGGGCTGAGCACCGCAGAACGCACGTTGGCTGAAGCTCTCAAAGCACAGGGCTATGAAACCGCGATCGTGGGCAAATGGCATCTGGGGCACAACAATAGGAAGTTCTTGCCGTTACAGCGCGGCTTCGATCATCAGTACGGTTGCTATGGCGGTGCGGTAGATTACATAACGCACATGCGCGGTTCGACGCTCGACTGGCACCGAAATGAAAAGAAATTGGTCACAGAAGGCTACGCCACAACCTTGCTAGCAAATGAAGCTTCGGATTTGATTGAAGCGCACGACACAACCATTCCGTTGTTTCTTTATTTAGCATTCACGGCGGCGCACTTGCCCTTGCAAGCACCGAGGGAATACATCAAGAAGTACAAAACCATGCCGGGTGTACCGCGTCGCATTTACGCAGCGATGGTGACTTGTATGGATGATGCGATTGGGCAAGTGATGGCTTCGCTGGAGAAAAAAGGAATGCGCGAAAACACGCTCGTCATTTTTTCTAGCGACAACGGAGGAGCGATAAATTGCGGCGCCGACAACAGTCCTTATCGCGGAAGTAAGGGAGAAGACTACGAAGGCGCGGTTCGCGTTCCAGCCTTCTTCAATTGGCCTGGACATCTCAAGCCAGCTCAAGTCCAAGCTCCGCTCCACATTGTTGATTTTTATCCAACGTTGCTCACCCTTGCCGGAGGTTCGCTCGAACAGCCACTGGCACTGGACGGTGTGGACATTTGGAAAACCCTCACTCTAGAAGAGCCCTCGCCGCATGAGGAAATCGTGCTCTACATGAGCCAAACGCGCTCGGCGATTCGTCGCGGCGACTGGAAGATCATGAAGAACAACAAAAAGGTCGAACTATTCAACTTGGCCGATGACCCCGTTGAAGCCAACGATCTCGGTCGCAATAAAGCTTTTAGATCAAACCGAATGGAACTCTTGAAGCGGGTCGCAGAGTAC
>JBLINP010000028.1:0-25331 GCA_047639415.1 Planctomycetota bacterium | reverse complement strand
CAGCGGCCACAATTAGGGCTAGGCCAATTCTGGACGTCATTTTGTAGTTCAAAGTATGTGGGTGTCGGGAACGTTATTCCGATGAAGCTTCCGGTGAAGAACCCGGAATCGCCGCTGAAATTCTAACCCGTGAAACAGGCTCGCGGGGCTTGCTCTTCGACCAGACTCGCTGCGCCAAACCCTACAACCAAAAGCAATCAGAAGACTCCCGCAGGAATCGGCCTTGCCTAGCAGTCCAATCGTTCAATTTGGATAGGATTCTAGTCCGATTGGGGCAGGCACCGCACCACTTTCGAATGCAGTTACAAGACGTCGAAACCTTCTACCCGCTGTCCCCTCTTCAACAGGGTCTGCTATTTCATAGCCTGACCGAACCTGGGTCGGGCATGTACTTCAATCAGTCGGTGATGACGCTGCGTGGCCAGCTTGATCGCGACGCGTTCACCGCTGCCTGGCAACGTGCGGTAGCAGAGCATCCGATCCTGCGTACCTTTTTCGTTTGGGAAGGCGTCAAGCAGCCCATTCAAGTCGTACGCAATCATGCCGAGATGCCCTTCGATTGGTTGGACTGGAGCGAGCTCAGTTCAAAGGAACGCGAGACCAAACTTTTCGAGTTGCGACAGAGCGATTTGAAACGCGGCTTCGATCTTTCCAAGGCGCCGCTTATGCGCGCCGTCATGATTCGCACGGGCGCGGACAGTCATGACTTCCTCTGGAGCTTCCATCACATCTTGATGGATGGCTGGAGTATGTTTCACGTTCTCCGTCAAGTCTTCGCCAGTTACGACGCCAACGTTGAAAAGACACAGGTCACGTTCGAACCCTCGCGCCCCTATCGCGATCACATCGTTTGGCTTTCCAAGCAAAGCCGCGAGCAAGCCAAGGAATTCTGGCAGCGCAGCTTGAAGGGCTTCACCGCTCCGACTCCGCTGTTCAACGATGTCTCTGTCGACGCTACGGCCCCGAGAGCCGACGAGTTCGGAACGGAAACGGGATACCTTTCCGTAGCTACAACCGAGGCGCTGGGCGCTCTCTCGCGCAAACACGGATTGACGCTCAACACGATCATGCAAGGTTCGTGGGCTCTACTGCTCAGCCGCTTCAGTGGCGAGCCCGATGTCTGCCTGGGCGCAGTTGTATCGGGAAGACCCGCAGACTTGCCGGGTGTCGAATCGATGGTCGGTTTGTTCATCAACTCCCTTCCGATTCGCGTGACGACTCCGGCCGACGAAAAACTTTTGCCGTGGCTCAAGCGCATTCAAATCGAGCATGCTGAAGTTCGCGAGTACGAGTACAGTCCGCTGGTTGAAGTTCAGTCATGGAGCGAAGTTCCGGGCGGCACGCAGCTGTTTGACTCTCTGTTCCTCTTCGAGAACTACCGCAAGGACGTCGAGCTCGAGGACATGTCCAAGCAGCTGGCGATCGAAGACGTTCAGTGGTTCGAACGACTGAACTATCCACTGACCGCCATTGGTATCCCGGGCGACGAAATGGCGCTGCGCGTCACTTACCGCACGGATAGCTATACGCGTGAGACGATCGAGCGAATGCTCGGACAATGGCGCACCTTGCTCGACGGAATGGCTGCCGACTTGGATTCCCGTCTAGCTGACTTGCCTCTCTTAACTAAAAGCGAGACGCAGCAAATCGTTCACGAGTTCAATGCCACAAGTACGGATCATGATCGCGGACTCTGCATCCACGAGATGTTCGAAGCGCAAGCGGCGCGCACTCCGGATGCTCCCGCACTCGCTTGGGGCGGTGCACAACTCAGCTACAGTGAACTCGACGCGCGCGCGAATCAACTCGCTCATTACTTGCGTGACAATGGCGTAACACGCGAGGTGCTTGTCGGCGTTTGCCTAAAACGCGACTTGGACATCGTCCCCAGCCTGCTCGCGATCATGAAAGCTGGCGGAACTTACCTACCGCTGGACCCCGAGTATCCGACCGACCGCTTGGCCTACACTTTGGAGGATGGCAACGCAGCGATCGTACTGACCCAATCGGACGTCAGCGAGAAACTCGAAGGACGCTGCGGCGATGCACGCATCATCAATCTCGATGCAATTCGTGACGACCTTAGCCAGCAAGCGAGTACGAAGCCGAAGAGCGACGTGCTTTCCTCCAACTTGGCTTACGTTATCTACACCTCTGGTTCGACTGGACGCCCCAAAGGAACAGCGATCGAACATCGCAGCTTGACGACGCTGATTCAGTGGGCTCGAACGGTTTATAGCGACGACGAATTGCGTGGCGTGCTGCTCTCAACCTCGATCTGTTTCGATCTATCGACCTTCGAAATGTTCGTCCCGCTGAGTTGGGGCGGCCAAGTCATTCTGGCCGACAACGCGCTCGAACTCGCGAGCATCCCACTTCGCGACAAAGTCACGTTAATCAACACCGTGCCTTCTGCCATCGCTGCTTTGATTGACATGCAAGCCGTGCCGAAGTCGGTGATTACGGTGAACTTGGCGGGTGAGCCCCTGCGAACGACTCTGGTCGATCTGGTCTACGAACTCGGCATTCAAAAGGTCTACGACCTCTACGGTCCGTCCGAAGACACGACATACACGACGTTCACCCTGCGCGAGAAAGGTGGCCGCTACACGATTGGGCGCCCCGTCGCGAACACGGAGATCTACCTGCTCGATGCGGAACAAAAGCCGGTGCCGATCGGCGTCTCCGGCGAGCTGTATGCCGGCGGTGATGGGCTCGCGCGCGGCTATTTGAATCGGCCGGAACTCACCGCCGAGCGCTGGCTACCCGATCCGTTTAGCGGTCGCCCAGGCGCGAGGCTCTATCGCACCGGTGACGTCGCTCGTTATCTGCCCGACGGCAATCTCGAGTTGCTCGGCCGCATGGACCACCAGGTCAAGATTCGCGGCTTCCGCATTGAGCTTGGCGAAATCGAAATCCGTCTCGGGCAACATGAAGACATCGACGACGTCGTTGCTGTCGCTCGAGAAGACACACCTGGGGACAAACGCATCGTGGCCTACATCGTCCACAAGAGCGGTAGCTCGCCCAGCCTGAACGACCTGCGCAACTTCATTCGCGAGACGCTGCCCGAGTACATGGTGCCGGCCGTGTTTATGGTTTTGGAGGCTCTGCCGCGCACACCCAATGGCAAAGTGGATCGCAAAGTTCTGCCCGAACCGGAAGAAACGCATACGGCGGCCGATTCCAATTTCGCGGCACCCAGCAACGAAATCGAAACGAAGATCGCTGAAATCTGGCAACGCATCCTGAGCATTCAAGCGGTTGGAACTCGCGACAACTTCTTCGACCTCGGCGGACATTCCCTGCTGATGATCCGTTTGCACGGCGAACTCAAAAGAGCATTTGAGCGTCAAATCCCAATGGTTGACCTCTTCCGCTTCCCTACCGTTAGTTCACTCGCGGGCTACTACTCGCAAGCCGATGACACGGCGGCGACGGCTTCGGTCGACAACAGCGAGAAGCAAAAAGCTGGCAAGAGCCGATTGGCTCAAATGCAGAAACGTCGACGCAAGAAGTAACGGTCTTCGCGAAGACGAGCAGCCGACAACTCGTGGGGGTGATTCAATAGTTCGGCCCAAATGTCGGCTCAATTGGGCGTTCCTGGCAAGGCGCCGACGACGCCTTACTTGTAAGTAAAGCTAGGAGGCGCAACGCCGCAAGGGGCGCTCAAGTGGCCCGACGTTTGGGCAGAACTTTTGAATCACCCCGCTAGGGATTCGGCCAGTGCAGTTTGCGACCAACCCAGGCCCAGTGCATGAGGTTGGTAACTCGAGCGGATTTCTTTGCCAGCAATGCGAGCATCGGCTCGGGGAGATCGCGCAAGAACATGCGCAAGGGCTTGGAGCCTGACTTCGGCAGCCCGCGCTCGTACCCGAGTTGTTCCATCAAGTCACCGCCGATGTACTCGATCACGCTCAAGTCGCCTTTAGAGAGTTCGTCGCGCCAACCGCCCTTCGGAACCTTGCGAACGAAGTCCTTCGGCAACTCCTTGGTGTCACGCACCTTATCCTTACTGCTAGCGGCGACCGCCTGCTCCAAGAATGCATCGTCGGTATCGAGATCGAGCCAACTGAGAATGCGTTTGAGTTCGGAAGGCCCTTCTGCCTTCAAATCTTCATAGCGCACTTCGAGATAACGTTCGGTCTTGTCCTTGATCGTAAGTGCGACCTCGACGTCCTTTTTCCAAACGCGTGCGCCATCGGTACTGATCGAGGGAAAGTCCCATTTAGCCCATGACTTTGCCGCGCTGCGATGCGAACAAAAAACGCTGCGCGGGTCGCGAACGATGTGGAGGAAGTACGCGTCGGGCAATACATTCAGAATGAAGTCGGCGAAGTGGCCGTTCTCCGGAGTCTTATCGACAACCACATCAACGCCTTCGCGCAACTTGGCCACGCTGTTCAATATCCCCTTGGCTAGATCACCCAGCATCGGGTCGAACTCTTCACTCGGCAAAACATCACACAACCGCAGGTTCTTGTCGCTCTTCGACTTATCCGAGAACGGATCAACGATGAAGCTGTAACCGGTCTTGTACTCATGCCACTGTCGCATGCGGATCAGATAGTCAAAGATCTTTGCATGTTGAAAAGTGGCGACCTGAGCGTGTTGCGCCATCAGGAATGAAGTCCAGGTCGAACCGCTCCTAGGGCAACCGACAATGAATACGTATTTCAATTGGATGTCTCCGTGCACGCGTGGTGCGCTCGGTTGTGTGCATTCATTTCGGTTGCGTTAGTTCCAGAAGCCGCGCGGAGATCAATTTCAAGAGTGCGTCTTGGCCCGGTTGTAAGTAGAAGTGATCTCCGGGAAACAGCTGAAGCTCTGAGCTGGCGCTTGTTTGTTCGCTCCAAGCCCCGAGCAACTCCCGCTTTACGATTGGATCTGATTCCCCACCTAAAGCCGTGATTGGGCAATCGAGCGGCTCCGCCTCGCGGTATTCGTAAGCATCGCAAACTGTCGTATCCGCTCGTATGCCGGGCAGAATCAACTCCAACAACTCTTCGCTCTCGAGTGCCGCAGCCGGAACAGCGTCGTAACGACGATTGAGTTCATTCAAGAACTCCATGTCGGGCAACTCGTGTATCGCGGGGTCAGGGTTAGTGGCTTGGGGTGCGCGAAAGGCGGACGGGAAAAAATGTCCAGCAGCCGGCGCTTTCCGCTCTCGCAATTCACGCAAGAGTTCGAAACCAACCAACGCCCCCATGCTGTGCCCGAAGATGGCGTAAGTACGATCGAGGTCCGGCGCGATCACGTCGGCAAGTACCGCAGCAATCTCGCGCGCGTCGCTATAGGGCGTTTCCATCAACCGGTTTTCACGACCAGGCAATTGAATCGCCTGCACTTCAACGATCGAAGGCAAGCCGTCCTGCCAAGTTCGGAAAGCAGAAGCACCTCCACCAGCGTGAGGGATGCAGTAAAGTCGAATGCGCGCGTCGGGACGCGGCTTGAGACAACGGAGCAATGGAGTTTTTGGAGCCATCGTTAGCGTGCTTCTTTTTTCGCCCAATTCAAAACCGAGTCAACCAACGCGTCCTGACTCCAGAGCAGAGTGAAGACATGGTTCGCACCGGGCATCATCTCAAACCGTGAATTGCCTCGATTGCATTCTTCGCGCTCTTCCGGATTTAAGACGACGTTGAAGTAATCCAGACCCTCGTCACCTTCGCTGTACAAGTGAAACAGCTTCACTCCGCGCTCGGTAACGGCGCGCAAGTCCGCTGCCGAGTCATAGGCCTTTGCGGATGCGCCCTCTTCGCGATTCTTGAACAAGAGTGCCATGGGCATTCCGATCATCATTTTCATAATGCGCACCGGATTGAGTTGACCACCGATGGCCTTGCGGATGTTCTTTTTGCGGAATGAGCTCTTCAGAGCGATGCGCCAAGAATGACTGCCCATCGTCTTGTCCCGCAAATACTCCCCGAGATCGGGGTCCATTCCGTGCAAGTGTGATTGCGCATTCACTAACACCACGCCCATCACTCGATCGTCTTCCTTCGACGTCAAGTAGGAGATCGTGGCGCCGGAACAAATGCCAATCAGCACGAAGCGTTTGATACCGCGTGTCTTTTCAAGCACATCCATGGCCTCGCGGGACTCAAGAATGACGCTCTCGGCTACGGGTAAATCATCCGTGCGACGACTACTATCACCGAGCCCGGAGAAATCGAACCGCATCACAACGTGCCCAACCTTTGCTAGTTCACGTGCGAGGCGAACGTGCAAGCGACTCGGCCCAATGCGGTGAGTGACACCAGCATTCAAAAATACGAAGGCCGGCAAATCGACATTCGCAACTTCCGGTTCGGTAATCACACCGACCAGTTCCGCTCCCTTTCCGAAGACTACAGCTGATTCACTCAAGCGTATTCCTCCGAAAGCCAATCAACCGTCGCTTGCAAGATTCGACGCGGCACGTGCATTTTGGCGAAGTCTTCCGTCCAAACCCACAGGTGCGGATTGGAGTACTGCTGAAACGTAACATTCGCTCCAGTTGAGCCGAGCGATTCGCTCAGCGCTTGCTGCGGAACGGCATCATTACTCTCAATCAAAAGCACGCGTCGTGCTGGTCGAACCTGTTGTGACAACAGATCGATCTTTGAAATTTGCTGTGCAACCGAATCGGGAAAGGCAAAGCCGAGTGCTTCGGGTGAGCAATTCGCTTCTGGTTTAGGAATCACGTGCGCGTAGCCCATCATGCTCGCATGCCCTGCGCGCAACTCCCCGACATGCGCAGCGCCAGCGACAATCGGATCCCACAAAACCAGCGAGTCGACTCCTTTTAACTGAGTGCAGGTTTCAAGTGCTAGCGATGCTCCAACTCGCAAACCCACCATTGCCAATGATGAAGACGAAGCGCGCTTCTGAAGCGCCGTGCTCGCGCACTGCAAATCCTGTCGCCAACGATCCAATGACCAATCGGGATAATCACCGCTCGAATCGCCTGTGCCGGTGTAGTCGAATCGCAATACCGGAAAGCCCGCGTCCGCCAGCATGATCGCTAATTGGCGGTAGACGCGATGAAACTGCACATACTCGTGGCCCAATGGGTTCGCGAGCACCAGCGCGCAATCACGCGCGGGGGTTGCCGCAGCGTGGTAGCAACCAAACAGGGATTGCCCCTCAGCTTCAAAGTAAAACGGTTCCATTTAGCTTTGCATCGATGTGAATCGCCAATTGCCGATTCAGCTTCGCTTGTACCAACCCGTGAGCTTCTTCATCAATCCGCCTGCCTTCTTTTCAGCGACTGGATTCTTGATGCGTTCCTCGCAGAGCTTGGCCAACTGACCAATCGTCGGCAGCACGAGTTCACCCGGCGTCACGCGGACGCCAATCTGCTTCTTGATCTCGGCGATCACCGTCATCAAAAGCAATGAGTGCCCGCCCAAGTCGAAGAAGTTGTCGTGTGCTCCGACACGATCGACATCGAGTACTCCCAGCCAGATTTCCGCAAGCTGCGTTTCGAGTTCATTGCGTGGTGCGATGAAGCCAGATTCGCGCTCGACGCGACCACGATCCGGAACGGGCAACGCGCGTTGATCAACTTTGCCGTGTGGTGTCAGCGGCATCGAGTCTAGAAACACGATCGCCGAAGGCACCATGTACGCGGGCAGCACCTCGCCCAAATCTTCTTTCAGCATATTCGCCGTCGGATCGGGTTGGGCCGCCAAAATTCTAGGGACGACGTAGGCAACCAAGCGTTGCTTGCCGGGCTCATCTTCCCGCAGAATCACAACCGCTTCGTGCACGCGTTCGTGCTGCGATAGTGTCGACTCGATTTCCTCAAGCTCGATGCGATAACCGCGGAATTTGACCTGTGAGTCACGACGCCCAACGTATTCCAAGTTGCCGTCAGAGCGATATCGAACCAAATCGCCGCTCTTATAGAGACGCGCTTTCGGATCATCGCTAAACGGATTCGAGATAAAGCGTTCAGCTGTCAACTCGGGGCGCTCGAAGTAGCCCACCGCGAGACATTCGCCGGCAATATGAAGTTCGCCCGGTACACCGATGGGAACAGGCTCGCCACGCGGGTCGAGCACGTAAACCTGCGTATTCCGAACCGGTCCGCCAATTGGAACGATTCGCGTCGGCTCGTCACTCGCTCGCAATTCAGCCACAGTTGCGACAATCGTCGCTTCCGTCGGCCCATAGGTGTTCAACAATCGAGGTCCGTTCGGACCGACGTGTTCATACCAATCGCTAAGTTGTTCGGGGTTCGCACGCTCGCCACCGAGAATGACTAGGCGAACGCTGTCGGGCACTTTCGATTCCGCCAAACCTTCGACGATCGCGTGCCAGTAGGCCGTTGGAAAGTCGATGATCGTGATGCCCCACTCGCCGCAAGTGTCGAGGAAGGTCGACACGGAGCCGAGCATGTCGTCATCGCGCAATACGACTGTCGCGCCAGAGAGCAACGTGGGATAGATCTCTTCGGCCGCTGCGTCAAAGCTGATCGACGCAAACTGCAACATGCGGTCGCTCGATTGCATGCCAAACATGTCAATCGAATGACCCACGTAGTTGGCCAGTGAGCGATGCGCGATCATCACGCCTTTGGGCTTACCGGTCGAACCCGACGTGTAGATCATGTACGCGACGCTCTGTGGATTCGCCCCGGAGTCCACGCGTTCACTCGAACACCCTGCGATCACCGCTGCATCTCCGTCGATTGAAACGGTTTTCAGTGAAGCTGCGATCTCCGGCAACTTGTCCTTGAGCGCAGCTTCCGTCAGCAAAATGGAAGCCTTCGAATCTTCCAACAAATACTGCAGCCGTTCCTTCGGATGCTTGGGATCGAGCGGCAGGTAGGCACTGCCCGCTTTCAAGATTCCCAGCATCCCCACGATCATGGAGAGGTTGCGTTCGGTAAACAGTCCGACGTAATCCCCATTGTTCGCGCCAACGACGCGAAGCTGAGCCGCAACCTGATTCGAGCGTTCATCGAGTTCGCGATAACTCAGGGACTCTTCACCACAAACGACCGCCGTTGCGTCCGGCGTCTTAGACGCTTGAGCTTCGAACTGCTGGTGAACGCAGTCCTTCGACGCCGAATCGTCGGCGGTCTGATTCCAGTCGACGACCATCCGCTGGCGTTCGTCCGTCGATAGCAAGGGCAACTCCCCCAACGTCCGCTGCGGATCGGATATCAAACCGGTCAACAGCACACGGAAGTTGGAGATCAATCGCTCAACCGACTCCTTCTCAAAACGAGTGCGATCGTAAGACACGCCAATCATCATCTGCTTGCCCGGAGCGACGATGACCGTCATCGGATAGCCCGGCGCACCGTGATGGCCGTGCACGTCCGATACTTTCAAGTCGGAGTCCCAGTCGCTAACAGTTAGATCGCCCGTCCAGTTTTCAAAGACGAGCAGGCTCTCGAACAACGGCAAGCCGGGCGGGATTTCACTCCAGCCTTTGATGTCGACCAACGAGCAATACTCGAATTCGCGTTGCTTGACCTGACTGAGTTGCAGCGATTTCAACCACGGCACGAGCGCGTCATCGGGTCCGACCTGAACGCGCACCGGCATCAGGTTGACGAACAAGCCGATCATCGTGTCGACGCCTTCGAGCGGAACGGAGCGTCCCGAAACGATTGCGCCGAAAACGACGTCTTGTTCCCCCGCGTAGGTTGAGAGCAGAACAGCCCAAGCACCTTGAACCAAGGTGTTGACGGTGATCTCGTGTTGCTTGGCGAATGCCGCCAAAGCGCTGGACTCCGTTTCGCTGAGGTCGATGCCTATTGAGTCGAACTCCGTTACCGGTGAGTGAAGTGAAGTCAGTGAGCGATCGATGCCGACGCGCGTCGGCACTTGAAAGCCCGCCAACTCATTGCGCCAAAAATCTTCGGCATGCTTCGGGTCCTGCTCTTGGAACCAACCGACGTAATCGCGATAGGGCCGATGTTCAGCAAGCTTAAGCGCATCGCCGGTGCGAATTGCTCGGTAACGCTCCAGCACTTCAGAGAGAATCAGTGAAGCCGACCAGCCCTCCATCAGAATGTGATGGAAGCTCCACAAGAGCCGGTAGCCATCGCCCGACACTTTGAACAACGACATGCGCGTCAGAGGCGCCGCCTCGAAATCGTAACCGCCGTCGCGATCCGACTTGCGGAAGGCTTCGAGCTTCTCGGTTTGCTCCGCCTCGTTCAACGCCGAGCAATCCTCGAACGCGAGCTTCATCTCGACGTTCTTGTGTACCACCTGCAACGGCTTTTCCATCTCATCCCAGTGAAAGGATGTGCGCAAAACCGCGTGCCGCTTGGCCGTATCGTTCCAGGCACGCTCGAAGTCCTCTCGCCGAAGTGCTCCGGTCAAAAAGTACTCGAGCTGAATCACGTACATGCCCGAACTCTCCGCGGTCACGCTGTCAAACAGCAGACCGTGTTGCATGGGCGATAGCGCGTAAATGTCCTCGACGTCTTGCATGTGATGTTGCTCGAGCTGTGCTCTGGGCTGATTCCTAGAACCTTACCTAATGGCCAGCTTCTCTGGTGGGCTCAAGCTCTCGCTCTTCGAGCAATTTGCCGTCTTCTAATTTCAGACAGCGATCAGCGAGGTGCATGTAACGATCATCATGAGTGATCGCGATAATGGTTTTCCCGCTGGCCTTCAGTTCCGGAAGGATCTTGCTGTAGAAGATTTTCTTGAACTGCGGGTCTTGATCGGCCGCCCACTCGTCGAAGAGGTAGATCGGTCGGTCTTCGAGATAGGCGGTTAAGAGAGCCAACCGCTTGCGTTGCCCCTGGGAAAGCTCCTGGGTTGAAAGCACGCCATCGCTGACCTTGACCTTGTGATCCAATTCAAGGTCACGCAGATGCTTAAGTGCTAACTCGTCGATATTGCCGTCAGCATCCGAAATCAGCTTGCCGAACAAGTGGAAGTCGAAAAAGACGACCGAGAAGAGTTGGCGATAGTCTTCGCGGCCCTCATCAGTGACAAGCTCGCCGTCCAACAACAACTGCCCCTCGTCATGGGGATACAAACTGCAAAGCACCTTCGCAAAGGTAGTCTTGCCGCTGCCGTTACCACCTTCGACGAAGATCAATTCACCGGGGCGAATCGTGAGATCGATCGGGCCCATCTTAAAGGCGTGATCATCGCCCGCTTTGCTGTAGGTGTAGGCCACACCCTTCAGCTCTAGCTTCTCCCACTTCGCTGCGCGTGGCGTCGAAGTGTTCATGTCGAGTTGATCTGCGCCCTTCTCCATCTCCAAGTTGTCGAGCGTCAACCCAAGGTCGTCGATCTTTTTGAGAGCGACGGCAGCCATCCCAAAATCAGGTACCAATAACATCAACGAGTTGACCGGACGAAAGAGAATCAGAGCCACGCCGACATAACCGGCCATGACAGCGCCGCCGAGTTCCCCCATCAAAGCTGGGATAGCGAAAATCATCGCGCCGATCAAAGCGAAGAACAAGAAGCGCGTAAGCACCTCGGAACCAATCAGTAGTCGGCGCCCGGCAAACGCAAATTTCCGGAATGCGTCGAGTGAATTGTGAAGGTCGGTGAAGAGGAAGAGCTTGCGACGCTTGCGGTTAAGCTTGAGCTGCTTCGCTCCTTCATGCAGAGCGCGGAAATTGTCGAACACGTTGTCGAACTCATCGCGACTGCTGCGCATGTGCGCCATCGCCCGGCCCATCATTAACTGATAGATGCCGACTCCGATTGCGAGAAATACAGAAACGACAGCCAATGCCTGCCATGACAAGTACGCCAAGTATCCCACGCCTGCCAAGACCATCGTGATATCGGTCGCGAATCGAGTGATGTACGGCAGCACTCGCGAGAGAGTGGTCACATCTTCGGTTAGAACCGCGAGCTGACGGTGGGAGCCGATTTGCTCAAGTTGGCGCAAAGGCGTCGACAAAATCTTCGCGCTAAGCTCCATACGCAAATCCCTGACCGTGGACAGCGCCAGGTCGAGAACAATGATTTGACCCCAATAACCGGTCACAACCATGAGCGCTAGAACACCGACAAAACCAGCCAACCAAGCCATCGAACCGAAAAGTTCGTTTTGCCAAATGTGGCTGACCATGTAATAGAGCCCCGCGCTGCTGGCACCACTGACGATGCTGACCAACACCGCCCAGGTAACCTTCGCAACGTTCGCGCGCAGGAGTAGATAGAAGAGCTTCATGGTTAGGAGCGTAAACTCCCGATCGAATAACCCAAACTCACTTGCCGAAGCCTTTGCGCTTCCCACCAAGCTTGGACATCAACTTATCCAAGTCAGACTGACTCACACTGGCTGCCGGAAAATCCGACGGCGTGCGTCCACCAGCTTCGGGATCTTTGCAATGCGCGATCAGCGACTTGAGTTCGTCAACGAACCCCTGCGCTAGCGCTTCCGCACTCGATTCTGAATGACGATTGGCGCTGTACGAGATCTCAACCTGTAACGAACCGTTTTGAATGAACGCTACGAGTTCGAATAAGTGCAAGCGTCGCAACTGCGGGCTGCAGGGCGGACCGCTGGCGGTCTGAAGGAGTTGCATGCCCGACGAGCCGCCGTCGAACTGTCCTAAGTAGAGGAAGTTGATTTCGGGCTGTGGAAGCTCGCTTAGTGACGTGACGATCTCGGCGTCCTCGGACAAATGCCGCAGCATTCCGAACCCGATTCCATTTTGCGGAAAGCGCCGCAACTGCTCTTTGACCGACTTCAGGCCTTCGCCCGCTCCGGACACACCGGTCAGCGAAAGCAAGGCCGGGTAAATCGTCGTGAACCAACCGACCGTGCGCGACAGGTCCGCGTCGGGAACGATGTCCTCGCGGCCATGACCTTCAAGGTCGACGAACACCTGATCTTTGCTCGTTCCACCGCGTTCCGACGCCCAACTCGAATAGCCCGTGACGAGCGCGGTTAGCAAAACCTCATCGATGCGCGTTTCGTAGACCGAAGGCACTTGTTGAAGCAACGCCGTCGTCTTCGCTTCGTCCAGATTGACCGTGACCGTTCGCGACGAGGCGAAGTCGTTGTCGCCCGTGGTGATCTCGGTCGGAACTTGTCCGATAGCATGCTTGCCGATGTCGAGCCAAGTGTCGAGTTCAGCTCGGCGAGCGTCCGTCTGCGCCGCAGCACTTTGCCCTTTCGCCCAAGCCTGGAAAGAAGTGGTCTTGGCCGGCAGCTTCACCGTGCGACCAGCTGCATGTGCTTTGCGCGCCGTGTGAAAGTCCTCGATCACAGTTCGCCAACCGACGACGTCGATCAGCAAATGATGCATGATCCACAACAGGACCGCCGGTCGATTCGCACCACGCTGAAACAGTGCGGCCCGCATCAAAGGACCTTGCTCGAGGTCTAGGCTGTGATGAAGCTTCGTCGCTAACTCCAGCATCGCGGCTTCGTAATCCGCTTCAGGCAATTCCGACAGATCCTTCACCGAGAGGTCGACCTCAACAGCTCCCGGATCAAAGAATTGCTCGACGCCCGCGTCCGTTTGTCGATAGCGCATGCGCAACGCGTCGTGATGACCGACGACGTCAGCAAGCGCACTGCTGATCCATTCTGGCTGACTGTCCGCGGGCACTTCAAACATCATCGGTAAATTGAAGTGCGCCGGCGTCGGAACGTCTTGATTGAAGAACCAGTGTTGAATCGGACACAGCGGTGCCGTTCCCTCAACTGCGCCCTGCTCGATCAGCGTCGTTTGGCGCGACTCGGCAACCGTGGCGAGTTCGGCGATCGTCGAGTGCTGAAAGATCATCGCCGGCGTGATTCGATAGCCGGCTTGCGAAGCCTTTGCGACGACTTGAAGTCCCAACACAGAATCGCCGCCCAACTCGAAGAAGCTGTCGTGAATTCCAATGTTGCCGATGCCGAGGATGTCGCTCCAAGCTTTGGCCAACGCGGCTTCAACCGGGTTGCTCGGCGCTTCAAACTCCGACCCCAAATCGGGGCGAGCATGCAGGTCCGCACCGGAATCCTTGTTCGCTGCGTCGGCATTCCTCGAACTCGACCACTCGGCGATGCGCGCGTCGAGGTCGCCAGTCGAAAGTGCTAACTGCGTGCCAAGCGGCAAGTTCAGCACGCGACGGAACGCTTCTGCGCCTTCGTCGGGCGTCATGTAATAGGCCGCTTCGCCTGTACTATGGCCAATCTCCGGCTCTTTCCAACTCAACCAGTTGTCCCAATTGACCCGCGTCCAAGCCTGCGACTCACCTTGGTTGTGGCGCAGGACAAAAGCGTCGACCAATTGATGCGCGCCAACGTACCCCACCATGCCTAGCGAGCCGAGCATCGAGGACAACGAGGATTGAATGATGCAGAAGTCGAGTTCACGCTCGGACAGAAGCTCTTCTAAAACGGTGAGCCCGGCGAGCTTGGGTGCAAATTGAGCGGCACATTCTTCGCGCGTGGTCTCTTGCAGAATGGTTTGAACCTTTTCGGCACCGGCGGCATGAACCAAGCCGTTGAGCGGACCGAATTCGGCTTCAGCCGCGCCGAGAGTCGAGCGCATCGATTCGATGTCGCTGACGTCGGCGCACACGATTGAAATCGTTGCGCCCATTTGCTCGATCGATTGAAGCTTCCGAATTCGCAGGCTTGTCTCATCCGACTCCTCGTGACTGCTTAGCCAAGCATCCCACTCCGCTCTCGGGTAGAAATCGCGACGCGAAGTGAGAACCAACTTGGCGCCTGGCGCTGCAGCTAATGCGGAGGCCACTTCGAGCCCAATCGAACCAAGGCCACCTGTTATCAAATAGTGCCCGTTATCGCGCAGCATTCGAGGGTTGACGTTTTCGTCCGCTTGACCGGTAACCGGCAGAGCCTCGAAACGTTGAACCCACCGATTCGTCTTGCGGTATGCCACGAGGCTTTCAGGCGATCCGAGAGCAACCTCTTTGAGAATTTCAGCGCTCCGACTGATGCCGCCCTGCTCAATATCAATCACTCGACAATCGAGACTCGTAATTTCTTGCGGAATGGCCTGGCAAGCGCCGAGAACGGCCGCTTTCTCGGGACTCAAAAACTCGCCGCCAATCACAGAACACGTGTCGCTAGTTACGGCGACGAGTTCGATCTTGGGAGCGTCATCAAGACATCCGAAAGCCTGCGCGAAGTGCAACAAGCTGTAGAAGCCTCGATCGAGAATCGCCTGTGAACTGCTGCTACTCGCTCCGCAACTCCAAAGGTTCAATACGACCTCAGGGAGTCGATTGCGCTCCTTCAAAGTGTTCGCGAGCACTTCGTGATCGCGTCGATTCTCAGGTCGCAGCGCAAACTGGTCCGCATCCAGCTCGGTCATTCGCTCGCCGACGATAACGGTAGTGACGCGCTTGCCTGCTTCGACGAGTGTTGCCTTCAGTTGTTCGCCAAGTCCATCTTCGCTGTGAAAGATCAAGTACTCGTCCGCAGTCGGCAGATCGCTGGCCGTCAACATTGCCGACGAACGCTGCCATGATTGAACGTAAAACCAATCTTCAATCTTGGGCTTGCGACCCACGATCGGCGCAGACTGACCCGCTTGGCCCGGTTCGATCCAAAAACGTTCGCGCGCAAAGGGGTAGCTGGGAAGCGGAATGCGCCGTCGCGTTTCGCGGGTATAAAAACCATCCCAATCGATGGTGACGCGCGCCATCCACAACTGTCCGAGCGCGTCGAGCAGTTGCTCTAAATCGGATTGTGTTTCGCGCGGGTGACGCATGGAAGCGATGGCAACGAATCCTTCGCACTCGGCGCGACGTGCTGTTCGACTCGCAAGAGTCGTCAGCGTATTGCCAGGCCCGACCTCGAGTAGCACGCGCTCGGGAACTTCGATCAGCACTTTGACGCCATCGGCAAAACGAACAGCGCCGCGCAGATGATTAGCCCAGTACGCCGGGTCCGTGGCCTCGGCAGCCGTGATCCAAGTACCGGTCAAATTGGAGAGGAACGGAATCGTCGGCGCTTTCGGCGAAGCGGCAAGCACGAGTTCAGTGAAGGCTGCCAACGCGGGATCCATCATCGCGGAATGGAAGGCGTGGGAGGTATGCAAACGGCGGCAGGCAACGCGTTCGGATTCGAGTTGCTTTTCGAACGCCTCAATCGCTTCAAACGTGCCCGATACAACGCAAGCGGACTCTTCGTTGATCGCGGCAATCGAAAGTTCGGCCGATAGCTTCGGTTCGACTTCGGCAGCAGGCACTGAAACGGCCAACATTGCTCCGGCCGGCAGTGCTTGCATCAATCGGCCACGCTCCGTGACCAACTTCAGCCCCGATTCGTAATCGAAAACGCCGGACAATGTCGCTGCAACGTATTCGCCAATGCTATGACCGATCATGGCCTCGGGCACTAAACCCCAATCCATCCACAACTTGGCCAATGCGTATTCGATCACGAACAAAGCGGGCTGAGTGATGGAAGTCTGCGCCAAGCGCTTGGCCGCTGCTTCGTCGCCGCCTTGTGCGTAAATCACTTCGCGCAAATCGAAGCCTAGGCTCGATTTCAACAACTCAGCGCCAGCATCCACGTGCTCGCGGAAGGTCGGCTCCGTGTCGTAAAGCTCGCGCCCCATGCCGACGTACTGCGAACCTTGACCGGGGAATAGAAAAGCCACTCCGCGATCGGCTTCGACTTGAACCAAACTGCGAACGCGCTTTCGATCCAACGGATCAAGTGCCGCGATGACGTCAGCCGCACTCGTTCCACTGACGATGCGACGATGATCAAAACCTTTGCGTCCGACTTGCAAAGTGTGCGCAGCGTCGGCGAGGTTGAGATTCGGATTGACACGCAGATGTTCGACAAAATTCGAGGTCGCGTCGTCCAGAGTCTTCGGTGAACGCGCCGATAAAACGATCAACTGCCGCGAACGAGAAGCGGTTGCCGGTTCGACGTCGGGCGCTTGTTCCAAAATCAAGTGAGCGTTCGTACCACCGATTCCGAACGAGCTCACGCCAGCTCGGCGCTTGGCGTCCTTCCACTCTGTCAACTTGGTGTTGACGAAGAAGGGCGTGTTCGGAAAGTCGCATGCAGGTGACGATGTTTCGCAGTTGAGACTGGGCGGCATCTCGCGATTTTGAATGGCAAGCGCTGCCTTGAGGACGCCGGCCACACCTGCCGTTGCTCCCAAGTGCCCAACATTGGTCTTTACCGAGCCAATGGCGCAAAAACCGTTGTCCTCGGTTTGCGCGCGATAAGCCTGGGTTAGTCCGGCGATCTCAATTGGATCGCCCATGGTCGTGCCGGTGCCGTGCGCTTCAATGAGCCCGATTTCTCGCGCGTCGACCTCGGCCATGGAGAGCGCGTTTTGAATGACCTCTGCCTGGCCATCGACGCTGGGCGCCGCGTATCCAACTTTGTTCGAGCCATCGTTATTGATCGCCGAACCCTTAATCACGGCAATGATCGAATCGCCCGCCTCAATCGCATCTTCCAAACGTCGTAGCACAACAACGGCAACTCCACTGCCGCCAGCGGTTCCCTCGGCATCCTTCGCGAACGCGCGGCAATGTCCGTCGGGAGAGTAGATGCCTTGTTCGGCGTGCAGATAACCGCGCTTGTGCGGCAAGCTGAGCGAAGCTCCACCCGCCAACGCCATGTCGCAATCGCCTGCTAAAAGCGCTTGGCTGGCAAGATGAATCGCAATCGCCGAAGTCGAACAAGCCGTTTGAACTCCAAAACTTGGACCGCTCAAATTCAACTTGTAGGAAACGCGCGTGGTGACGTAGTCGTTGTGATTACCGAACATCACCGACATGCCTAGCCGGTCAACGAGTCCGCTCGTCGCTACGTTATTGACTAGGTACTCGCTTGAGCCCGTTCCGCCGTAAACACCGACGGGGCCTGTGAAGCGTGAGCAGTCATAACCTGCATTTTCAAGCGCACTCCAACTGTACTCCAAGAACAGGCGGTGCTGCGGATCCATGATCTCCGCTTCACGCGGCGTGAATCCGAAGAAGCCCGCATCGAACATGTCGTAATCCTCGAGTAGTGCCGAGGCGGGAACGTAATTCGGCTGTCGAATCTTGTCCGGATCCTCGCCTGCTTCGAGCAACTCCTCTTCGGTCATGAAGACGATGCTCTCCACTCCACCGCGCAGGTTTTGCCAGAAGGCCGCGACGTCGCTAGCCCCCGGAAAGCGCCCAGCAACGCCAACGATCGCGACTTCAAAGCCCGTGTATTCGTCAGATTGTTCGTCGCTCATTACTTTTCACCTGCATCCGTGGCATCGTCGTCTTGCGAGTTCGAAATCGCGTCGGCAATGCCGCTCAGATCAGAATCATCCCATGCGAAGTCAGAGAAGTCCGAAACTGTAAATCCACCAGCGTTCGGATCCAAGCAATGTTCAATGAGCTGCCGAAGTGTGGCCATGAAGTCGGCGGCCAACGCTTCAATCGTGGCCGTTTCATGCAAGTTCGAGCTGTACTCGAAATCCATCGTCAACTTGCCACCCGAAACCAGCCCGTAGGCTTCCAGTACGAAGACTCGCTCGCCCTTTACGCTCATGGCTTCGCCGAAGCCATCCGACGAATAGCGGAAGCGCGCGTCATCGCTGAACACCTGGTCGAACTGCCCCAGATAGTTGAATCCGACAACCGGTTTAGGAATTGAGTTGAGGCTCGCGACGGTTTCAGCATCACTTGAGAGATAACGCGACACGCCGAAGCCAAAACCCTTTCCGGGAATCGCTCGCAGCGTTTCTTTGACCGACTGAATCGCCGGACCCGGTTCGAAGTTTTCTGCTTCAACGATGCAAGCCGGATAGTCCGTCGTGAACCAACCCACCGTTCGCGACAAGTCGCTTGCTTCCACAACTTCCTCGCGACCGTGTCCCTCGAGGTTCAGCAGTTGCGTCTTGTCGCCCGTCCAATTGGCGAGCGCGTGCGCCATCGCCGTCACCAAAATGTCGTTGATCTGGGTGTTGTAGGTGCTCGGTACTTCGCTGAGCAGTGAGCGCGTTTCCTCTTCCGTCAACGACACCGTTACTTTGCGCGAAGACTTCTCGATGTTCGCGCCCTGCGGGAAGTCGAGCGGAATTCCGTTGTAGGGCTGATTCGCTAGCTGGCTCCACACTTCGGTTTCGGCGGCGATTGCGTCGGAGTTCGCGTACTCGACCAAACCTTCTGCCCAACCCTTGAACGAAGTCGTTTTGGCCGGGAGCGAAACCTTAGTCCCCTTTTCGAGTGCGTCCAATGCGCTCTCCAAGTCCTCGAGCAATATTCGCCACGACACTCCATCGACAACCAAGTGGTGAACGATCCAAAGCATTCGCGCGGACTGATCGGCTCCACAGTCGAACAGCACGACACGCGTGAGCGGACCGCCTTCGAGCTGAATCGAAGCGTGATGCTCATCCGCACGACGCTCGAGTTCCTTTTGTTGATCTGCCGCGGCAAAACCCGATAAGTCCTCGACGAAAACCTTTGCGTCTTTGGTACTAGCGTCGACAGCTGCGATCTCCTGAGTCCAACCATCGCTCGCACGCACATAGCGCGCGCGCAAGATGTCGTGATGCGCGATGAGTTCTCCCAAGGCAGCTTCTAAATGAGCCTGACTCGGAAGCTTGGCCACGTCGAGCAAGAGCGGCATGTTCCAGTGCCCCGGCTCGGGAAGTTTCATCTCGAAGAACCAACGTTGAACTGGCGTGAGCGGAACGGAACCTGTAACCGCGCCTTGATTCGTCCCGGCTGCAGCTTGCGCGGCAGCTTCGCTGAACTCGGCAGCAGCGGCCAACTCCGCAATCGTTTGATTTTCGAACAAGAGTCGCGCCGACATCACGAAGCCGACTTGTTTGGCGCGCGAAACGATTTGAATACTGAGAATCGAATCGCCGCCCAGCTCGAAGAAGTTGTCGTTGACGCCAATCTCCTCCAGCCCAAGTGCTTCGGACCAAATTTTGGTCAAGACGGTCTCTGCTGTTGAACCCGCCGCCTGGAAATCACTCTCCAAATCCGGCCGCTCAGTTCCCGGTTCGGGCAGGGCTTTGCGATCCACTTTGCCGTTGGGCGTACGCGGAAAGTCGTCGAGGAACAGAATGATCGCGGGCGCCATGAACTCGGGCAGCGTTTCGCACAAGAAGTCGCGCAACTCGGTAACCGACGGTGCACTGTGCCCTTCTTCGATCAAAACGTAGCCGACCAAGCGCTTTTCTTCGCCGTGATCCGAACGCGCCAAAACCGCGGTTTCTTTGAGTGCGGGGTGAGCGAGCAAGGCAACTTCGATCTCTTCGAGTTCGATGCGGTAACCGCGAATCTTGACCTGATTGTCGAGCCGACCGAGGAACTCGAGATTGCCGTCTTCGAGGTGCCTGGCCAAATCGCCCGACTTGTAGAGCCTGGCACCCGGCTTGACGCCGAAGGGGCTCGAAACGAAACGCTCGGCAGTCAACTCCGGACGGCGCCAATAACCGAGCGCCAATGCGATACCCCCGAAGTGAACTTCACCAGGCACGCCGATCGGGCAAGGTGCGAGAAATTCATCGAGCACGTACATCTCGCCGTTGTCGATCGGATTGCCGACAGGTGCGATTTCGTGGGTTTGTTCCAAGCAGTTGTAGACCGAACTGAAGACCGTCGTCTCCGTCGCGCCGTATTCGCTGAACAAGCCGACCGTGGGCAGAGCGCGACGATGGTGGTCGACCATCTTCAAGGGACACGCTTCACCAGCCACAATGACAGAGTGCATCCCAGCGAGTTGCTCCGGATCGGATGTCTCCAAAATCAATCGATAGAAAGACGGCAAGGTCAACAAGTGCGAAACCTTGTGCTCCTGGATCACTTTGGGGATCTGAGCGATGTCCTTTTCAAGTCCTTCGGGAATCAGTTCAAGCGTTCCGCCGGCGCAAAGACTCCAAAAGATTCCAACGACGGAACTGTCGAACGCAACGGATGAGAGCAGCAGGAAATTCTCCGGCGTGTGGCCGAAGTACTTGATGCGCGCGCTGTTCGAGATGACCAGCTTCTCATGCGTGATGACCACGCCCTTCGGCTTACCAGTCGAACCCGAGGTGTAGATGATGTAGACCAAGTTCCCGGGGGCCACGTCGCTCGCAGGCTTGGTCACCGGATGCTTGGCGATTTCTGCCGCGTGCGTATCTAGACAGACGATTTCAGCATCGCTGCCTTCGAGTTCGCCGATCAACTTATCCTGCGTGACAAGTACCGAGGCGTTCGTGTCTTCGAGCAAGAAGAGCAAACGCTCTTTCGGATAAGCCGGGTCGATCGGAACGTAGGCTCCGCCAGCTTTGAGAATGCCGACGATGCCAATGACCATGTCGAACGAGCGTTCGATGCACAGCGTGACCAAAGTGTCTGGGCCGACGCCGCGGGCTTGCAGATGGTGAGCGAGTTGATTCGCGCGTTCGTCAAGCTCGCGGTAAGTGAGCTCTTGGTCGCCTTGTCGAACAGCCACGCGATCGGGTCCGCGTTCGACTGCAGCTTCGATCCAATCGTGTGCGAGCCAGTCCTTGGGATAGTCCGCGTCGGAATCGTTGAAGTCGATGACGAGCCCTTGATGTTCTTCCGAACTCAAGATCGCGAGTCGCTCGATTGGCGTTTCGGGAGCGGCAATCGCAGCTCCAAGCAAGGTTTCAAACTCCCCTGCCAACCTCTCGATAGTCTGACTTTCGAATACGCCAGCGTCATAAGTAAGCGCGAGCTTCAATCCGATCGCAGTTTCATGACACTCCAAGCGGCACTTGAAGCGATCGGCCAGGCTAAAGCGCTCTTCAATCGAAAACTGAACTCCACCAGCGTCGAAATTGGACGGCGCACGACGAAAGTCGAACGCGAACGGCAAATGCTTCACCGCATCCTGCACGGCATAACACTGCCCATCGAAGAGTTCCTGCCAACGCTCCATCTCTTCTGCTCGCACAGCAACGGACTGCAAGACCTCGCTAAACGGCGCCTCTTTTTCGACGGCGATACTGAGCGGCAAAGAGCGTTCGAGCAATCCCAGCGGTTCTTCCAACTCCTCGTACTGGCGCCCGTTCGCGCCCATACCGACCAACAACTCCGATTGCCCGCTCAGTCGGCGCAACAACACCAGCCAAGCCGTCAATAGAAAATCGCGTGTCGAAGCCTGCTTCCCGGTCGCAGCGCGTTCGAGCCCCGCAAATTGAACGCTCGTTAAATCGCGCGTGTAAAGCTCGGCCTCAAACTCACCGCCCGAGGGCCGTTCGAAAGCCAATGTAAGACCAGCACCCGACGCGAGATCCACTTCGCGCCAATACTCCAAACCCGCGGCCGAGTCTTCATCTTCCAATAACTCGTTTTGCCACGCAGCGACATCCGCGTACTGCATCGCTTCATCGTCAAACTCGCCTTGACCGTTCGATTCCGCGTAAGCCGCGGCAAGCTCGGCAACGAGATTGCCAAGCCCGTCCCAGTCCGCGCACATTGGCGAGACCGATAAAAACATCTCGGTGCGCTTCTCGGAAACGCGCAAACAAGTTGCCCGCAACGGTGCGCAACCCGGCGCATCGAATCGTTCGGCACGCGCATCGCGGAACAAGTTGGCGATCTGCTCACCTAGCGCCGATTCAGAATCTGCCCCAGCGAGGAATTGAACCGAAGCTTCTACTCGCTCCGCAATAACCGGCAGAGTCCCCGCGCCTGATCCCGTGAAACTAGTTCGCAGGATCTCGTGCTTCGAGATCACTCGATTCAACGCCGATAACAAAACCGCATCAACCAAGCTGCCACGCATCGAGACATGGCAAACCATGCTTCGAGACGATTGAGCCCTCCCGGTTAGAAACCGGAGGCGTCGTTGCTGCGGAGAAAGTTGACTTCCGTCCGTACTCATGTCGCAATTGGTGCGCGTGAGCACGAGCGAAAAAGCTTACCTGGAGAGTAGCTCAATGCTCGCTTTCACGCGCTCAAGTCATCAATCGTCGATATTGCCCGTGGGGCGCAAGTCGAAGATGGAACTGTAGGCGATGGAGAGGTCGTGGCGGCCTTTCAGCTCCCAGCCGGCCTCTTTGAACAAACCTTCCCACTCGGGAATATTCGGGATGAACTGCCCCATCATGTCGTGGGTGAATTCGAAGCCCAGAGTGAAGATTGGCGGATGTCCCGGTGCGGGGAAGTCCGAGCGATAGGTGTCACTGAACAAGAAGCGCTTCAGGTTCGGGAAGGCACCGCGAATCGATTTGAATGCTTTCAAGCAGTTCGGCCGCGGCCACAGATCGTGTCCCATGAAGAAGCAGAAGAGCACTTCAACTTCCTCGAACTCGGGCTGGAAGGTCAGGTTCTTCACGTCGAAGTGAACCACTTGGACGCGATCCTCAAGACCAGCTTCCTTGATCGAGCGGCGTGCCAAATCGACGGCGCCTTTATTCACTTCAACTCCTACGCCGCGGAAATCCGGCCGGGCGCGCGCCAAACCCATCAGGCGCTCCGCACTGCCGCATCCGAGATCTGCTGCAACCGTGAAGGGCTCTTCGTTCATCACTTGCGTGAAGTGCTCGTCAACGTAACGTGCGCCATAATCGCGGCCGGACATCGCGATGAACTTGCCATCACGGCCGATGCCATTCGTATCACAGGTACCGTCCTCGACGATTCCCGCCAAGTTGTGCAGTAAGTTTCCATAGCCGCGAACAAGCCACATGAAGTAGCCCTTGTCCGCGAAGACATCGGCAAATTCAGGTCCTTGAGTTGCCTCTTTGCGCTCGTCATCCAATTTGACGATGTCGAAACGATAGAGCACCTGAAGGATGCCTCCGATCGCGTAGTGGCTCAGACCGCGGTCTTCGCAAAACGCCATGACGTCAAAAGGATCGGACTCGTTGATCGCGTCGAGCAAGCCCAATTCAAAACTCGCCGATATTGCGGAGGCTCCAATTGCGGAATTGAAGATTCGTGTTGATTCGTTAACCATTAAATTAGCATTAAAAGGCACCTGGGCACCTTAGCTCGTGTTTTCCGCGTTGATTATGCGGTAAGTATTCAAGATCACTGTATCCGGATGTGAGACCGTGCGAGCAATTACCCGCTCAAAGTGGTGTGACATCTAGGCAGATTTCGAAGAGTTCCTGCTCAATCTGCACGCGAGCAGACTTTGACGCTCCTCGACGCTGCCCGATGAGGATCGCGGAGGTAGCCTGTAGTCTGGGCGCTAACCGTCCCAAGGATCATCGACCGAGGGGACCAACTCCAACAATCGCTTCGATCAAGACCGCCTTCTCCAATCATGTCCCGCGATTCCCCTTCACCTTCAAGCACACCCGACGGAGCGCGCTCCGGTGCCACCATGTCTCCGGGCCGCCAAGCCCTACTCGCCAAGCTTCTGGCCAAGAAGGGGATTCAGAAAAAGCCCACAGCCAACATGGAGGCGCGCGAGCCGGGAGCAGCCACGCCGCTATCCTTCGGCCAAGAGGCGCTTTGGTTTTTGGAGCAATTGGAGCCCGAGCGCGCCACTCATAATCAGCCGAGCGCCGTGCGTCTCTCGGGAGTTCTGAATAGCGAGGCACTCGAACGCGCGTTGGGTGAGATCGTGAACCGTCACGAACCGCTGCGAACCAGTTTCAAGACGCAGGACGGCAAGCCCTTCCAAGACATCGCACCGGTGTATGAGTTCAAGCTCAAACTGATCGATCTTAGCGAGCGCGCGCCCGCTGACGCTGAATCCGAAGCACTGCGTTTAGCGACGGAAGAAGCGCACGTTGGTTTCGACTTGGAACAAGGTCCGCTGTTCCGCGCCATCTTGATTCGAGTTGAAACTGAAGAGCATGTGCTCACTCTGAACTCGCACCACATCATTACCGATGGTTGGTCCATGGGAGTGTTTACGCGCGAGCTGCAGGAGCTCTATGTCGCGTATGCGAAGGGCGAACAATCTCCATTAGATCCCTTGCCGGTTCAGCTGGCTGACTTTGCCATTTGGCAGCGCCAAAACTTGCAAGGCGATGTGTTGAAGGAACACATCGAGTATTGGAAAACCCAGCTATCCGGGGAGCTTACGAATCTAGACTTCCCCACCGATCATCCGCGGCCGAGCGTGCAATCTTTTCGCGGAGGGCATCACACGGTCTTGCTAACCGAAGAGCTCAGCAACCAACTGCGCAAGTTGTCGCGAAGCTCTGGAGTTACACCTTTTGCCACCCTGAACGCTGCCTTTCTCGTGACCCTTTATCACACCTGCCGTAAAACCGATGTCATCATTGGTTCGGCCGTAGCTCATCGCAATCGCGAAGAACTCGAGGGCATGATTGCGTTCCTGGTGAACATGCTCGTGATGCGCACAGATCTCTCTGGAAACCCCGGCTTTGGAGAACTCCAGCGACGAGTTCAAAAGTCGACTTTGGGTGCTTGGGCGCATCAAGATTTGCCCTTGAGTCACATATTGCGCGAAGTTGCTCCAGATCGTGATTTGAGCCGCAATCC